>JBILFF010000026.1:0-21919 GCA_044351695.1 Bdellovibrionota bacterium
GGAACCTGAACTGCTAGAGAAAGCGCGGCAGGATTTTTTACAATCAAACCGGCCCACTTTCCTGTTGCGGAGCAGTCATTCTCCGAGTGATTTCCTCCCGCTGCAAAAACATGCCGAATAAAGAGTTGATCGGGGCCGCCCACCAGGGTGCTCTGACTTGCAAACGAAGCGAGCTTCCAATCGCCAGTCTCAAAATCGCTGAGAGCACTTCTTTTTTTGGCTTGATCCCCAGCAAAGCTGAGGTTCGAAGTCGGAGAATTTGATTCTTTTGACAGCGGATCGGCAGATGTTTTGGGTTTGCCGCCGGCGCAGCCCAAAAGACTGAATCCTGTGAGCAACAGATAAACCGTTAGAATTCTCATACCCCAGTACCCCCGCGTCTTTATATAAGAGGACGAATCGCTTGGGAACGCCCCCTCTAAGTTATTGAAACAGTTGTGGTATTTTGTTCACAAAAAAATACTTAAAATCCAAAGCTTCATGAAACTAAGGCGTTTAAGGGTTTTAGCCTAATCGGTTGAGTCAGGTGTTCGGGGCCCCCGGTCTACAAAAAATCAGAGATTCCAAAAATGAGATCTTCTTTATTGCCTCATCAAGGCTTTCGACTGTTAAGTAGGCACTGCTTTGTATTGAACATTGCATGGTTAAAAGATGCCGGTGTAGCTCAATTGGTAGAGCAACTGATTTGTAATCAGTAGGTTGCAGGTTCAAGTCCTGTCTCCGGCTTTGTTTGCGGGTGTAGCTCAGCGGCTAGAGCATCTGCCTTCCAAGCAGAGGGTCGAGGGTTCAAATCCCTTCGCCCGCTCCAATTCTTTGACTTTTTATTTTGACCCATGGAGAGGTACCGAAGCGGTCAAACGGGGCAGACTGTAAATCTGTTGGCTCACGCCTTCGCTGGTTCGAATCCGGCCCTCTCCACCATAAGCCCATGTAGCTCAGCTGGTAGAGCACACCCTTGGTAAGGGTGAGGTCACCGGTTCGATCCCGGTCATGGGCTCCATGTATTTAGGATAGGCCAGTAGCTCAGTTGGTAGAGCATCGGTCTCCAAAACCGAGGGTCGTGGGTTCGAGTCCCTCCTGGCCTGGTTTTCACTTCGGCTTTTCGCCACTTTTCTGATTGATCTCGGCCTCAAAACCGAGTCTAAAGCCTGTACCACGGAAAAATCGTGGGAGCGAATCGACGGCAGAGTGCACTTTAAGCACTTCTGGGGCCGAACGAACCGAGGAGCGTTAATTGGAAACGAATTTACGAAAGTTTACTTATCTTTCTTTTCTGATCATTGCGGGCTTAGTGGCCCTCGTTCTCTTTAAACTGTCAGAGGGTTTGTTGGTTTTGTTTAAAGTGCCAACTCAACTTCGCCCATTCGGCGATGGTAGCGAGCTTGTTTTTAATCACGCTGCACTTTCCGGGATTATCTGTGGTTTGGGCGGTCTAGCTTGTTTTCTTGCTCTCGCTCTCAAAAAGAGGGCCGTGGATTTTTCGGATGAATGTGTGGCGGAACTTTGGAAGGTCACTTGGCCAACGCAAAAAGAGACAACGGCCTCGACCATCGTCGTCACTATTATGGTTCTCGTTGCAGCTTTAGTTTTCTTTTTGATGGACACCGTGTGGAGCAACTTGTTCGGTTGGATTCTGTAAGCAGGAGTACTGAGATGAATTGGTATATTGTACATGTCTATTCCGGCTTCGAGTCTAAGGTGAAGCAAGCGATTGAAGAGCGTGTTCGACAGCACCATTTACAGGCCAAGTTTGGTGACATTCTGATTCCTACCGAGACGGTCGTTGAGGTCAAAAAGGGCGAGAAGAAGGCGAAGAGCAAAAAGTTTTTCCCCGGCTACATCTTTATCAAGATGGAAGTGACGAATGAGACCATCTCACTAGTGAAGCAGACACCTAAAGTAACTGGCTTCGTAGGAGACGCAACAAATCCGCCCTCGGTGAGTGAAGAGGAAGTTCTTCGAATCACCCAGCAAATCAAAGAGGGCCGAATGAAGCCGAAGCTCGAAATTGTTTTTGACAAGGGTGAGAGCGTCAGGGTGAAAGAAGGGCCCTTCGCAAATTTCACGGGCGTCGTGGACGATGTGAATGCCGAAAAAGGGCGTTTGAAAGTTTTGGTCAGCATTTTTGGCCGATCAACACCAATCGATTTAGAGTTTGCTCAAGTAGAGAAATCTTGAGCTGAAAAATTATAAAGGACGAAAGCTATGGCAAAAGAACTTCTCACACAGATTAAGCTGCAGATTCCTGCGGGCAAGGCCAACCCAGCGCCTCCCGTAGGTCCTGCCTTGGGTCAGCACGGACTCAATATTATGGATTTTTGTAAGCAATTTAACGCGAGGACTCAAAAAGAGGGAGACACCATTATTCCAGTGGTGATCAGCGTCTACAGTGACCGAAGCTTTACGTTCATCACTAAAACCCCTCCGGCTTCGATTCTGATTATGAAGGCTCTTGGAATTCAAAAAGGATCCGGAGTCCCCAACAGAAACAAAGTAGGAAAGCTTAAAAAATCTCAAGTAACAGAGATTGCAAAAGCTAAGTTGCCTGACCTGAATTGCTACGACGTAGAGACGGCAGAATCGATTATTCGGGGCACGGCGCGAAGCATGGGTGTCGAGGTGGAGGCATAATCATGGCAGAAGCAGCTCTTCAGTTAGAACCAATCGAAGTTATTAAAAAGAAACAAGGGAAGCGCTTTTCAACCGCGGTTCAAAAGCTTCGCGATAAAGGGCTTGCAGCGCAATCTTACGCTGAGGCGATTCAAAGAATTTTGGATCTACCAAAAGCCAAATTCGACGAAACGCTTGAGATTGCACTTCGCTTGGGGGTCGACCCCAAGCAATCCGACCAAAACGTACGTGGGGCAGTAGCTCTCCCCCATGGCTCAGGCAAGTCCGCCAGAATTTTAGTTTTCGCCAAGGGAGCAAAGCTAAAAGAGGCCGAAGAAGCTGGTGCTGACTTTGTGGGTGCTGAGGAGTTGGTTGAAAAGATCAACGCCGGATGGCTTGAGTTTGACTCCGTTGTGGCCACTCCCGACATGATGGCTGTGGTGAGTAAGGTAGCGCGAGTTCTGGGCCCCAAGGGCTTGATGCCGAATCCAAAGGTTGGAACGGTGACTATGGATCTCAAAAACGTTATCACCGATCTTAAAAAGGGGCGGGTAGAGTTTCGAATCGACAAGGCGGGAATTGTTCATGCTGGCTTCGGTAAGATCAGCATGGGCAAAGAGAAGCTAATCGATAATTTTAAAGCACTGACCGAGCAAATCGTGAGAGCGAAGCCCTCCTCTGTGAAGGGGGCTTACATTCTTTCTGCGTACATCAGTAGCAGCATGAGTCCGAGTGTCATGGTAGATGTTGCTTCATTTTATCAACCCTAAGACAGAGCTTTCGAAGGAATAACTTATGAAGAATAAGGCTAAAAAGATTGTGTACGGAAACGAGCTTCGAGAGCAGTTTGGCGCTGCTGATGCTCTTTATATCACGGATTTCCGGGGCATCACCGTAATGGACTTAACAAAGCTTCGTTTTGAGCTAAAAAAAGCGGGAGCTTCTTACAAAGTCGTTAAGAACAGAATTGCTCTTCGGGCTTTGGATTCAGCATTGGCTGATCAGATGCAAAAGACGTTCGACGAAATGACCGCAGTGGCGGTTGTTCAGGGCGATATCGGAGCTGCCGCAAAGGCGCTGATGGGTTTTGCAAAGACAAACGATAAGTTGAAGGTTCGGGGTGGAATTCTCGAGGGCCGCGTTTTGTCAGCCAACGATGTGAAGGCCTTGGCTAGCTTGCCGTCTAAGCAGCAGCTTTTGGGTCAATTGGTGGGCTTGTGGGCTCAGGTACCGACCCGATTCGTGCGGGTACTCAATGCGGTTCCTTCGGGTTGGGTAAATGTTCTGGATTCTTTGCGTAGAAATAAGGAGGCCGGGGCCTAGCTGAGCAGAGGATATAGAGAAAAAGGTGTTGACTAATAGGTAAGTGTTTTCAAAAACGGTAACGAAATTAGGTAAAAAATTGGAGAGAGCAATGGCTGTAACTAAAGACGATGTAATTAATTTTATTTCTAACATGAGCGTCCTTGAGCTTTCGCAACTCATCAAAGAGTTCGAAGAGAAGTTCGGCGTATCAGCAGCGGCACCGGTAGCGGTGGCGGCGGTGGCTGGTGCGGGTGGCGCTGGCGCAGCGGCAGCTGAAGAGAAGACTGAGTTCAATCTTCATCTCGAGGCCGCTGGAGACAAGAAAATCGACGTGATTAAGGTGGTTCGTGTGATCACTGGTCTCGGCCTCAAAGAAGCTAAGGATCTTGTAGAAGGCGCTCCTAAGCTCGTTAAAGCTGGCTTGTCGAAAGACGATGTCGCTAAGTTCAAGAAAGAGCTTGAGGCTGTTGGAGCCAAAGTCAAAGTCGATTAATGGGCTTTGAGCAAATCAGTTTCTTTTGACTTTGATCAAAAGCCTCTCGGCAGGTGACGAGGGGCTTTTGTGCATGGTTCGATCGGTGGTCTCGGGGCGGTGCCTGCCTTGCTCTGAGCAATTTGTAGCTTCTGTTCTTTTGAAAGAGGGATTCTTATGTCGAAAAAGGTCAACGAAGAACTTCGTTCCGAACAACTCACTTCGAGCAACTTCCGGTATCGTCGACGTTACGGGGCCATTCCCAAAATTATCGATATTCCGAATCTTATTCAGATGCAAAAAGAGAGCTACACGAGCTTTCTTCAGGCCAAAGTCCGCCCAGATCAGCGTGAAGAAGTAGGGCTCCAAGGTGTTTTTAAGAGTGTTTTTCCCATTAGTGATTTTAACCAGACAGCATCGTTAGAATTTGTTCAGTACGTTTTAGAGGAGCCCAAGTACGACGTAACCGAGTGTCGCGCGCGCGGGATGACTTTCGCCGCCCCTTTAAAAGTGACCGTTCGTCTTGTGCTTTGGGAGCTGGATGAAGAGGGCCAACGCTCGAACATTCGCGATGTCAAAGAGCAAGAAGTCTACTTTGGCGAAATGCCTCTCATGACTCGAAATGGCACCTTTATCATTAACGGGACGGAGCGCGTGGTTGTTAGCCAGCTGCACCGCTCTCCTGGAGTATTTTTTGACAGAGAGGGTGGTAAAGCAGCCGTCATTACAGCGGGAACAAAACTCAATTTCAACGCTCGAGTCATTCCCTACCGCGGTTCATGGTTAGATTTTGAATTTGATGCAAAAGACATGGTGAATGTTCGCATCGATCGACGCCGCAAGTTTCCTGCTACGATTCTTTTGAGAGCCATGGGTTTCTCGGAAGAGCAAATCATCAACTATTTTTATCAATCAGAGACCTACCATATTAAGGGATCTAAAATTTCTAAGACAGTGGTTGGTGATGTCTTGCCGGGGCAGCTTGCTTATGGCGACATCAAAGACAAGCAGGGCAATGTTATCCTGAAAGCGGGACGTCGCTTTACTCGATTCTCAATCAAGAAAATGGAACAGGCAGGGATTGATGAGATTCCGGTTGAGGCCGAAGAGTTGATTGGGCGTATTACCGCCAGCAACGTCGTTGATCCAGAGACAGGCGAGATTCTGCTGGAGGTCAATCGCGAGGTGACCGACGATGTGTGGCGCCAAATTCAGACAGCTAAGATTTCTGAAATTAAACTGATTTTCATCAATAACCAGACGGTATCTTCATCGATTCGAGACACTTTGTTGATGGACAAAGTGGATAGCCCTGAAGAGGCGATGATGGAGATCTACAAGAAGCTCCGACCAGGAGATCCTCCCACTATTGAGTCTTCGCGTAATTTCTTTAAAGGCTTGTTTTTTGACGCTGAGAAGTACGACTTGGCACAAGTTGGACGTCTCAAGATGAATCATAAGTTCAAGCTCGACACGTCCCTTGACGTCCGGACTTTGACCAACGACGACATCATGGCAACCATCAAGTATTTGGTGGGCTTGAAAGAGGGTCGGGGAGAAATCGATGATATTGATCATCTAGGCAATCGTCGTGTTCGAAGTGTTTCCGAACTTCTCGAGAACCAGTATCGAGTAGGTCTTGTTCGAATGGAGCGGGCGATCAAAGAGCGTCTGAGTCTACAAGAGCTTGAGACTCTGATGCCTCATGAGTTGATCAATGCGAAGCCGGTATCAGCTGTCGTAAAAGAGTTTTTTGGTACTTCTCAACTCTCGCAGTTTATGGATCAAACAAATCCGCTGTCAGAGATTACCCATAAGCGACGTCTCTCGGCCCTTGGACCAGGCGGTCTGACCAGGGATCATGCGGGCTTTGAAGTTCGAGATGTGCATCCGACTCACTACGGTAGAATCTGTCCGATCGAAACTCCTGAAGGTCCAAATATCGGTTTGATTGCATCTCTATCAAGTTATGCTCGGATCAACGATTTTGGATTCATCGAGACACCGTATCGTTTGGTCGAGAACGGTGCTGTAAGCGATAAGGTTGTTTACCTGTCGGCTCTTGAGGAGCAAGAAGCCACGATCGGTCAGGCTTCCGTCATGGTGGACAGCAAGAATAAAATCACTGAAGAGTTTGTGTCTGCTCGACGTCAGGGTGAATTCGTTTTGGTTCCCCCAACGGATCTAAATTATATCGATGTTTCGCCCAATCAAATTGTGTCCGTGGCGGCTTCATTGATTCCCTTCCTTGAGCATGATGATGCAAACCGAGCTTTGATGGGTTCAAACATGCAACGTCAGGCCGTGCCGTTGGTGAAAACCGATTCTCCTGTTGTCGGCACGGGCATGGAATCTATTGTTGCGAAAGACTCCGGCGTTACAGTGGTTGCAGACAATCCGGGATGGATTGAGTTAGTCGATTCAGCACGTATTGTGCTTCGAGTCGACGCCACTTCTAAGGAATATGTGGCTAACACTCATAGCACCGGTGTCGAGATCTACAGCCTACTGAAGTATCAACGCTCAAATCAAAACACCTGTATCAACCAAAAGCCGATTGTTAAGGTGGGCCAATACGTTCAAAAAGGAGAAATCCTTGCCGATGGTCCGTCAACGGATATGGGCGAGCTTGCTTTAGGACGAAACGTGACTATCGCCTTCATGTCTTGGGGTGGATACAACTACGAGGATTCAATTCTGATTTCAGAGCGTGCAGTGCGCGACGATCTTTTTACCTCAATCCATATCGAGGAATTTGAGATTCTTGCGCGAGACACAAAACTTGGAATGGAGGAGATCACTCGCGACATTCCTAATGTAAGTGAGGAGATCCTCAGAAATTTGGATGAGTCGGGCATCATTCGTGTCGGTGCTAAAGTGCATCCGGGCGATATATTGATCGGTAAGGTCACGCCTAAAGGTGAGACCCAGCTTTCCCCTGAAGAAAAACTACTCCGAGCGATCTTCGGTGAGAAGGCAAGCGATGTTAAAGACACCTCTTTGAGAGTGCCACCAGGCGTGGTTGGAACTGTGATTAACACGCGAGTGTTTCAGCGAGAAGGTGTCGAAAAAGACTCACGTGCGAAAGCTTTAGAAGACGCAGAAATCGCGCGCATTCTTAAGGACCAAGAAGACGAAATCCGTATCCTGCGAGAAAGCGGTTTCAAAACGATACAGCGTTTCTTGATTGGCCAGACTGCTAATGGGCCGGTTCAAGGAAAGAGCGGTCAGCAGGCTCTGGGCAAGGGAACTAAGATCACCAAAGAAGCTCTCGATCAAATCGAGACCTTGGATTGGGCTCGAATTCCGCTCGCAGAAGAAGAGACGGAGATTCGGGTTCGCTCCACTTTAGAGAACGTGAGCAATCAAATTGAGGCAATAAAGTTGGTGGCCCAGTCCCGAATCGAGAAACTTTCAAAAGGGGATGAGCTACCTCCGGGCGTCATTAAGATGGTAAAGGTCTACGTTGCCATCAAGCGTAAGATTGAGGTGGGAGATAAAATGGCGGGTCGACACGGAAATAAAGGTGTCGTCTCCAGAGTACTTCCCGAAGAAGATCTTCCCTACATGGCGGATGGAACTCCTGTGGATCTCGTCTTGAATCCTTTGGGTGTGCCTTCTCGTATGAACGTCGGCCAGCTTCTTGAAACTCATTTGGGAGGCGCTGCAACGGGCATCGGTAAGATGATTAATAAGATGCTTGAGAACAATCTCGATGTAGAGATTTTGAGAAAGTATCTTCAAGAGATTTATCGCTCCGACAGCGTGAGTGAGTTCTTAAAGAATGCGAATCGAGACGAGCTGCTTGATTTTGCAAGAAAGATGCGCAAGGGCGCCACGCTCGCGTTACCCGTATTTGATGGGATTCGCGAAGGCGAGGTCGAGCGAATGCTTGAAATGGCAAATCTACCGAAAGATGGTCAGATGTATTTATTTGATGGTCGAACGGGAGAGCCTTTTGAGCGACGGGTCACTGTCGGAACCATGTACATGCTCAAGCTGCATCATATCGTTGAAGACAAGATTCATGCGCGAAGCATTGGGCCATACTCCATTGTGACGCAACAGCCACTGGGCGGAAAGGCTCAGTTCGGAGGTCAGCGTTTGGGTGAGATGGAGGTTTGGGCGATGGAAGCTTATGGTGCTGCTTACGCCTTGCAAGAGTTTTTGACGGTGAAGTCGGATGACATCATCGGCCGAACTCGCATGTACGAGTCAATCGTCAAAGGTGAATGCAAACTTGAACCGGGCTTACCAGAGTCGTTCAACGTGTTGACTAAAGAGCTTAGGGCTCTTGGTTTGAATGTTGAGTTGGTGCAAGAAGCCCCTGTTGAGAAGGACGAAGCAGCAGAAGCGTAATTTGTTCTAAGACTCATTAGAGTTAGGAGAAGCTCGTGGAAAACTTTTATAATCTCTTTCAAAAACCTAAAGATCCCGGATCGATCAGTGCTTTTAAGCTGAATATTGCCTCTCCAGAGCAAATTTTGGAGTGGTCTTACGGTGAAGTGAAAAAACCTGAAACAATCAACTACCGTACATTTAAACCTGAGCGTGGCGGTTTGTTTTGCGGGGCTATCTTTGGGCCCGTTAAAGACTACGAATGTATTTGCGGCAAATACAAGCGGATGAAGCACCGTGGCGTGGTTTGTGAAAAATGTGGAACCGAAGTGATTGAATGTAAAGTTCGTCGCGAGCGCATGGGGCATATCAAATTGGCAACTCCCGTTGCGCATATTTGGTTTGTGAAAAGCTTGCCTTCAAGAATTGGAGCGCTCGTTGACCTCACTTTAAGAGAGCTTGAGAGAGTTCTTTATTATGAGTCGTATGTCGTCATCGATGCTGGCGAGACGCCCTTTAAAGTGGGGCAGATCTTGTCTGAAAATGAGTATCGTCGAGCGATCGATGAATTCGGCGCTGAGTTCACAGCGAGCATGGGTGCTGAGTCTGTTCGTGATTTGCTTCAAAAAATCGATATGCGCTTGCTCGCAGATCAACTTCGTACTGAGTTGGCAGATGCGACTTCAGAAGCAAAAAGAAAGAAACTGATCAAACGTCTCAAAGTAGTAGAGGCCTTTTTAGGATCCGAGAATCGTCCCGAGTGGATGATCATGGATGTTGTTCCTGTTCTGCCGCCCGATCTCCGGCCTCTTGTTCCATTGGATGGTGGGCGGTTTGCCACGAGTGATCTTAACGATCTCTATCGTCGGGTCATCAATCGTAATAATCGATTGAAGCGTTTGATGGAGTTAGATGCTCCAGACATCATTCTTCGAAACGAAAAACGGATGTTACAAGAAGCTGTCGATAGCCTTTTCGATAATGGTCGAAGAGGTCGAGTGGTTACGGGAACCAACAAACGCCCCTTGAAGTCCTTGTCTGATATGATCAAAGGAAAGCAAGGCCGTTTCCGACAAAACCTTTTAGGTAAGCGTGTTGATTACTCGGGCCGATCTGTAATTGTGGTGGGGCCACACCTTCGTTTGCATCAGTGTGGACTTCCCAAAAAGATGGCGCTGGAACTCTTCAAGCCATTTATTTTTAATAAGCTCGAAGAGCGTGGGTATGTTTCAACGATCAAAGCTGCGAAGCGAATGGTCGAAAGTGAGGCTCCAGAAGTTTACGAAGTTCTGGAAGAGGTTATCAAAGAGCATCCTGTAATGTTGAACCGCGCGCCCACTCTTCACCGTTTGGGGATTCAAGCTTTTGAACCGATTCTTACAGAGGGTAAGGCGATTCAATTACATCCTTTAGTGTGTACGGCTTTTAACGCGGATTTCGATGGGGACCAAATGGCGGTTCATGTGCCGCTATCTATCGAGGCTCAGGTAGAGGCTCGGGCTTTGATGATGGCCACAAACAATCTGCTCTCACCTGCGAGTGGTAAGCCAGTGATTGTTCCTACTCAAGATATCGTTTTGGGCCTCTATTGCATGACTCGTGAAAAGCCCTACGCAAAAGGTGAAGGCAAGCTTTTTTCAAATGCAGATGAACTACGTCTGGCCTATGAGAGTGGTGCGGTCGATCTCAATGCACGCGTTTATTTTAAGCTCAAAGATAAAAAGGTAGCGACAACAGCCGGCCGTATTTTGATTAAGTCTGTGACGCCTGATGAGGTTGAGTTTTCGCTAATCAACCGTGCCTTGGATAAAAAGTCCATCGGCCGGCTCTTTGCTGCTGCGTTCAAACATGCGGGGCAAAAGAAGACCGTATTGATGGCCGATCGTCTGAAGAACATGGGCTTTGAGTTTGCGACTCGATTCGGAGCTTCGATTGCTATGGCAGACATGGTGATCCCAGCCTCGAAGACGAACCTGCTGAACAAGGCGAAAGAAGAAGTTAAAGAAATCGAGAATCAATATGCTGAAGGTATCATCACCGATGGCGAGCGATATAATAAGGTGATCGATATCTGGACATCGCTATCAGACAAGCTTTCGGGCGAAATGATGGCAAACTTAGGTGTTCAAGAATTTAAGTTGCGAGCAGGTGGAAAGACCAATGCGTTTTCGGATCGAGATGGAAAGCCGGTTCGAGAAAAAAGCTTCAACAATATTTTCATGATGGCAGACTCCGGAGCGCGGGGATCGATTCAACAGATTCGACAGCTGGCAGGGATGCGGGGCCTCATGGCCAAGCCATCAGGCGAGATTATTGAGACTCCGATCGTATCGAATTTCCGTGAAGGTCTAAACATGCTCGAGTACTTCATCTCGACTCACGGAGCACGAAAAGGTTTGGCCGATACAGCTTTGAAAACGGCAAACGCCGGATACTTGACTCGCCGACTTGTTGACGTTTGCCAAGATAGCGTCATCGCCGAATTCGACTGTGGAACTCTTGAGGGTCTCGAAGTAGAGGCCCGAGTAGAGGGTGGAGAAATTATTGAACCTCTCATCGATCGAGTTCTCGGTCGTGTAGCGATGTTTGATCTTCGCGACCCAGTTTCGAAGGAGTTACTGGTAGCGGGTAATCAAGAGATTACAGAAGAGGTGTGCGAGAAGCTCGAAGCTGCTTCGATTAATCGAATGACGGTTCGAAGTCCTCTCACATGCAAAAGCCGACGTGGTATGTGCGTTCTCTGCTACGGACGGGATCTTGCGCGCGGCACGCTCGTCAACATTGGTGAAGCAGTGGGTATTGTGGCTGCACAGTCGATCGGCGAGCCTGGAACTCAGTTAACGATGAGAACATTCCACATCGGGGGAACTGCGAGTGCCATGGCAGAGCAGTCTTCGATTGAATGTAAGAACGCGGGAACCATCAAGTACGATAACTTGACGAGTATCAAAACACCGTCAGGCGAAATGGTGGTCATGAGTCAGAATGCCGAAGTAATCATCGTTGATGACATTGGTCGAGAACTCGAAAAGCATCGTCTCGTTTACGGTTCAAAAGTGAAGAGTAAAGAAGGTGACAAGGTTAAAGTGGGCCAAACCCTAGCGGAATGGGATCCTTATTCGCTCCCAATTCTTACTGAGTTTGGTGGACGTATTAAGCTTGAAGACCTTCAAGAGGGAGTCACATATCGAGAGCAGAGAGATGCATCGACGGGCCTCTCTCGTCGGGTGGTAATTGAGAACAAAGGTTCCAGTGATCTACGTCCTCGAATTGTTATTGTAGATCCCAAAACTGGAGCTGCTCTGCTTAACCCGAGGACCTCGAAAGAGGTGCGATACTTCCTGCCGCTCGGAGCCACCGTGGCGGTTGAAGACGGTCAAGAGGTACAGCCTGGAGATGTTTTAAGTAAGCTTCCTAAAGAAGGCATCAAATCCAAAGACATTACTGGGGGTCTTCCTCGAGTGGCCGAATTGTTCGAGGCCCGTGCTCCGAAAGACAACGCCGCGATTATTGCTGATTTTGATGGCGTCGTTTCGTTTGGAAAAGACACGAAAGGAAAGCGAAAAATCATCATCACGTCAGATCAAGGCGAAGAAGTGGAATATATGATTCCAAAAGCTCGCCATATTCTGGTCCACGAAGGGGATACCGTTCGTGCCGGTGAGGCGCTAGTGGATGGCGCTGTGAATCCTCACGATATTCTGCGAGTCCTTGGAGTCAAAGCTTTGGCCGAGTACTTGGTAAGAGAGATCCAGGAAGTTTATCGACTTCAGGGTGTAGGAATTAACGATAAGCACTTTGAAGCTGTCGTTCGTCAGATGCTCCGGAAAGTGCGGATTAAAGAACCTAATGATTCTACATTCTTGCAGGATGAGGCGGTCAGCCGCTGGGTGTTTGAGGAGATGAATGAAAAGCTCATCGCCGATGGAAAGAGACCAGCAACGGCAGAGCCCCTCTTGTTGGGAATTACGAAGTCTGCGCTCAATACGGATAGCGTATTGTCGGCGGCGAGCTTCCAAGAGACTACTAAGGTCTTCACCGAGGCTGCCGTGGCTAGTAAAATCGACTACTTAGAGGGCCTTAAAGAGAACATCATTATGGGCCGTCTACTTCCGGCGGGAACGGGTCTCAGAAACTATCGATCAGCGGAGATTTCTGTTGAGGGTTCGGATGACGAATTCCTTAAGGATGTCGATGTCGATGCGACTGGGATGTCCGGCGATATGCAGGCGATCGGTTAATCGAGGACTTAAGTTGTTGACACTGGTCGGGTCGAAACCCTAAAGCTTAGGCATATTTCTGGGGAAGAGCCCTTTTGGGCTCTTCCTTGTTTTGGTTCCAATCTTTTGTGGATTTGGACCGTTTAATGGGACTTTCTGTGTATCTCTCCCAGGGATACGAAAGAAAGCTGAACTGAAAGACATTGTTTTGTACGACGAGGCGAGCGCTTTCAAAATGAGGTGCTCGCCAAGGAGAACTTTTGAATGCCAACAATTAATCAACTGATCCGAAAACCTCGAAAGCAGCAATACTCGAAGACAAAGTCGCCTGCGTTGAAAAGTTCACCGCAAAAGCGAGGAGTTTGTACCAAAGTATTCGTAATGACCCCGAAGAAACCGAACTCCGCTTTGCGAAAAGTTTGTAGGGTTCGCTTGACCAATAAAATGGAAGTCACCGCATATATAGGTGGAATCGGCCACAATCTTCAAGAGCACAGTGTGGTGTTGATTCGTGGAGGTCGGGTGAAGGACTTGCCTGGGGTTCGATATCACGTGGTTCGAGGCTCACTCGATACGGCCGGCGTTCAGAACAGGAAGAAGGGCCGATCCAAGTACGGCTCCAAGCGACCGAAGGCCTAATCGGATAAAGAGATTTGTAGAGTTTAGAGAGTAGAGGAGTTCATATGCCACGAAGAAAAAGAGTGATTCACAGAAGAGCGATTGAACCAGATCTTCGTTTTGGAGACACCGTTGTGACTAAGTTCGTCAATATGATGACTTGGAGTGGAAAAAAGGGCGTCTGCATGAAGCTCTTGTACCAAGCTTTTGATGATCTTCAGTCGAAAGGTGAGGATCCTGTAAAGGTTTTTAGAAAGGCCATTGATAACGTAAAGCCTGAAGTTGAGGTGCGTTCTCGCCGGGTGGGCGGAGCAAACTACCAGGTGCCTGTAGAGGTTCGGCCCGAAAGAAAGCTGAGCCTTAGCTGCCGTTGGATCATCCAATCGGCGCGATCTCGCGTGGGTCGCAGTATGTGGGAAAAATTGTCAGCAGAGTTTTATGAAGCTGCCCAAGGTCGTGGCGGCGCGATGAGAAAACGTGAAGAGGTTCACAAAATGGCAGAGGCGAACAGAGCATTTGCCCATTTCCGTTGGTAATTAAAGAGGCATTTAGTTGTGGTTATGACAGCCAAAATCGAAAAAGCATCAAGCTATCTGGAGAAGATCCGGAATATTGGCATTATTGCGCATATCGATGCTGGCAAGACGACCACAACAGAGAGAATCCTCTATTACACGGGTATCACCCATCGTTTGGGGAATGTGGATGAGGGAAATACTCAGATGGACTGGATGGTGCAGGAGCAAGAACGTGGGATCACGATCACGTCTGCAGCCACCACTTGTCATTGGGCAGATTTCCAAATCAACATTATCGACACCCCTGGGCATGTCGATTTTACAATCGAGGTGGAGCGTTCGCTTCGTGTTTTGGATGGCGCGGTAGGTGTGTTTTGCGGTGTAGGCGGCGTAGAGCCGCAATCAGAAACGGTATGGCGACAGGCCGATAAGCATCGAGTTCCGCGAGTGGCATTTGTAAACAAAATGGATCGAGTCGGGGCGGATTTTGAGCGAGTTTTGTCTTCGATCAAACTACGTCTCGGAGCGAATCCGATCGCAATTCAGATGCCGATTGGACAAGAAGATTCTTTTGAGGGTTGCGTCGATCTCATTGATATGAAGGCCTTAATTTGGAAAGGCGATGAGACCGGGGCTCAGTTCGAAAGCCAGGCGATTCCCTCGGAGCTGCTGAAATCTGCACAAGAGGCTCGAGAGTCAATGATCGAAGCTTTGGCGGATCTGGATGATGAGTTTGCTGAGCTTTATTTGTCGGGCAAGGCTGTTGGCCGAGATGAAGTTATTTCCACGATCCGAAGGGTTTGTATTGCCATGAAAGCAACGCCGGTGCTGTGTGGGGCTTCTTTCCGAAATAGGGGAGTTCAGCCCCTGCTAGATGCTATCGTTCGCTATTTACCGTCACCACTCGACGTACCACCAGTGAGGGGCTTTGTTTCGTTGGAGGATGAGTCTGCGGTGGAGCGCAAGGTGAGTCCAAAAGAGCCCACCTCTGCCTTAGCTTTTAAAATCATGTGGGATTCTTATGTCGGGCAGCTCGCCTTTGTCCGTGTTTATTCGGGTGAGTTAAAGAAGGGCGAGGCGTACCAAAACGTTGGGAAGAACAAAAAAGAAAAGATCGGCCGAATTTTAAAAATGCACGCTAACAACAGAGAAGATGTGGAGTCCATTAAGGCGGGCAATATTGGTGCTCTGGTTGGATTAAAGTTTACGACCACCGGTGATACTCTCGCCGAGCTGGAAAAGCCTATCTTGCTCGAATCGATTCAGTCCCCCGACCCAGTAATTTCTGTAGCGATCGAGCCAAAATCTCAGGCTGACCAGGCCAGTTTGGCCGAGGCTTTGCAGAAACTGGCGAAAGAAGACCCCAGCTTTAGGGTCACAATGAATGATGAGACGGGGCAAACGGTGATCTCGGGAATGGGTGAGCTACATTTAGAGATTATCACCGACCGCCTTCTGAGAGATTTTAAAGTAAATGCGAACGTAGGGAAGACACAGGTCTCTTACAAAGAAAGCATCACTCATGTTCAAAGTATCGATTACAAGCATGAAAAGTTGGTGGCCGGAAGGGGTCAATTTGCTCACCTAAAACTAAAGGTGGAGCCGCTTGATAGAGGTCAAGGCTTTAAGTTTGTGAATGCCATTCGTGGCGACCTCATTCCGAAGCAGTTTATCCCCTATGTCGAGCAGGGTGTAAAAGCGGCGATCGAGTCTGGAGTATTGGCAGGAAATGTTTTAACAGATCTTCAAGTCACGCTTGAGGGTGGATCTTTTCACGAAGTCGACTCGAGTGAGATTGCATTTCAAGTGGCCGCAAGCATCGCCACTAGAGAAGTTTGTCTTAAGGCGACCCCGGTTTTGATGGAGCCGGTGATGAAGATTGAAGTAGTTGTTCCCGAAGCGTACCTTTCCCAAGTGATTGGTGATTTGAATGCGCGTCGGGGCAAAGTGCTGGGTATGGATGAGCGTGCTGGTAGCAAAGTAGTTACTGGTGAAGTTCCTCTAGCTCAGATGTTTGGTTATGCGACGGACTTGCGATCGTTTTCGCAGGGTCGCGCAACGTTTGCTATGGAGCCCTCTCATTACGAGGTGGTACCGGCGAATATTTCACAACAAATCGTAGGAAGTATGACTTTTTAAGGAACCAGGAGGAAATATGGCTAAGGCTAAATTCGAACGGACAAAACCTCACGTGAACGTTGGAACAATCGGACACGTTGACCATGGCAAGACAACTCTCACCGCGGCAATTACGAAAGTTTGCGCTGAAAAAGGAAGAGCTCAGTTTCAGGCGTACGATCAAATCGATAAGACGCCCGAAGAAAAAGCGCGTGGAATTACAATTTCAACAGCTCACGTAGAGTATGAGTCGGACAAGCGACATTATGCCCACGTCGATTGCCCCGGACATGCGGATTACGTAAAAAATATGATCACCGGTGCTGCACAGATGGATGGCGCCATTTTGGTTTGTTCAGCAGCAGACGGCCCCATGCCTCAAACGCGAGAGCATATTCTTTTGGCTCGGCAAGTAGGCGTTCCTTACATCGTTGTATTTTTGAACAAATGCGACATGGTGGATGACCCCGAGTTGATGGAGCTTGTGGAAGTAGAGCTTCGTGACCTTCTTTCGAGCTATAAGTTCCCTGGGGATCAAATTCCGATTATCCGAGGAAGTGCATTGAAAGCCCTCGAAGGTGACAAAGGTGATCTCGGCGCGGGTGCAATTCAAAAATTGCTCGAAGCTCTCGATAGCTACATCCCTGAACCAAAACGAGATATTGATCGCGATTTCTTGATGCCTGTTGAGGATGTTTTCTCAATCGAGGGTCGTGGAACGGTAATTACAGGTCGCGTTGAGCGCGGAGTGGTTAAAGTAGGTGAGGAGATCGAAATCGTAGGAATTCGACCAACTCAAACCACCGTTGTGACCGGAGTGGAGATGTTCCGTAAGTTGCTTGATCAGGGTCAGGCAGGTGACAACGTTGGTCTTCTCTTGCGAGGAACCAAGCGTGACGAAGTGGAGCGTGGTCAGGTTTGCGCTAAAAAGGGTTCGGTCAAGCCCCACACCAAGTTTAAGGCTGAGGTCTACGTACTCAACAAAGAAGAGGGTGGACGTCACACTCCTTTCTTCAAAGGATATCGACCTCAGTTTTACTTTAGAACAACTGATGTCACTGGAAGCATCACTCTTCCTCCGAATGTGGAGATGGTAATGCCCGGCGATAACATCGAAATCGAAGTAGAGTTGATCACTCCGATTGCGATGGAAGAGCAACTGCGATTCGCCATTCGTGAAGGTGGCCGAACTGTAGGCGCAGGTGTTGTGGTCAAAATTTTGGCCTAAAGAAAAATGAATAGGTTAGCTGAGGAAGGATTTAGTCGTGCAGGGTGAAAAGATCAGAATCAAATTAAAAGCTTACGAGTCCAATCTTTTGGATAATGCGATTCGAGAAATCGTATCGACTGCACAGAGAACGGGAGCTCGCATTGCGGGACCCGTTCCACTTCCCACTCGGAAGAGTCGGTATTGTGTTCTTCGGTCACCTCATGTGGATAAAAAGTCCCGTGAGCATTTCGAAGTGAGAACTCATAAGCGGCTGCTCGATATATTGAGTCCTACTCAGCAAACCATCGATGCTTTGATGAAGTTAGACCTCTCCGCTGGAGTGCATGTCGAGATCGAATAAGGAGAGTTATGGGCGTTATTTTAGGAAGAAAAATTGGAATGACTCAGGCCTTCGATACGGATGGTGGACTAATCCCCGTTACCGTCGTTTTGGCCGGTCCTTGCCGAGTCTTAGAGCAGAGAACTCAAGAGAAGCATGGTTACTCTGCGGCAGTGTTAGGTTTTGAAGAAATTCCTGGGGCGCGATCGAATAAAGCTCTCCTCGGTTTTTTTAAGAAGCTGCAAGCCCCTGTGTATCGATTCATTCGAGAGTTCA
This sequence comes from Bdellovibrionota bacterium, assembly GCA_044351695.1. Classification (GTDB taxonomy): domain Bacteria; phylum Bdellovibrionota; class UBA2394; order UBA2394; family UBA2394; genus JBILFF01. The sequence goes on from JBILFF010000026.1 coordinate 18,026, forward strand.
GAGGGCACGAGGCACCTGCAGGACAAGATGTTGGAGTGGCTCAGTTCTCGAAGGGAGAGGCTCTCACTGTAGAAGGTGTGAGCATAGGAAAAGGCTGGGCAGGAACCATTAAGAGATGGAATTTCTCTCGCGGGCGTCAGTCTCACGGGGGTAACTTCAACCGTGCTCCTGGAAGTTGCGGTATGCATACTTGGCCTGCACGAACCATTCCTGGAAAGAAAATGCCCGGACGCATGGGAAGCGAGTACGTGACTCTGAAGTCTGTGGAAGTAGTGGATGTAATTCCGGAAGAGAACCTTCTTCTGTTGAAGGGATCAGTTCCGGGCGGGGAGCAGTCTTTGTTGAAGATTTGCACCTCGAAGCATCAAAAAAAGAAGGCGGCATAAGCCATGGCAGATTTGAAATTGATTGATTCAAAAGCTGGAACCTCTTCGACTGTGCAAGGAAGCGATGCCATTTTTAAGGCGCCTCTGCGATTGGACCTTTTAAATGAGTACGTGATCATGCAGCGAAGACGAGCACGACAAGGAACTCATTCCTGTCTTACTCGAGCGGAGGTCTCCGGAACAGGAAAGAAACCCTTTCGACAAAAGGGAACAGGAAACGCGCGACAGGGAACTTTAAGGGGACCCCACCAATACCATGGGGGCGTCGCCTTTGGTCCAAAGCCCCGAAGCTACGACTCCGCTCTACCTCGTAAAGTGAAGCGCGAAGCAGTTCGAGTGGCTCTTTCGCAAAAGAGTTTCGAGAATAAAATCTTGGTCGTGAATCTCTTGGATGTAGCCAGTGGCAAGACCAAGGACGCTTTGGCTCAGCTCAAGAAGATGGGCATGGAGTCAGCCCTGATCTTGGGGAACTTCTCGAATGAGACACGACGTGCTTTTAGAAATTTAGATTCGGTGAAGACCTTGCCGATCGAAGCGATCAATGTTCGTGATCTTTTGGCCCATGATTTTTGTGTCATGACAAAGGAGGCCTTGGCATGGTGCGAGGCGAACTTGACGGGCGATGAGAGAGAGAAAGTGAAGGTCGCATGAACACAGTGCTCAAGTATCCGATGATCACAGAGAAGAGCTCAAGATTGCAGGCAGACGGGCAATACGTATTTGCAGTAGAAACCGGCGCCAACAAGCTCGAGATTAAGCAGGCTGTTGAAAAACTAAAGAAGGGGATCAACGTAGTCTCTGTCAGAACGCAAGTCATGCGCGGCAAAGTGAAGCGAGTGGGAGCGAAGCAAGGTAAGCGAGCAAACTGGAAAAAAGCGATCGTTAAGCTCAAAGCAGGTCAAAGCTTAGACTTGTTTGAGACAACAACCTGAGGTGAAAGATGGAATTTTATAAACCAATAACTCCGGCGAGAAGATTTTACTCTCGTCGAGATTTTACTGAACTGACAAAAGGAGCGCAGCCTCCGAAGTCTTTGCTTGAACCTAAGAAATCAAGCGGAGGACGGTCAAATACTGGGCGAATCACAAGTCGATTTCGCGGTGGGGGCCACAAGCGACAGTATCGTTTGATCGATTTTCGTAGAGATAAAGTTGGTATTCCTGGAAAAGTAGCGAGTCTTGAGTACGATCCAAATCGCAGTGTGAATATTGCTTTGATTCAATATCCCGACGGCGACAAGCGTTACATTTTGGCTCCGGAAAACTTGAAAGTGAATGATGTGGTTGAGTCGGGGCCCACCTCAGATATCAAGCCAGGCTGTGCTCTCCCATTGAATTCTATTCCTGTGGGTACGATGATTCACAATATTGAACTAAAGCGTGGTAAGGGCGGTGCTTTAGTTCGATCAGCGGGCTCCTTTGCTCAGCTTCTGGGTAAGGAAGGGGAATACGCGATTATCAAGCTACCCTCGGGCGAGACTCGACTGGTCCACATTGAAAATTATGCCTCGGTAGGACAGCTCGGAAATCAAAATCACATGAACGTATCAGTCGGTAAAGCGGGGCGAACTCGATGGATGGGGCGTCGTCCTCACAACCGAGGGACTTCGATGAACCCAATTGACCATCCACATGGAGGGGGCGAGGGAAGAACGAAGGGTGGTCGTCATCCAGTTACTCCCTGGGGCGTTCCAACGAAAGGTTATAGAACACGTCACAAAAAACGAACTGACGGTCTTATTGTTACTCGACGTCAGATCGCTAAGAAGATGGTGTAAGTGAGGTAAAGAGATGGCACGTAGTTTAAAAAAAGGTCCTTTCGTAGATTATCATCTGATGGAGAAGATCTCTAAGCAGATGGGTGCTGGTGGAAAAAAGATCATCAAGACTTGGTCGAGACGTTCAACCGTTCTGCCAGAAATGATCGGAATGAACTTCGCCGTTCATAATGGTAAGACTTTTGTTCCTGTTTACATCACAGAGAACATGGTTGGCCATAAGTTGGGGGAGTTTGCGCCGACGAGAACTTTTAAAATGCACTCTGGCGATCGAAAAGCTGGGGCGGCAAAGGAATAAGCCATGGAATCAAGAGCTACTTTGAGTAACATTCGAATTTCAGCGAAAAAGCTTACGCCTATCGCCCGGGTCGTTCGTGGGATGCCGTTGGCAAAGGCAATTGCTCTTTTAGCGTACACCCCAAGAAAGGGTGCGCGATTTTTGCAAAAGCTTTTGGAATCGGCGCGAGCGAATGCGCATGAAAAGCAAATCGATGTCGACACTCTGAAAGTGAAGCGTGTGGAAATCGGAAATGGGCCTACTTTGTTTAGAGTAATGACTCGACAACGTGGAATGGCGCATCGGATTAAAAAGCGAACATCACATTTAACCGTGATTGTGGAGGATTGATTCATGGGACAGAAGATTCACCCCGGCGGGCTAAGATTAAAGATTTTGAAAGGCTGGGATTCGGTTTGGTATGCAGAGCGAAAATCGTACGGCGATTTGCTTTCCGAAGATTTACGCCTTCGCAAGTTTGTCGAAGAGAAACTGGCTCATGCGGGTATAGCCCGAGTGGTGATTGAGAGATCAGCATCCAAGGTTCGGGTCAGCATTCACACTAGCCGTCCAGGTGTGATCATCGGCAAAAAAGGTGCGGGCATCGATGTGCTAAAGGTTCAACTTCAGAAGCTATGCAAGAGCGAGCTTCTCTTGAATATTAAAGAAGTTCGAAAAGCAGAAGTAGACGCCCGCTTGGTGGCTGAGAATATTGCTTCTCAGTTAGAGCGACGTGTAGCTTTTCGACGAGCGATGAAGAAGGCCATGCAGTCGGCCCAGAAGTTTGGCGCTCAAGGGATCAAAGTCATGGTGAACGGTCGTTTGGGAGGAGCAGAGATGGCTCGTATGGAGAGATACCATGAGGGTCGAGTGCCGCTGCACACGCTTCGCGCCAATATCGATTATGGTACAGCACGTGCACAAACCACTTATGGTGTCATCGGTGTAAAAGTTTGGATCTTTAACGGTGAAGTTTACGAAAAGAAAAAGCAAACCGAAGAGACTGAGACTCTCGTTGCTTAGGAGATTTGAGTTATGTTGCAGCCAGCAAGATTAAAATGGCGAAAGCAGTCTAAAGGAAGAAACAGGGGTAAAGCGACCCGAGGAGCTTCTTTGGCTTTTGGTGATTTCGGTCTCCAAGCCTCTGATCGTGGCCGGTTAACGGCTCGTCAAATTGAAGCGGGCCGGATTTCGATTAGCCGTCACATTAAACGCGGTGGAAAGCTCTGGATTAGAGTATTTCCAGACAAGCCGGTTACAAAGAAACCCCTTGAAGTGCGTATGGGAAGCGGTAAGGGATCGCCCGAGTTCTACGTTTCAGTGATTAAGCCTGGACGAGTCCTTTATGAGCTCGAAGGTGTAAATGAGCAAATCGCACGAGAGGCTTTTGATCTGGCAGCCTCAAAACTGCCAGTGAAGACGCGATTTGTTTCGCGAGAGATGGTTTAAACGAG
>JBILFF010000105.1:0-7327 GCA_044351695.1 Bdellovibrionota bacterium
CTCAACGCAAAAATATCCAGTTCGCTAGATAAGGATTGCGTCGCTCGCAAATACTCGGGGGTCACAATCAAATGCAATGCGACGAAGCGTCTTGCAGGACCTTGCTGACCTGCCACTCTTTTGAGCAGCTCCACCACATGTAAAATCGAAGAGCCAGTCGCTCCCATTGGATCGGGCAAAAAGACAAACGAATCAGCGATTGGTCCCCCAATTTTATGACCGCTCATATTCACACCCACCACCTCTCCTTTGTCGTTTGTCTTTCGATTCAAGAGAATATGATACTGTCTAAGATTTTGCTCGTCGATGATCTGATGAAGAGTCTCAAAACAAACAAGCGTGGGCAAAATTCCTGCCCTCATCAAATCGACGACAACGGCTCGGGTAGAAAGATCAAATAGCGGAAGCTCAAAGCGAGCCTCGCTATGCGTGGCAGACATACGGCTTGAAACCTGCTGAATACTTCTTGGAAGCAAATCATTTGCTGCCTGACGGATGAGGAATCGATACATCTCAGAAATCAATTGATTCGCCTCAGGCTGAATCACAGAGGCCGAGCAAAACCGAGCCAACAAATGCTGCATAAACGGATCGTCGATCAAATGCACGTGAGAGCCATAAGAATGCTCTTTTTCGCAAAGACTAAACCGAGAATCGTGGGCTTTATCTTGTATCACGGCAATATCATGACTGACGGTGCAGAGAGAATCAATAGAGGCTTAAGCCCCTAGCTTAATTTTGCTCTCTCCACTGCTCGCGAGTAACTTCGTCAGCTTTTCAAGCACACGAAATTTACCTCGGCCGTCGATCATCTTCTGCGAGGCCAAACCCCTCTCCTCTAGTTCCTGATCTCGCTCCATCCAGTACATCACTCTCTCGGCGATGAGATCCGGCGTTAAGCGATCTACATCTCCCAAATTTTCAGAGATTCCGCGAGTGCTCCAAGCCAGAGCTGTCGTGCTTTGCGATGGATCGAGGGTGACTGTCATCATGGGAATACCTAAATACGCAAGCTCATACGTCAGCGGTCCAGCCCCGAGCAGAGCTAAGTCCGATCGGGCCATCAACTGAGGCAAGAAAGAGGGATCCTCGTACAAGTGAATCCTCGGGTGATTGCCGATGAGTCTTTTGGCGGCCTCTGAGTGCGGCCAATCCGAAGGTACGACCACATGAGTTTCAAACTTGATCGGAGATCTTCGTACGGCCTCAATCGCTTTGAGCGCATGCCCCCAACGATCTGCAATCCCCAGAGAAACCAAAAACTGAAAGCTCTCGGCCACTCGCTCAGTAGGATCTTGCCGCAGAGTATGCACCTCATCGCGCACTAAAGAAAATTTTGGTCCCAGCAGCTTTTGGCAATCTTCTGTTGCCGAGTAAGCGATCAGCTCAGCATCTAGATTAGGATTGATCAAAATATCGCAGTCGTAATGGCGACGATGACCATCATCAAACGCCAACAGACTCACCCGCCGATCCGATCGCAGAGATTTAAAACAATCAGAGTCCCACTGCTCATGATCAACGACGACAACGATTCGCTTTCTACTCATCAAATCAAACATCGAATGAAGAGCAGCTAAATCCTGCTCCAGGCTTGCCTCTTCAGCCAAAACCTGATGTTGAGCATGAATTTCGCTGATTTTCTTTCGTAGGCTCTTGGGCAAGGCTCTACTTAAAAAATAAACGCGAAAACGCCCGCTTTGCTGCGCGATTTCAGCTAAAGCATAACATCGACGAAATCGCCCCCAGCCCTCATCAGTTGACGCATCACAACGAAAGATTAGTGGTATTGCTTGCACAAAATCATACTATCAAGCTCGGTCTGGTGATTCTTAACGTCAATTTCAACAAAAATAGTCCTCATTCATCGGCAAGAATTGCATCTCTTGGGAGTTCGAGGACTTAGCGCTATGATGGTGCTGGTGGACTGGAGCACAAAGAAAATTTTGATCACGGGCGGCACAGGCTCTTTCGGACGAGCTTTTACGCGCTACGCCTTGGAGCATCTCAATCCGAACGTTATTCGAATCTTTAGTCGAGACGAATTGAAACAAGCTGAAATGCGTGAGGAGTTTAACTCTCCCAAGCTTCGATTTTTTATTGGAGATATTCGTGATGCCGACCGAGTCGAGCGTGCTCTGCGGGGTGTCGATATCGTGATTCATGCAGCCGCCATGAAGCGAATCGAGGTCTGTGAATACAACCCCTTCGAAGCGATCATGACCAATATCATTGGCACTCAAAATGTGATCAATAAAGCGATCGACTGCGGAGCTGAGAAAATCATCTCTATTTCAACCGACAAAGCAGCAAACCCTGTCAATCTTTATGGCGCGACCAAACTTTGCCAAGAAAAGGTCGTGATTCAAAGCAACAGTTATGTGGGACCTAAAAAAACACGCTTGGCTGTGGTTCGATACGGCAACGTGGTCGGCTCAAGAGGATCCGTTGTTCAACTTTTTAAACAACAACGAGAAACAGGAGAAATCACTATCACGGATGAGCGCATGACTCGATTTTGGATCACCCTCGATCAAGCCGTTCGATTCGTTCACACCTCGATGGAAATATGCCGTGGGGGCGAGATTTTTATTCCAAAGATTCCGAGCATGAAGGTGACGGATCTTGCGAAAGCTCTTGCACCGAAAGCGAAAATCAAGATGACTGGAATTCGACCCGGAGAGAAATTGCACGAACTCATGATTACAGAGGACGAGGCTCGGCATACCAGAGATCTTGGCGATCGATTTATGATTGAGCCCGAATTTCCGTGGTGGGATTCGGACTTTCATCACGGGGGCGAGTCGATTCCAGAAAATTTTCGATATGCCTCAAATACCAATACGGAGTGGTTAAGTGTTGAAGACCTTCGAAAACTCGTCGGATGAATCGAATCCATGGGCGCTGTTCGATAGCAACATCGCAGCCCTCGAGCGCCATCATCCAGATTGCTACGCTTTTATTAAAGATCAGATTGCTCAGTTTCGAGAAAATCCTCTTACCGATGGAAATCTAAGCGTTGATTTTCGACCTTGCCGCAATGGGGAGCTTAATCTCTACTATCACCGCCGCGAGCCCAAGATCCAAGGCCTGCTGTATGGAGAGGACCCCTCTCGAGAGACCATCGATTTACTCAAATCATCTCATCTGGATATGCCCCAACTGGTATTCTTTTTTGGCTTCGGTTTGGGTTATGCGGTGCAGCGCTTTCTTGCAGCCAAGCATCCCAAAAATTTTGCCAACGTGATTGTTGAGCCGGATACGTGGGTATTTTTAAAAGCGCTTCAAGCTCATGACTTCACCGAAGCTTTTGAATCCAGAAAGCTAAGTTTGTGGGTGGGCTATAGCAAGGAGAAAGCATGCGGCTCCGCCCTGAGCACCTTAATGACTCACATTGCCGTATCGACCTTTCTGAAAATCGTCGCTCATCCAGCAAGCTTACGCATTCACGCCGAGTACTTCCAAAAGTTAAGCGAACAGATTTTGAATGCTCGAAACGTTTCTGTCATCTCGGGTGGAAACAGCGTCGAAGATAGCTTTATCGGAGCACAGAATATTATTGATAATATCGAGATCGCTCACCAGTCGAGCGGAATGCTCCCCTACCGAGATCTTTTACTCGGAAAGACCATCCTTTCTGTCGCCTCTGGACCCTCTACCGATGAGCACTGGGAGTGGATCAAGAAGTGTTACGGTAAGATTCCTATCATTGTTTGCGATTCGAGTCTGAAGGTCATGCTGAGTAAGGGAATTGAGCCAGACTTTGTGACGGCCATTGAGCGCGTCGATATCGTGACCGGATTCTTTAAAGGCGTAAAGATTCCTGAGAGATCAGCGCTCGTGGGTCCGCTTCTTTTGCTTCGCGAATCCATCGAGGCCTATGAAGGCGAAAAGGTTCTTTACTGTCCCACCGCAAACATTGGCTACACGGCTGGCGTTGATTACTTAGGTCAGTTCTTTCCAGGATCTTCAGCTGGAAATCTCAACCTAGCCTTCGCTGCTTTCTTAGGATGCAAAAATATCATCATGGTGGGGCACAATTTGGCCTTCGATCCTGATAAGCGTGTTTCTCACATCAAAGGAACTTTTGACGTGCGCCAGGAAACTCCTTACACCGAAGCTGAACTCAAGGCGTTATCGGCGGGATTTAAATTTAAATCGCAAGACAATAGTATAGAAGTTTACTCTCAGCCCTTTTGGAATCAGTTTAAATCTCAGATTGAGGGACTCATTTCGCACTTTCCTGAAAAACGTTTTATTAACGTAGCAGCAAAAGGTGCCAAAATTGTGGGTGCTGAGTTTATGAGTTTTGAAAAAGCGTATGAAGAATTCTCCAACGATGTCAGCGATGTGCTTGAGCTGAAAAAACAAAAGGTTCGTGCACCAAGCGCCGAGGAGATTCAAACACGACATCAAGAGTCGAAGCAGAGAATTGATTCTGCTTTAGAACAAATTAACTTTTGGTTGAAAGAAGCTGAAAAGCTCCTCGAAAAGTTTGCGAAGTGGAGAGAAGAAATTGAGCAAAAAGAGAGCCGGGGAAGAAAGGTAAGCTTACATTACCTGGATGACGCTCTTGAAGATGTGCTCCGAGTCAAAGTAAAGGCGGTGAATGAGGATTCGACTTTTTACTCCTCATCACTCAGTATTCTTACACCCGCCCATTTAGCATTTGAGCGCGGAATTAATGCCATGCCTGGCGAGTACAAAGACAACTACGAGCTTAAGCGAGACTTTCTATTGCGCCATGAGCAATATTTTAAGATCTGGATCAAGTGGCTACCCAAGATTCGTGACAATTTTGCTCGATACTCCTCTACGCGTTCCTGATTGCCGATGTCGCGCATCAATCATTATTCTATGAGCTATGAGAATCATCGCTCTTTTCGCTGTCGTCATTTTATCAGCTAGCGCGCTAGAGGCCTCTGTTTGCGTATCTGCAAGTCGAGCGAACTTACGCTCCGGTCCTTCCGTGGAGGCTCCTAAAACTTGGGAAGTTTATCAGTTTATGCCTCTGCAAAAAATCAAAGAGCAAGGCGCTTGGGCTCAGGTTCGCGATGTGGATGGAGATGTTCACTGGATTCAAAAACGCTTTCTCTCTAATCGATTTGATTGTGCCGTGGTCCGACAAAGAGAAGCTCGCCTGAGGTCTGGACCAGGAACCAACTTTGGACTCGTCCGAGGGGGAGAAGCCAAGAAGTACTACAGCTATCGCATTTTTAAACGCCAAGGAAATTGGGTTCAAGTTATAGATTCAGGTGGCGGCAAGGGCTGGATCCATCGCGATAGCTTATGGATTCAATAAAAATTTAATCACTCTTATTGCGGGGGAGCGACGCTCTCAGCCACGGTGGACGCTACTTCTTTGACCACGGGAATTCTAAGTTTCGTCCCAGGCTTTAAATCCCACAGAACAATCTCAGGATTAAACTGCTCGAGCAACCAAGGCGGAATATCGAATTTCTGAAAACAAATCGACCACAGGTTCTCACCCGCCTTAACTTGAAAATCAACAAACTGATCCACTTGATAATTCGAGAAAAAATCTTCTCGAATTTTTGCATGATAGTCTTGTCGCTCGCTCTCGAACTCTTGCTTGGACGTGTGACTTAATCGAACAATTAAGCGTTGTCCTAATCGAGCCTGGCCCCGGTCTTCGATGGCATTCCACTTCCGTAGATCATCGACGCCAACATTTAACCACTCCGCCACCTGGCTAATGGTTTCGTTAATCTCGACTCGAATCCAACCCTTTCCTCCGACGACATCTTTAACTGAGTATTTGGGTTCGCCCATGAGATCATCCACATTGGGAATTCCAGCCACTGTTTTTGAGCTCTCGGCTCCTAGCGTTGGAGGAGGTGGCAAGGCCTTTTCATCTTTTTTGGCAGCGATCGCTGGCCGTTTTGAATCCAACTTCAATGCATCTAAAATTTTATCTTTAGTCTCTTGATCCCTAATTTTCGCTGACTCTTTAAGAATCTTGTTGTCCAGCGAGGCCACAAGAGCCTTCGAGCCCCTCGAGCTCGGCATCACTCGAATCACGATTCCTTTTGGAACCGGGCGCCGATTCTCAAAAACGGGCGGTCTAAGAGAGGGATTGTAGAGCTTCCACTCGTCGGCCGTCATCTTGTACTGATTTGCAAGATTCCTAAAGTAGGTCGGCTGCTCAATCTTTATCTCTTCATACTTGAGAGGTTTATCGAGAGTAATATCACCAAAATATTTTTTATAGTCTTGTGCGACTTGCACGGCGGCTAAAAACTGCGGGTAAAAGTTTCGTGAAGCAAATCCAAAAGAGGGGCTGGAATATTGAAACGCAATCTCCGCGATGTCAGACGAACCGATATCTCGCACCGCTCGAGCAATTCCACCTGGACCGTGATTATAAGCCGTGATGGCCAGCGGCCATTCTTTCAAACGCTTAAAATTATCTCTCAAAAAGCGAATCGCCGCTCTGGATGCCAACGCGGGATCCAAGCGCTGATCGATCGCATAATCGACTTTTAAGCCGTACAGTCGCCCCGTCGACGGCATGATTTGCCAAAGGCCTGCGGCTCCGACTTTTGAGAAAGCATAAGGGTAAAACGAACTCTCGACATGCGGAAGAAACTTTAAAAACTCTGGCATTTTTTCTTCTCGAATGACCTGCTCGATATTCCTCAAAAATCTACCAGATCTAATGACTCCCGCGCGGAATCGATCGGATTGACCCAATTGAAATCGAATGTTCTCAGTCGCCTGAAGAATTCGACTACGCGAAGAGTAGCGCGGAAACGCATTTAAAACTTTTCTTTCGGTCGGAGTAAGATTTTGTCCCCGCTTTCGAAGAATAGAGAAAAGAGCTTCTCGCACCACCGCTCGTCTCTCGCCCACGACACCTTGATTGCCATTTCGCGGGAGATTGATTTCTTCATACACAATGGATGGATCTTCTGAATCATGAAGCAGACCCTGGAGAGTCGAGTACTTTGAATAAATGAGCTTCCAAAATTCGACCTTATGATAAAGCGCTCTTGGATAAGGCAAACGCTCTACATTCGCCCACAACGAGAGTGGAAAAATTGACAGTGCCAGAACAAAGATCGCCAAGAGCTTGCGCACACTTCATTTTATCGGAACATTGCAGAATCTCCAGATCGCAAGCGCTTTCATGGCTCTAGCGACAAAAAATGACGCTTACTGAAAAGAGGGTCTGGAATTTCCTTCATTTTTTTGACGCTCTAGATCCGCTTTGAGCGCTCCTAAAGCGTCACGGAGATGACAAACCGACTTGACGCGCAGGTCCAAGGGGCGGCGATCGGTCGTGGGGGCTGCAACCAAAAGCTTC
>JBILFF010000106.1:0-7263 GCA_044351695.1 Bdellovibrionota bacterium
GACTTGTTGGTCCACATTCGCGCTGATTTGTCGGAATTTTCAAAATAAAAGTAACGAGTGGATTTGTCTTTGAAGCTTAATTCAATCGCGATCAGAGTCTTGCTCAGAGCTGGTTTCTTTTCAGGGGCGATAAAATCACTGGCCACCAAGTTACGCAAATGTTGAAGAGCTTTTTCCCAGCCGAAGTCTCCTAGCTTTTCAATTTTTTCGCCCTGTCTGAGTTCGATCTCTGGCTGCTCAAGACTGCCTCTTTTCTGTACGACGATATCAAGCTTACCAGCGCGAAAGACTCGAATCTCTTCGACGTCTGTGCTTAGGAAATCATCAAACTGCTTGTCGACAAAGTCTTTTGCCGATCGATCAAAGTTCTCATAATGAAAGCGAGCGATTGTGGCGGGAAGGCTTTTGTCTGATCGACCAAAGTATTCAAACTCATCGCCGGCGTCCTTTTCATTCACCCCCGGCCGCTTTTTTCGAGCCAGAAAGAGTTCTACGCCCTGCGGGAGGGGGTCGTCTAATCGACTGCGAGCGTCTGATACCCCGTCGGCAAACAGAGCCTTCACTCGAATGTCAGGATTTTGAAGAGCTGCTGGAGCGGACGCCAAGAAATCGCTGGCTTGGACCAAAGAGATTTTTGAAATTCGGTTATTCGTGAACTCTTGATCGATGGGCAGCGCTAAGGGTTTCTTCATCTTCCACGGTTTTTCGGGACTCTCGCGTTCGAATTCAATGTGCTCATTTTTGTTTTTGATGCTCAGTCGGATGATTTGGGATGCGTCGACATTGACGAGCCTCTTCTCTCTCCAGTCCTCAGCGCTTTGGTGCCGAGCTGATTCGAGATCAGAGCCGACCAGAAGAATTTTTTCTTCTCCTCTTCTCTGCGCATAAATTTCAAAGCTATCACCAACCATATCGCCCAAAATCAGCTCTTGAACTGTGCCGCCAGTTTCTAATTTTATGCGAAAGGAGGAGTCGCGCAGGCCATATTGATCTAGGTTTTGGGCGCGAGCTTTAAACTCCTCAGCTTCTAAAAGCACACTTTTGATTTGAAGAGCCCGCAAGCTCGAAACAAAGGCTTCAAGTTGAGATTTAGAGACAATGTCTTGAAAAGGCTTTTCTACATTCCAACGCGAGTTTGTTTGTCTAAGCAAGATTTCGGGCGACTTGGTGTTGACAAGTTGAATGGACTCCAACCGTTCTATATTCTTAAACACCAGGGCGTCTTGCTTTTCTTGTTCTTCTTTTTTTTCAGCGACACGGATGATGCCAAATTCCAAATAAATCAGGACGGCCAAACATAAAACGCCAAGAATGCTTAGCGCTTTCCAATTCATATTCGGGATCTCCTAAAGTTCCAGACGCTCAAGCCAAAGATAATAATGAGCATGGGGAGTAAAAAAATGCTGGCAAAATAAACCCCTGTTCGAGTTTGCTCGCTGATCTTAAGAGTAGATGGCGTCCATGACTTGGGTCGAATCATTAAGCCCTTCTGAGCATCGACTAAGAAGTTAAAGCTGTTCATTAAAAGATCGGCATTGGCCCCTTGTTGGATTGCTGTGTTTCTTCCGAACTCAGCGTTTCCAAAGAGAATCAGCTTGGCCTCGGTTCCAAAAGGACCGGGTTTTTCGAGCGGCAGGCTTGCGCTTTTAGCGATGGCATGCGGCCCATTGCCCGGGACTTCTTCTTTAGTCACCTCATCGGCATTGAGTAGAGTTTTGATGGACGATTCCAAAACAGCGGCCGGCGCTGTTTGCGTGATCGTCTGAATACTGAGCTTTTCTGATTTTTTTGTCAGCTCCTCGAGGGCTTGCGCAAAAACAAAGTCAAAAATCTCATTTTTGAGCGACTCAACAATGGGGTGTCCAGAGTCTCCCAGGCCAGCCACCCGCACCAGTCGCTGAGTTCCGGTTCTCACCAACTCAGCCTGATTCCCTTTGCGCTTGATGGCCATCGCAGGGCGTAGCTGAACAATAATGGACTTTGAAAGTTTAAGGCCAAAAAGCTCTGCCAGCGGGTTCAGATTGTCAGCAATGAGGCTGTCTCGAGTCGCTGACAAAATAGGGTCCTGCGCGATCAAGAGCTTGCCGCCCGCTTGAGCATATTGAATCAGGCTTTGAACGACGCTTTCGGGAGTAGGCTTTTGTCCTCCCCAAAGCACTATCATACTTGCATCAGAGGGAATTTCAGCTTTCTCAAAAAGATTCAAAGCTTCGACTTGGTAGCCCTCACGCTCCAGCAAGATTTTTTGAAAGGCCAAGCCCGCCTCTGTACGGTTCTCCAAAAGGCTTTCGTCGCTCAGAGCCACATAATAGATTTTCTTGCCGATCTCGCCCAAGACGCGACGTAAAGCTGAGCTGAAATCCTGCTCATTAATTTGACCAGATTCCAAGAGAACTGTTTTTTTGGTTTTTTTGTTTTCAAAAACAATTTGTCCCTCGCGAGCAGCCAACTCTTTGAGAATCTTTGGATCTTTTTTTCCGTCTAAAGTCCGGTAAGTGAACTTGGCATTTTGATAGTGATATCGTGCGGCTAGATTTTCAAACAAAGGTCGAAGTCGCGGATCAACAATGAAGCTCGTGACCTGTACATCAGTCTCTAGGGTTTTAAGGATTTCGCCTGTCGCAGAGTCGAGAGAGTGGATCTTGTTCTTGGTGACATCGATCTTCATCTCGCCCCAGTGACTATGAGCCATCACATTGACTCCGATCAAGATCAGAAGGGTCAGCAAGCCGCCCAGTGCGCCAAACAATTTTTCTTTGTTGCGAAGTAGCGCACCCATTGTTTCTCCAAAAGAGGTCGTTACAAAAACGCCGCAGAGTAAGACTCCAAAAATCATTTGGGTATAAGCCATGCGGCGAAAGAGATCGTCATCAAATACGTAAAAAAGAGAAATGACTCCAAAGACGATAAAAACGAGTCCCACAAGTCCAGAAAGTCGTATCCAGGTCTTCATAGTATTCTCCCCTTATGCCCGCGAAGCCGATTGAACGGCGATTCGCCCGGCTGTTAAAAACAAAATCAATAAACTTAAAAAATAGACCAAACTTGAAACTTGAATGATCCCTTGGTTGAACTGCTCATAATGAAAAGTGATCGACGTTTTCTGTAAAAACTGCGCCAATCGATCAAAAGTATTATTGGCCGCCCACGAGACCACCACGAGGCCTACATTTATTGCAAATGAGATCAAAAGGGCAATGATCTGATGGTGAGTCAGGGCCGAAGCAAAAAGGCCCACAGCCATAAAACAAAGGCCTGAGAGAAAAAGTCCCAGGTAAGCCGATGCGATCGGAAGAGGTTCAGGATCGCCATAGACAAACATGAGCACCAAAAAGATGCCGTGAGTCAGTAGGCAGAGGACTAAAAAAAAGCTCGCCGCCATGAACTTTCCTAAAACGATATCCCAATGGCTGAGCGGAGAGGTCTTGAGAAGTTCGTAAGTGTGATTCACTCGCTCCTCGGTTAAAAGCCTCATCGTAAAAAAGGGAATAGCAATCAGTAAAAGAGTAAAGGTGACCTGCGTCACGTTGATGACCAGAAAGCTATTGATGTTAATCAGATTCAAAAAGTCTGGATTCTGAGCAAGTTGCATCTGAATCGAGGGATCCTTTAGAAAGCGATCGAATTGCTCCATCGCCAAGCGAAACAAAATCCCAGAGGCCAATGCAAAAAGACCCAAAACTAAATAAGCAATCGGAGAGACAAACAGACTTCGAATTTCTCTCTTACAAATCGTCCAAGCGGCCCAATTCATATTTCCTCCTTACGCAGCTGCGTTTTTATGGCTTCCCTGAACTTCGTCCTTTGAAATCACTGACAAGAAGAGCTCCTCAAGCGATTGCTTCTCACTCAAATCGCTCAGAGTCTGTTCGTGAATCATGCGTCCCCGATGAATGATCATCGCGCGATCGCAACTTGCGGTGACCTCCGATAAAATATGTGTCGAAAGTAAAACGCTGTGTTGGCCTCGAAACGATTGAATCAGCTTGCGCACTTCTTGAATTTGAAGTGGATCCAGTCCAACCGTGGGCTCGTCTAAAATGATCACGGAGGGTTTGTGCACAATGGCTTGAGCAAGCCCCACGCGCTGACGATAGCCCTTGGACAGCGTTCCGATGACTTGATTCAAGTGATGCGTGAGACCACACGACTCGGCCGCCCAATCTAACTGAGCTTTTCGCTGAGCTTTCGCAACGCCCTTAAGCTCCAGAACAAACTGCAAATAGCTTTTGACACTCATCTCGGGATACAGCGGGGGATTCTCGGGGAGGTAACCAATCTCTCTTCGTACTTGATCCCCTTGTTTGAGAACTGAGTAACCTGATATTTTGGCATCTCCTTGAGTGGGCAAGTAATAGCCCGTTAAAATTCTCATGGTCGTTGTTTTTCCGGCTCCATTTGGACCGAGAAATCCAACGATTTCTCCTTTCGGCACTTTAAAAGAAACGCCATGCAGGGCCGTATAAAGTCCGTATTGCTTTTCGAGATCAAAAGCCTCGATACCGTAAGAGCTTGAGATGAGATCGGTGGACTGAGTCATCGTTTCCTCCCCATGAAAGCCAGACAGTAGCTTCCATGTTCAAGTCGCATTCAACCATTAAACTAAGCAAAATTTACAAAATTAAAAAAAAGAAGACTACAGGTGAATTCCAGAAACTTTTAAAGCGACTGCTTTCTCTTCAAGTAAAGAGGGGGGGACGCCGAGCTTTTGTGCCGCTTTCAATAGATCTCCTCCCGAACTGCGCAGGGCTTCTTCAATGGCGACGCGTTCAAGGCCCTGAACGCGTAGAGTCATGGCATCTTTGCTTCGCTGAGGCAGTTTAGGTGCCAGAGCGGGATTGGCCAGGTGGGGGGGGAGATGCTGCTTTTTAATGACAGGGCCGTCAGCGACATTTGCGGCATACTCCATACAATTTTCAAGCTCACGGATGTTGCCGGGCCATGAATATTGGATCAACAAAAACAAGGCCTCTTCATCCAGATGACTGAGAGTCTTAGAGAATTTTTTAGCGAAAATTTTGATGAAATGATCCGCGAGGGGTTCGATGTCTTGAGTGCGATCACGAAGGGGCGGTAAATAAATCGGCACGACATTTAGGCTGTAAAACAAATCCTTACGAAACTGCCCAGACTCAATCTTTTCTAAGAGATTCATGTCCGAAGCAGCGACCAGACGACAAGTTAGTTTGCCCGAGGTGATGGCATCAAAAAGCAAAGCTTGAACTTCGAGGCTGAGAATTCCCACTTCATCAATATAAAGCGTTCCTTCTTCGGCGAGCTTGAGACACCCGGGCCGTGATTGGTCGCCAAAAAGATAGGACTCCTGCTCCGCTAGGGGGCAGGCCGAAACATACGCGCGCACCAGAGGCCGTTCTCGGCGAGGACTTTTGTCGTGAAGAAGGCGGCCCACGACTTCTTTGCCCGTTCCGGTTTCTCCGTTCACAAACACATTGCTACTGTTGCTAGCGACGCGCTCGATGATGGCATAAACTTTTTCCATCTCCTCGGTTGTTCCGATGATTTTTTCTTCTTGTCGTAAAAAAGAGCGGGATCTCTGAAACTCTTTCGATAATTCAGCCGAAGACCGGACCGCACGATCGATGGTCTTTAAAAATTCATCCTGGTTGAAGGGCTTTGTAATGTAGTCAAAAGCGCCTCGCTTCATCGCCTCGACGGCCGTGTCGATCGTGCCGTGGGCTGTGATCATAATGACAGGCATTTGGGGAAATCGCTTTCGTGAAAGCTGAAGAAGTTCCAGCCCATCCATGCGAGGCATTTTGAGGTCGGTGATGAGAGTATCAAAGCTTTGGCTCTTGAGCATTTCTGATGCCTCAAAACCATCAGCGGCTTCGATAGCCTCATGACCTAAGCGGCGTAATTGAATACCAATAATTTTCCGAACATTTTCTTCATCATCGACGACCAAAATTTTTGCCATAATTATGCTAAAACCTTCTCTGTTTGTTGCCGGTTGCTCTGTTGTCGGTTCAGCCGAATCGAAAATGTCGAGCCTACGCCCACCTGACTTTGTACTCCCAAAATTCCACCCAGTGAATCAACGATTTTCTTGCAAATGGGAAGCCCCAATCCCGAGCCCGCTTTTTTTGTAGTGAACAGCGGCGTAAAAATACTGGGAAGAACATCCGAGGCAATTCCGGGACCGTCATCGAGAACTTGAATCTCGTACTCTTCGTCTGAACTTTGAATTTGAATTTTAACATTCTTACTAAAAGCCTCGCAGGCATTTTGAATCAAATTGATAAGCACTTGCTCCAATTTTAAGGGATCCGTCCACAAAAGAAGAGGGTGGGATTGTTTTTCAAACTGTATCTGAGTTCTCGTCTTCAGTGCTTTGGCCTCGGAGGCTTTGATGGCCTTCTGAATGATCAATTGAATCTCAGACTCGACGAGGGTCTCGGTTCTTCGCGCGAAGTGAAGATACTGATCGACCGTTTGTTGCAAGCGCTCCAACTCCGTCTTGAGAATTCTAACACACTCTCTATCCTCCTCAGCCGCCAAAGTGGGTGAGGTCTCAAGCAGCATGGAGGCTCCCTGAAGGGCGCCTAGGGGGTTTCGGATCTCATGCGCTAAAGCCGCTGACATCTCGCCCAAAGCAGCTAAGCGTTGCTGGCTTTCCATTCGCTCAAAGTATTTCACTTGATCCAAGATGGTCGAAACTTCGCTTGCAGCACGTACCAACAGATCAATTTCGGAATTCGTAAAACTGGTATAGGCTGATTCTCCTGCAAGAGAAGTTCGAATGGCCCAGACGGCGACTAAATCTTCAGCCTGAAAAATAGGAAGAACAATATGAGCTCGCAGCTCGCGTAGGAGCTGAATTGCCTTGGAGTCCTCGGCGGATTCACGGAGCGCGTTAGATTTAGTGCGCTGAAAGTAGCGAACAATACCACTGTCGGGGCTGAGTTGGGTGGGGTTGTTTAAAGTGCTCTCTGAGCTTGCTCTAAAAACAAGTGCTTGTGGATCCCAAAGATAAACACCGATTTTATAAACTCGACTAGTTTCCTCAAGACCCGTGACGAGCACCTCAAAGAGGTCTTTGGAGCTTCGAGTTCGCCTGATTTTTCGCAAGAGATTCTGCACTGCTTTTTCAAATTCGGCAGAGTCGACAATCAGTCTCTTCATGATAAATGCATCGATTTGGTTTCGGATGGGATCGAGAACCATCAGAATGATGAAGGAGCCCAAGAAAGTGTTGAACAAAAAGAGTTCCGGATCACTTCCCCCCACCCATGCCACCAGCAG
>JBILFF010000109.1:0-7260 GCA_044351695.1 Bdellovibrionota bacterium
TCAAAAATAGTCACCAAAGGGAACAACTGGGCCCGGGCCCAGTTGAGCAATGACAGTTGAGCAATGACAGTTGAGCAATGACAGTTGAGCAATGACAGTTGAGCAATGACAGTTGAGCAATGACAGCTGGGCAATGACAGCTGGGCCATGGCAGTGGGTCAGGCTGTAAATGGGAGGAGTAAGAACTTCAGCCATCGTTGATTTGGATTCAATAAATGAGGCTGACTTGTAAATCTGCAGATTTAAGAAAATTTTGATTTTCATGGCTACAGTGAAATCCGCTCGCGCATAAATCATGATGCACGGCCAATCTCGAACCAGCAGAAATCATCAAGCTGTGATGGAAACTCGGGTATTGGCCACGCCCAGATTCTGGGTGCCAGAGAATTTGACGAACAAGCCTGCGCTTTCCCTCAGGGTCGGTCACTTCGATTTTGATTTCGCTTGAAATTCCTGGGCGCGTCCTCAGCATAAAACTCAGATTCACAAAGTAAAATGGCGCTTCGTCTCCAAACTGAAAAACGGTTCCCCCGCGTCCAAAGTCTTCGGTGATGTTGATCACACCTTCATGCTTAATTGCGCTGATGCTGCCGGGATCACCCTTCTCGCCCCTCGGGCCAGGCACTCCAGGACTTCCCGGAAGGCCCGGATTTCCCATCTCTCCTCGATCGCCCTTGTCGCCTTTATCGCCCTTGTCGCCTTTTTCCCCTCGATCTCCTGCAACTCCTTGGGTCCCTTTGTCGCCTTTTTCTCCTCGGTCTCCTTTGGGACCCACTTGAGCGCTTGAGCTGATGCTGCTTGGATCTGGCAACCTGCGTTCAAAATCACGGTCCGCACACGCGAGAGTCAAAAAAGATAAGCCCAAAATTAAACCAGCGGGTTTAAATCTGAAGCTTATGAAGTCTCGCAAAGTCATCGGTTGAAGAGTTTGCAAAAAAGGAGCCAAAGACGAGAGAAGGACAAAATCCGAGAACGATTGACTAATTCAGTCGTCAAAAAGCTAACATCTATAAATTTTTCATCATTTCGGAAGGCCTGAAATTGACCGTCTGCGTTCTAAAGAGTGGAGTGCTGGCGAATCACACCCGCCAGCGGATCGATCGCAAAGCAAAAGCCACCTCCGCTCCAAAAAGAAGAATCAGCGCTGAGTAATAAATCCAAAGTAAAAAAATCATGAGCGTACCCATCGCTCCATAGGCACTCGCCACCGCCGTATTTCCCAAATAAAACCCAAAGCCTCGGTTGCCGATTTCAAACAGAAGACCCGTGATGACACCGCCACAAAGAGCTGCAAGCCATGAGACTTTGCGCTCCGGAAGCCAGTATAAAAGCAAACATGGACTTAGGACCGTTAGCAGAAGTCGCGCCGCTTCGCTTGTCCAAGAAAACCATCCCGAGAAATGCGAAAAAATCTTCATCACGAACGAACTCAAAAACAAAAAAAGAATCAAAACAAAAACAAAGCCGACTGTCTGAAGTCGTTTAAAAAACCACCGATGAATCGGCTGGGTCTTCAGTTCAAAGATGCGATTGAGCGATACCTGCAATTGAGCAAACATCGCCGAGGCAAAAACAACACTTAAGAGTACCGATCCAACACCCGCCCAACTTCTCAAGCTGGGCTCCACACTTTGCTGAAAAATTTGAGAGGCTAGGCCCGCCGCTTGCGGACCAAACACCATCTGAATCTGCTCAATCATATCTTCAACCGAAGCGGGCAAATAACTTAAAATTAAAATCGTCACAACGGCCAGCGGCGCCATAGAGAGAGCCGAATAATAAGCCAAGCTGGCCGCTAAAGTAGGCAAATCATCTTGAAGAATTTTTGTGATAAAATGTCGAAGCGCTCCGCGCATTTTGACATCATGCATACTAATTTGTGGGCTGGTAAAGTTGATTCAAAAACAATGAAAACGTAGAATAGGGGCAATAAAGGAGTTGTGTGATGAAAAAATATTTTCTTGCTTTTATGTTTGTTGCTTTGTCCGGAATTGCCCTCAGTGCATGTGCTTCTAAAAAGCATGGCTGTGACTGCGCTGGAGCCAAAAAAGAGGCTTGCGATTGTAGCGGCAAAAAAAAGTCTAAGTGCGACTGTAAAAAGTAAGTCTTAAAGCGGAAGACCGAGAATCCAGCCTTCGTAACACGCGGTGGAGTCGTGGCGCGGCCCCTCCCAAAGAAGGCGTTGATCAAGAAGCACTCTTAATGCTCCCAGCGCCGAGACGGCAGCATCTGCCCAATCGGCCTGTTGATAGCGCGTGAGGCTTGATCGAGAAAACGCTATCGACAACTTGCTGAACAACTCCTCGATTCGAGCCGGCTCTCGCTTTTGAAAACCAAAAAATTCGCGCCAAAAGAAGCTGGGGTAGACCTCAGCGATGATTACCGACCGAGTGAGCTTTGCGGACGGCCAAAGGTCAAACCAGCTCGTCTCTTCTCCCAAGTCCATCCACAATCGATGCGTTCCTGTTTGGATGTTTTTTTGTGCAGGCTTGGTCGTGAAAACCGAATTCGCTCTCGCCTTTTGCTCGCATCTTCGCTGAGGCGGTAGGGAGAGCTTGAGATCCTTCCAATATTTTGCAAAATGAATCTCTCCCGCTTGCTTTCCGTAGACATAGCTTTGACGAGCCTGCTCGAACTTATGCGCAAGAGACGACTGAGAAATTCCGCACTCACGAGCAAGTCCCAAAACTGCATCTACAGCGACCAATATTTTTTGAGATTCTTTTGAACCGATCAACTTTTGAATC
The DNA here is from genome assembly GCA_044351695.1 of Bdellovibrionota bacterium. GTDB lineage: Bacteria > Bdellovibrionota > UBA2394 > UBA2394 > UBA2394 > JBILFF01. The sequence continues at coordinate 2,748 of JBILFF010000109.1, forward strand.
GAGTCTCGATGAAGAGATGGAAGCCCCCTTTTAAAGTCATTCGGCAGATCCATTAATCTCCAGCCGCTGCTCTGTCTTTGCAACAAGGCGAAGGGGAGGGGGCCAGGCTTGTTTTTATAAACTCGCCCCGTCTGATCAATTCCCAAAATCCAATCAAAGCCTAGCGCCATCGACTTACCCATTGAATCGACCAGCTGAACTGGGGCCAGAAAAAATTTTGTCCCAGCCGCCAGATAAGACTCCAGCCCCTGCGAACAAAGGTCTTTAGGCGAATTCGCACATGAGTCTTTTGAGCCGAATCCTCTCGAAACCACATCTCTAGGGACTGTGGCCTAAAAAGTCTAAAGCTGATGGCATAGCTTCCGTAAAAGTAATCTAAGCGTCGGTAGTCTAGACCAGAAATCTCGCTCAATACGCCCGCCGCATTTAAGCCAGGTCCATGATGATTTGTAAAAACCCCCTCTTTGAAGTCCGATGTGATCCTTCCTGAAGTAGGATCTAAAAACTCAACCCGGTAAGGAAAAATCTGCCCACGTGTAAAAGTGCGCGTATTGTTGAGAATCTCAACGATTTTTTCGCGCGAAGCCTTGCAAGCAAAAACAATCTCGTAAGGCACTTCTTCAAAACCGTCTGGAAGAGGTCCGGAAGAAACGGAGTGGGGACCCCCACTGATCGGAGAAAGCCTTTGAACTCCCTCAGCATCTCGCTGTTCTTCTTTAAGAAGAGTGATCATGAAAACTAGAAAAGCCATCATCGCCGCCGGAAGAAAAGCAAGGCCTTCGTGCTCAAGTCGCAGATGCGTTGCCACGGCCGAGCTCAAAACAGACACAAATAAAAAGAGTCCAAAAACTTCAAAGCGCTTGGTCCAAAGTAAAAACGCCCCCAGACACTGTGCTAAACCCGCCAAGCGCACGGTCCAAGCTTCAAAACCCCAGCTCTGATAAAGACTTAAAATATCCTGTGAAGCCCACAGCAATCGCAAGCCAAAAAACAATCCCAAAGCACTCAAAGCAAATCGATAACTATTTCTAAAAAGCATTCTCCTTCTTTACTGGTTTACGGCTCTGAGCGCCGCAGTTTTTTTGCCTCTCTCCGACAACGCTCACTGCAGAATCGAACACTCTCCCAGTTTTTTTCCCATCGTTTACGCCAAACACCAGCATTTTAACTTGCCAGAGCGATGAAGATCGATCACTAACGCGCTGATGGTGATTGGGTGGAATCGGCCTTATGCACGGTGGTTCTGTTGGGCTGCATTGATAGCAGCACTTCCTCACAGCGCGAACGGCGCAATTATTTCGTCGTCTTGGATTTCTGGAGCTTGCAGTAAAATTCTGGGCACTTTGGTTGTTTACCCCAAAGACACACCATCGAACCAGACGCATGCGGCATCGGTGCTTTTTGATTCAACCGCTCTCACCCGCTTATCTCAAAACGAGGGATTAAGCTCCGGGCACTGGATTGATGCCGCGGGACTTGCTGCTGATGAGATAAGCTACGCTCAAAAGCTTACGGCCAAGCGGATCAATGAGCTGATTGCCAAAGAGGACCTCAGCCAGCTCGTCAACTTTTTTGCGGCCTTCGATCTGACTCTGACACTTTCTGATGAGGACTATTTTAAAATCGCAGCTCAGCCGATCGCATGGGACAAAATGCTGGAGCTGATCCGATTTGGCTTTGATGCTTCTCAAGGAACAAGTCTTCAGTCTCTTATTACTGAAGATCTTTTAGCACTCATCGAGCGTGCTTTGTTATTCGATTACATCGCCCTGACCACTCCTCATTCCTCTGACAGTATTTTTAAAAGATATCGCAAAAGAGTCTCAGGGCTTTATTTTGCGCTGAAGTCTCGTGAACTGCGAGACCTTCATTTTAAACTTTTAATCCTCAAATCCGACCTTAAAACCATGAAAGATCTACATCAAAGCCGTGGCTTTCTTTTGGGGGCCTCCGAGTCATTCGAAGCACGCCAAAAATAAGATTATAGTTGCCAAGCTGAACGCCCTGGATTTAACAACGGGGCGTGAAAAAGCTTTTTTGGACGCTGCTGATCACAGGGGTTTTGACAACAAACACGATCGGCTTAAGAGCGGGCTCAAACCCAGAATTTCGGTGGAGTGAGGAGCAACATGATCGCAGCAGCGTTAATGCGTGCATAGGACTATTGGCGGTCATGGCTTTAACGGTTATCGGAGCGGCCGTAGGGAGCTGCTTGGGTCCCAAGCCGAAAGCTCAGGAAGCTCAGGTCAGCACCGCACCGACCGCTTCTGACACGAGCGAAAGCGAAACGCCCGACGAAGGATATTCAAGCTACCCCTAAGTTTAAAGATTCTTCTAAGCTGGCTCCTTTAAGAAGTGGAGGAGCAGCATGTTCAGTAAATCCTATAAACTTTTTTTCATTTTGATCGTCGGTCTCGTCTCGGCCTGTAGTACCAAGACCAGTTATCATCTCCCCAAGACCGAAGAGCAGAGCCTCTCGATTTCTTCGAGTGAGCCCGATGCCGTCTTCGCGGCACAAGAGATTTATCAACAAGGCGGCAACCTTGCGGACGCCACCGTGGCCGCCTCTTTTGCCATTTCAGTGGTGCGACAACAAAGCACGGGTATTGGGGGCGGAGGATTTCTTGTGGCTCGGATCAACGGTAAAAACCTCGCTTTGGATTTTCGTGAGCGGGCTCCGCTGAGGGCCCACAAAACCATGTTCATCAAAAACGGCAAAGCCGAAAAAGCAAAAGCCCAAACAGGGAGCTTGGCAGTCGGCGTCCCTGGCTTGGTGAAGGGTCTCTTTGAGTTTCATCAAAAATACGGCAGGCTGCGTTGGAATCAGGTCCTTCAACCTGCGATTCGTTTAGCAAAAGAGGGGACAACGGTCTCAAAGCATCTCGAATATGCGATTCAAGATCAACGAGAGCGCATTCTCTCTGATGAACTCCTCTCTCGCACGTTCATGCCCGAGGGCAAACCCCTTCGAGTGGGTGATCGCTTTTTTCAGCCCGAGCTGGCCACTTCACTGACGGGAATCGCCGAACAGGGCCCGCGCTTCTTTTACCAAGGACCGATTGCTCAAAAATTACTCGTCCTCATGAAGCAGCGAGACGGCATTCTTGCAAAATCCGATTTGGATTCTTATCGCGTCATTCGGCGAGCGCCTCTTGAGACAAGCTGGAAGAGTTGGCGGCTAGTGAGCATGCCGCCGCCCAGCTCAGGAGGAATTCATATTCTTCAAATTCTTCAAATGACCGAAGAAGCTCGACGCCTTGTACCTATGCGTCCACTCGAAGTGCTTGAAATCGAAGCTTTCAAAAGAGCTTTTTCCGACCGCTCGCTGCACTTGGGAGATCCTTCTTTTTCAAAAGTCCCCACCAAAAAACTTTTGTCGAAAAAGTATCTACTCAAGCGCTCGAAAGAAATCGCGGACGAGAACATCACGGCCTCCAGTCAGATTTTTCCCATGCGATTATCCGAGCCAGACGAAACCACTCATCTCTCTCTGATGGACTCCGACGGAAACATGGTGGCAACTACACAGAGTATCAACGGACTTTTTGGCTCGGGAGTCAGTATTCCAGGCACAGGAATCGTCCTCAATAACACCATGGATGACTTTTCCATTCAGCCAGGGGTGGCGAATCAATTCGGCCTAATCGGAGGACTCGCCAACTCGATTCAATCGCAAAAAACTCCGCTCAGTAGCATGAGCCCCTCGCTCTTGTACGAAGAAAAGGGCAATCGTCGATTAGTGATCGGAGCACCTGGTGGAAGCCGCATCATCACTAATGTGTATCTTGGAATCCGTCGCTTTGATCAGGGTCTGGATCCCGAAGAAATCATGTCGGCCTGTCGATTTCATCATCAGTGGAGTCCCGACAAGATTTTGCTTGAGAGCAGCCGATGCCAGAGAGAGAAAAAGCTTTTTAAAGCCAGCTACACCTTAGAAGATTTTTCGGGCTTCTTTGGCGAGCTTCAAATGGTTGGCCAGTTGAGCGACAAAAAACTCTTCGCAGCTGCGGATCCTCGTGGGCGAGGGGAGGGCAAGATTTTTAATCGTCCCCGACTCGCATTACCTTGAAGAGGAATATCGATCGGTTGCCGCCACCAACGCCCGAGTGATCGGAGCATCAAAAGCCGAGTGCCCAGCGTCGGGAATCAAAAACATCCGAGCTTCCGGCCAAGCTCGGTGCAAATCCCAGGCTGACTTGGGTGGGCAGACGACATCGTATCTTCCTTGCACAATGGTAGCAGGAATTTTTTTGTATTGATGCACGTTTTCTAAAAGATAATTATCGCTCGGAAAGAAGATCCTGTTTTGAAAATAGTGCGCCTCAATTCGAGCAAAGGCTAAAGCATAGGTATCTTTTTCGACTTCTAACAAAGTCTTAGGATCAACCTCAAGAGCGGAGCAGGCAAACTCCCAGCGGGTCCATATTTTAGCCGCTTCGATGCGTCTTTTTTCGTCCGCTGAAGTCAGTCGCTGATGATAGGCCGCAATCATATCGCGCCTTTCATCAGAGGG
>JBILFF010000108.1:0-7260 GCA_044351695.1 Bdellovibrionota bacterium
CCCCCGGGCGAGATAGCGGGCTTACGCCCGAAAGGGTCGCGATTCTCACGATCGCGAAGCATTTTTCTTAAGATCCAAAAAATAATCAGGAAAACAGCCCAGGAAAGATAATCTTATGTCGATTGCGCCTTACTCAAACTCAAAACGCAGGCATCCAGATCTGACCCCCCACGAAAAATATGGCCTTTGGAGGTCCTATCCCTCTCAAGCGCATCAGCTTCTGACCATTTCCTTCAGTCAGTCGATAAAGGATTGTTCCTTGGTCGTTTACCTCAAACTTATCGGCGCTCGGATAGTAAGAGCCAGGCAATCGAACGAAGCGATTTTGCGAAGCATCGAAGCGATGACCCGAAACATACATCAACCTTAAGCTAGGATTTAAAGAAGACCAACGAACGAGTCCTACAACTCCCTCACGGGCAGCGTTCTGCAAGTGCACGAGCTCAACGATGTATTTTCCATTTCGAGAGGACTGAAAGCTCACAGAATTGTTCGACGATGCTGGAACAGCCGAAATACTATAGCCTGGAAGCTGGGAGAATGTTCTGCCGACACGAGAAAGTGGCGAAAGTTCACTCGTCGCACCAATAAGTCCATATAATCCGCCATAACGTTGATAGGGAAACATTGCACCGATCCGAACGACCCCATCGCCCATTGAATCTGGAGCAAGATAAGATCGAACGGTCGCATCAGACATCAAACTGAAATAATCTGGAGTCGAAATAGAAGGAATCCCCGTGATTGCCGAGGCATATTCGGGATGCTCCATTCCGGACTGAAATAAAAGCTGAGATTCTCCGTCGGGCGTGTAAAGTGCTAAGCCAAAATCATTCCCTAAAGTAAAGCTTGGCGAGCAAACAGAAGACTGAATGTTTCCGCCTGAGAATTTAATGAGTGATAAGAGGTTTCCCTGATTATTCAACTGATAGTTTAAAGGGGATATCCCGCAAGCCCGTCCCGCAACAGTCTCAACGACTACGCCGCTTGCATCTTGATAAAGTGCTGAGGGTAGATCTCCTCGATGCAGGATTTCTGTATTGCCCTCTGCATCAACTTTTACGGTGGCCACCACTCGCTCAGAACTCGAGAGGGGAAAACCCTCAGGAATGGCGTTCACGTTTACGACAATCTCGCCGCGATTATTTGAAGTTCCCACAAAACCAAGGTCACCCCACACTGGAATTCCCAAACCTGGAATGTTTTCCATCTTCTTAATAAGAGTCTCGACTTGAATATTCGCCTCTTGCGCCTCCAGAGTGCTGATCAAACTCGCGGTCAGACCGATCACACCAACTTTAAACAAATTCGACTTCATACGCGCCTCGTCCTTTCAAATGACTGACCCCACCCGAATGTTAGATTTGCAAAACGAGAACCAGGCTCGTACACATTTTGTCCACACAAGGAATTCGAAAACTTAGGAGCGCAGCCAGAATAATCACTCGGGCATTTTTGGGGGATTTGGCTTTTATTTGAAGGGTCGAAGAAACCTTTGTCTCTTGAGTCTGTCTGTACAGCCCGTAAAAGAACCAAAACTCTGCTTCAAACAATCAATTACTTTGCTTAAGTCCTTTGCCGAGGTGCTAAATGGATCGACACAAACTGCAATCTTCATGCGCGCAATGTATTTTGTTTTTTATGAGGCAGCGAGCAGGAGTTCGAGATGAGGGTGAGATACTCTGGCCAAGCTAAAAATCGGCATGCTATTATTTGTCATGCGCACGCTTTTAGCAGTTTCGAGTTTCATTCTTTCGGCCTTTTTCTACTTGGATGAGCTTGCGAGTGGATCGCTTTTCAATGAAAGGACTATAAAGAACGTGTCTCACCAATATCATTGCGAGCTTGAGTGCAAAGTTAAATCAATCACCAAAAAAACCGGCGTCTTTTCAATAGAATTTGAAGTACTAGGACCGATCGGAAAGAATGATGACTCTGTGGCCTGTCAGTCTTTTCAAGGCTCAATGGTCCTGCTGGAATTCGACTCGAAGATGGACCTAAAAAAGGGCGAACGTGTGCGTGCAAACGTATTTGTTTCCGGCGGTAAGACCGCTGAAGGCATCGTTGAAACCCAGACCTGGTCGATTGGCAGCAAGCTAGCCCTTCCTATTCGGACTAACACACCAAAACCAATCTAACCCAGCTCGGTATCGTTAACGCGGCCGGACCATCCCCGCGAATGCAAGAAGGCCACGAGAATTTTCTTCCTCGTGGCCTGACCTCATCCACTCCGTATTTCTCCATTTCTGGTTATGGTCCGAAGAAATAATCTACCGCGGAATCGAATTACAACGTCGTCGAGCTTGGGCGAGAATATTATTACTTCGAGTACTCATATGACCCCGCACTGCATAAGCAAGACAGGTTTTTAGAATATTTAGTTCGGCAAAGCACATTCTTCTCTCCATACTGAAAAGTCGAGTCGCAGCATTAAAGGCCAAACTGCATGTTGTGATCGCTGCATCAATTTCATCAAACTCAATCAACTCAGGATCGCGCCATCGCCTACTTGGAGTAGGCGCTTTTCGAATCGAATCAAGAAAGTCTAGTATACGCCGCAAGATTCCAGCGACTGAATTATGTAACAAATAAGCCTCGCCCTTTTCGAGCGGGCCAAATTTGGTTTCTAAGATATTTAAAAACTCGGACTTCTCAGAAAGTTCAATAAAGGCGATCGAGCCGTCATCAGAGCCATCTGACTTCGCACCCCCAAATCTGCTTGTCGGAAGAAACACGATCGTATCGGCTGTCGCAATCGCTTCGTACAAAGCTTCTGGCGACACGACAGAGTCGAGGACTATCTTATCGATTTCAATTGGATCTTCAGATTGCCCAAGAGCAAATGTCGCACTTGAGTTTGTCAGAAGAGCGCATCCAAAAAGACTATAAATAATATTTCGTAGTTTCGTTTTCATCGTTTGTTTTCTCCATTTGTGAATGTTTAGAAAAATTAATCTCCGTACCAACGCGGGATCACTGTTGGCGTGGTAAAACTTCCCGGCTTAGAGGCAGCACAAGCCTCAAGACCGCGACGCCACTCCTCCCACTGCCATTCAGTAAAAATGCCGCGGTAAAGCCACAAGGGCTCCCAGCGCGGGCTACGGGGTTTGTAATTGGGATTGCCCGGATAGCCAGGAATCAAATCGTAGATCAAAGCGTCGCGTGGATAATAAAGAGGATTCAGCAAAAGAAAATCAATTGCGCCTGTGGGATCCAACAAGTCCGTAACCGTAATGCCAGCGCACAGCGCCACTTCAGTTTGGTATGTCAATCGGGCAGCAATATATCCATCCATATAGTCTTGCTGGCAGGCATTGCGTAAGTTTGCGATCTGCGACGAATCGTAGGTGCCCATCTCCTCCCAAATCTCGATTTGGTCCATGCACTCCTCGTAACGATTCAAATTTTCTGCGACCGCAGCTTGAAAGTCTAAATAGTATGAGGCCAAGCCGAGTCCACATCCCGCAACATCCATGAATGTTTCGATTGCGGGCCAAGAAGCATATCTTTTGAGCCAACGCCTAGCGCATTGCAGTCTTTTCGCATTTGTCGGCTCGGGCTGCGGGTCGTGAATCGCAGCATAGATCATGAGACTCACCGCCGCATTCAGGGACAATACCGACAACGCCTGCGATCCGGAGTCTGATCCAGCAGAAGCACTCGCTTCGACAAAGCTCGAAGGACTCACCCCTAGACCCACCCAAAGAAGAAGCGCTGTTGTTAAAGACTTAATTATCCTCAATCCAAAAATTCTCATACCTGTCTCTCTTTCTGAACGAAGTCAAAATGCAAGCGGGGATCCGAAGAATAGGGAAGTGACTGTAGCCAGGCCACTCGGTGGCCACAACTTAGGGATAAGGACTTCTTGGAGATTCGGCCCGCTCAATGAAGGTAGGTGTTCGACAGATTATGTCAGAGTGATATGAAGAATTTTCACAGCTCAATCTGCCAAAACAAATGTTCAAAAAGATGACCAGATAAATAGACAGGCAGAACGGTAGATAAATGTTTAATTTATATTTTTCGTGAAACGGGAAAGCATTGCAGATTAAATTGATAGATCGAGTCATCCGACACTCGCGCCTCGCCGTACTTATTGAATATTCTCTGCCTAAACTCAGAAATCTCAGACTTAAGTTCGGCAAAGCGTTTTTCATCAAGACTCAGGCTCAAGTGTCCAAACTCTCGCTTTTCACTTGGAAGATTGACGAGGGCCGTCTTTGAAATTTCGATGGATTGAAGATAGAATGAGAAAATCTGTGAAGCATTCATTTCTTCTGCGATATCTACAAGAGCGTTGGTTGGCCTTGTGGCTCCATTTGGGAGCTTCGTTAAAAGCTTAAGTCTCGTCAAAACCTCTAGGCCCTTTTTTGCCTGCACTACACTTATAGAAGGAAAAAGATTTTCAGAAATCCACTGCGGATCGGCCTTAAATCGATCCAAACTTGCAAGCTCCCTAATCGCAGGAATATACCATTCACTGACATAGTCGAGTGAGTCTCGCGAAAGAAATGATCCTGCGGATAGGGCACGATGTTTAATCATTTTTTCTAGAGCCTTCATTTTTTTTGTAGGCTCAGTTTCTTGATTATATTTAACCAGAGCAAAAAAATACGCCGTCTCTTGCCGTGTGAGCTGAAGACCCTTCGCCAACTTTATCGTCGACTCCGAAGAGATGTTTCTTTTGCCCGCAAGAATAAACTGCAAAAAGCTTTTTCCGCTAAAACCACATGCCTTGCTGAAATTCTTCAAAGAGAACGAATCGGATTGTGACTTGATCCAATCCAACCGAACTTTTAAAAATTCTCTAAAGTCATCAAAGTTAAAAACAGACGGAGCCTCAGAGGCTTGTGTGAATTTTAAATCTTTTTTTTCGGATTGAGCTTTCACTTATTCGCCCCCCGAATTGGATTGGCCGCAGTTGGAGCACGTGAGAGGGGCAGAGAATTCATTATAAACGGTCTGATAATTGCTGGTGTAAATAATCGCCTGACAAACAAGAATAAGATTTGAGCCGGCGCCAAAGTAATGGACGATCGCTGAGCCACGAACCTGATGCATAAAATTTCTGACGAGATTATGATCGTTCGTCACTTTTATAAAATAAGTCAGGGTCAATCCCAGTTGGTTAAGATCTTGCTCAAATTCACCAAGATCAATCTGTGAATCGCAGGTAAAAGTATCCTCGGCATGGATGGTGACAGCTTCGGAGCTGGGAACTTCTTCATTAATGAGCACTCGAACCATATTCGGATAAGGATCAATCGGGTTACCGATTTGAGTACCCATCAGTTGATCACTCGAGCCGCGAAGGCTGTCGGGTGTATCTTGAGCCTTCGTAAGACTACTCTTACTCACTTCATCGGCGCAGGCCGAAAGACAAATAAGAAGGCCGAATGCCTGGAGAATGAGAATGCAGTTTGATCTTCTAAAGCAAAAACCCATAACCACCACCTTTAACGAAGTCAAAAAATTGCAGGAATAATGCCAAAGAATAGGGTCACTTGGGAGGCGCAAGCTCAGTAATATTTGAGACTTGCGCTGCCAATCTTTTGACATAAGAAATGATTATTGGGCTTAGACTTACAAATATGGCCAGTGGTCGTGAACGGCTTTAGAAATTGTTTCTCAATTCTAATTTTGTAGATGAGGCTAAAGCCATAGTTGGCAAGACTTGTTTCGTTTCCTTCTGTCTTAAATCCAACGCTGTTCACGATGAGTGTGCCTTGGTAGCTTGGAGTTTCAAAATCAAAGGTTCTCAGACTGACAGGAATCTTTACACTCTCCAAAGAGCGAAGATCGAGAATCCACTTCGATAAATCGACTGTTTCAGTAGGATACCCCTCCAAACTGAGTTTGAGATTATAGGTCTTTTCATCCAATTCCCAAGAAAGAGAGGGGTTCGCTCCTCTCTTTTCTAATTTCGTCAATTCATAATAAAAATATTTATCGGGGAGTGAAACAACTTGTGTCCGGTCGGCTTCAACCCTTGTCCACTTGATTTCAGAATATTGAGTGGTGAGCCCATATTTCATTCGAAGGTCATCGATCGAAGAATGAAAATTATTCTGACTCCAGTTTTCGAGCCGCTTTCTATCGTGAGTGCTCAACAAGTATCCGTAAACTGACCCCGCATCTGAATTGACCGCCGCTCCCGGTTGCAAATTTTCGATAAGGTCTTGGAGGCGTTCGGTTTGCGATCGGAACGATACGCTTTCAAAACCCCAAGGGCCCCAGGTGATGGTGAATGCGATCACCAAAAGACTTCCGGGAACGATCATTAAGTTCTTTGTGCGGCTCCATAAAAAATAAATGGCCACAAAGAAAAGCCAGCCTGCCCAAATCACGACGATGTATCGATCTTCAGTAAAGCCGTAATCGCGCAATCGACGATAAATCGCTGCAGTCATCAAAACGATGAGCGGAAAAAATGCATAGAAAAAGAACTTCGAGAAATAGGTGATCCAATTGGTTGCGCGATCACTTCTTTGGGGCTCGACAAGGAGAAGGGCGAGAATTCCAACAAGAGAGGCCCCAATAATGTAGGCGGCGACACTTCCTTTGGGCAGATCCCACGCCGCGAGGATCTTTGCACCGTAGATCAAGAGAACGAGAAAATAGAGGCTAACCAAAGGCACCAAAATATATTTCGACAGAAACTGAATGAACTTAGATTCACTGAGATCCCCCTCAAGGCGCAAAATGTTTTTAGGGGCGATCGATAAGAATCGAAACGTCGTCATCCAAGTAAAGACGACCACGGCAGTGGAGCTGTACGCCCTGTAAGAGATGTCAACCTGAGGAAAGAGTTGATCGACCAGCAAAATAAGAAGGCTGATTCCCAAGGCTGAAATGGTGCCCAAGAATGTTGCGTGAACAATATTCACAAATAAAAGTCTGTTGTACTGCCAAAAAGCATTTCGCAGTTTAAAGTTCTTAAAAAATGGAAAGACCGAAGCCAGAAGATGTGCGCCGACGAGCAATGTGCTGAAGCGAATGAGCTCTGGTGAGCGAAACGTGTCGGGAATATTGAAATAATAAAGAAGCATGAGGCCAGCCAGTACAAGACGCCCGAGCCAGGCCTTTTTTAAATCAAACGTATTTGCTTCGACAGTTTGCTCCCAGGCGAAGGCGAGAGGGATGAGAAGATAGGCAACGAGGCTGATGCAGTCTCTCAGCGCCTCCCCCGGGCGAGATAGCGGGCTTACGCCCGAAAGGGTCGCGATTCTCACGATCGCGAAGCATTTTTCTTAAGATCCA
>JBILFF010000027.1:0-21594 GCA_044351695.1 Bdellovibrionota bacterium
CACCGTTCTTGAAGTCACCATTTTTGAGGATTTCGCCTTTGGCGCTTTAGGCTTTGGAGGCTCAGCAGCCTGCTTCTTCGCCCACTCAGAAAGTGATTCTTCAAGCTGGGCGTGCTTCTTTCGAATCACCGCCAGAGCTGCTTCGTCGAGCACAGCCATGTGAGTCTTAAACTCAAAGCCCGCGGCCGCTAGCTCAGTCATTAGAGACTTTGAAGTAACTCCCAGCGCTTTTGAGACTTCGTGAAGACGGAGATTCTTAGACATTTTAGACCTGACCCTCTGCTTTTTGTTCGATTTTTGGCTCCACCGCAGGAGCTTCTGGCTCGGGCTCTTCATCGAGCGACATATCTAAAACAGAGGCCTCAAGGGCTTTCAGGCTCTCAAGTTTTTGTCGAGCCGTCATCGCTGCGCGCTTCTCTACGAAAGCTTTAGCCGTCTTTAAAATCAAGCTCGCCTCGTCATCCGACAAAGCTAGTTTTTGTGCGAGATCGCTGCCACCGACCTTCAGAAGATCGTCCACTGATTCGATACCGGAGATCTTCAGATGCCGAAGAAGCCTCAGTCCAATGCCCGGAACTTTTAGAAGCTCGAGTTGGCGATCGGTCAGCGTGTCTAAGAACTCCATGGCATCCACATCATGACGGAAGTGGTTCTTGAGAGCCGACAAAGTTTTGGCTCGCTCCTCTGTATAAAGCTCGACGATATCTCGAAGATTGCACATATCTTCAAAACCGAATCCGGAGACCGAACGCAGCTTTTCTTCACTCGCCTCTAAAAGATTATCCGCCGTTTCAAATCCCTGACCCGCCAAGACACCCGCGTTACCCTCACCAATTCCTGGAATCAAACGGAGGGGAACCTTGCCACCTTCTGCACGGCGCAAAATGTCGCTCTCTGAAGTAATGTCGAGCTTCCAGCCGGTGAGCTTTGATGCCAAACGAACATTTTGACCGCGCTTTCCGATGGCAAGAGAAAGTTGGTCATCGCCCACGATGAGCTCCATCGCACGATGTGCCTCATTGAGTCGAATACGACTCACCTCAGCAGGTGCAATCGCGTTACAAACAAATCGAATATTGTCCTCATCAAAAGGCACGACATCAATTTTCTCGCCCCGCAAATTCGTGACCACCGCCTGAACGCGAGAGCCCTTCATGCCCACGCAAGCCCCCACGGGATCCACATCCGGATCTTTGGAGTAAACAGCGATTTTCGCTCGAACCCCCGGCTCCCGCGCAGCTGCTTTGATACTCACAATTCCCTCGTAAATCTCGGGAACTTCCATTTCAAAAAGCTTCATCAGGTAGGTCTCATCTGAGCGAGACATCACGATCTGTGGCCCACGAGAAATATCATGGACTTCCGTAATCACTCCCTGAACTCGGTCTCCAGGCTTGTACATTTCTCCGGGGATTTGCTGACGTCGCGGAATAATCGCTTCTGTTCGACCGAGATCGACAATGATGTCTCCACGCTCAATTTTTCGAACTAAGCCCGTCACCACCTCGCCTTTTCGATTGCTGTACTCTTTGAAGACGATGTCCTTTTTCGCTTCACGAACTTTTTGAATAATGACTTGCTTAGCCGACTGCGCGGCAATTCGACCCAACTCTCGGCTATCCATTTTAAAGCCAATCGAGTCTCCTTCTTGAGCCTCTGGATCTAACTTACGAGCTTCAAGGAGGGCGATTTCGATTTCATCATCAAAGGGATCCGCCACGACGGTTTTGAATTCGTGAAGCTCAATCTCTCCTGATTGCTCATTCATTCGAGCTTCGATATCTCGATGGAACCCGAAGTGCTTTCGAGCAACCGTCAACATGGCATCTTCTAAGGCCTCAACGAGGATTTTTTTGTCGATTCCTTCTTCTTTGCCCACTAGCTCGACGACATTTTTTAGGTTTTCGAACATTCCCATGAACTTTCGTCCTTTCAATTCCTAGAGCTCTAAAAATTAAAGGCCCAAAGGGGCCTTCAAAAAACCGATAAGCTCAACCGGTTTACATAAGAGCAGGTCTAGTGAATAACCAAAAACATGCTCACAGGTCAAACCCGTACTTGAACCTATCGCCTCAGAACAAAAGACCCTCTCAGGTCTTCTTGTTTACATATGGCGAAATCCTGGGAAAATCCAGCGGTTTATCTTTAAAGATCGCAGTAGAGCACTAAAGCCGCTTCGCCATTCGCATAATAGTTTTCACGTCGTTTCAGGGTCAAAAAGCCACGTTTGCGATAAAGCTCTAAAGCTCGCTCATTCGAAGGACGAACCTCTAAAAACACTCGTCTTGCGCCTTCATCGTAAGCTTTTTGAAGCATCTTTTCTAAAATCATGCCGCCATAGCCTTTGGACTGATGTTTAGGATGAACGGCTAGATTCAAGAGATGCCCCTCTTCGAGCACGACTTGAAAAATCGCATACGCGAGGAGCTCGGACCCGCAAAACAGCCCGAAGGAGTGAGTCATGGGCGCACCTAAGCTCTCCAAAAGCAACTGGTCACTCCAAGGCTCTGAGTAAGCCCCGTTCTCGATCTCACTCACAAAAGCAAGGTCGTTGACCATGAGTGGACGAAATTCAATCTGTCCTTGAGGAGCTGGTGAACCCATGGGCCCAGCCTACTGCATGCGTCCCCCCGAAGAAAGCCCCTGCTTCCTGATCTCTGGGTCAGGGGGCTTTGAAAAAATGGCTTCTTCTCGGCACTTAGCCCCCCCTTTAGAAGCTGTAAAACTGTGCTAAGGAGACCTGTGTTCATGGCATTCAAAAAAGATCGGCTATTGCTCGTCTTCGCACTTCTTTTTTTGATGGGATTTTTGCTGGCCTGCGGAAAGTCCAGCGGCGCTTCAAGTGCTTGTCGTGCTGAAATCGGACAGTCTTGTTTTCAGGTGATTTCGGGGGGGCGATCCGAAGTTTCTCTCGCTGGAGTAAAAGCCGGCGAGGAATTCATTTTGACCGTCCAATCGCTGGAGGAGACTCCTTCCGAGGGAAGTATTTTTCCACTCCGATTTGAAATCGCCTCAGACCCTTCGGAGGTTCTGCGACCGGAGGAGCAAGAAGCTCGGCGGCGCTTGAAACAGGAGCTTTTCTCAAAACCTGAAGATCCCGAATCCTCCGAACTTCCAGAAGCCATTGATGCTGCTCGAGAGGTCTCCAGCGAGAACATCGAAGATGAAATGGGAGAGAGAAGCTTTTTTGTTCCTAACTTTTCTCAATTCGAAAATCGAACGGGTGGTGAGCCGAACCTCTTTTTTTTGCGTGAAGCAACTGATCCCAATCAACCAGCCCTCCAAAGTCGATTTTTGAGAGCCGTACAAGTTCCTCGAATTTTTAACTTATACTTTGAGCCCACTCAAGTGGCGGGCCCGATTCTGCTGGAGCGATCTAAGGACTGTCTTGAAAAGGTGATCACAGAGATGAGAGCAGTGATTGGGGGTCCTCTAGACCTCGACAACAATCCGGCGATCGATATTTTAATCGCGAGCCTTCCGGGCGGAGGCGGGCAGACCATTGGTCGATTCAATTATTTGGATCGCTTTGCCATCAATAATGGGAGACCGATTCCCGAAAACAATCCTCGCAAAGAAATCTTGTACCTCTCAAGCCAACTCTTGAATTCTCCCGGTCGAGATGGCCCGAGTCGCGTCTGTTCGACGAGTGCTCACGAACTACAGCACCTGATTAATTTTGATTGGAAGGTTTTGAGTCAAATTCCGCAAAACGATCGTGCGGATTTGGGTTCGATGCAGCGTTACAGACTTCGCAAAGAGCGCCCGGGCCTGGATGAAGGGCTATCTCATCTCGTTGAGGAACTCTCGGGAGAAGATCAAAAAGTTTATCTTCGGGCCATCAGCTTTCTCCAATATCAAAGCTCGGGGACTTTTGCTCTCGAGATCAGTCGAAGACCTATCGGGTCCAATTCAAAGACGCGCGGGGCGAATCTTGCACTCCTTTATTTTGCGTTAAAAAAGAAAAACGCTCAGCTGCGCTGGAATGATCCCGTCACTCAACAACTCCTTCGAGAGTGGATCAGCTCTCGTGAAGTGGGTTATGAAAAAATCGGTGAGAGCCTGCAACTCACGAAAGAGGAACTTTTTGCTGAGTTTTGGTCGGCTTTGGACGCTGCCCTTTACGATCCCCAATATGCTCAGGAGTTTTTGCCTGCACCTGAGAGCACCAGCACCGGCCTAACGCGCGGCATTAGGATCTTGAGCCGAGACGAAAGCTTTGAGGCCTGGATGGATCGCAATCCCAACGAATTTCATCCGCTTTTGGCTGAACTTCCGATTTTAGGTCGTTCTCAACGAGTCCAGCTTTATCCTGAAAGCTTTAGTCGATTTAAATTTGTGGCCCCCTCCACTCCGCCCAGTCGTCCAAAAAACAAAATTGTCGTCGAGGGCCGAGACCGACCGTATCTGATCGTTTGGTCTCGCGTTCGCTAGCCAAAGCAGTCTAAAATAAAAAGCAAGTATGGAGCACGACGATCACGATTCGACGACGGCCATATCGCCCGTCTTAGGTGGAGAGGTCTCGACGCGCAGACAACCCGCTCTCATTGTGATGTCAGGACCCACCGCTGGCCAAAGCGTTTTGCTGGAGACTCGACCGCTCTGGAAGCTCGGTCGTTCGACTGAATCTGATATCGTTCTTCAGGATTCTTCGGTGAGCCGAAGCCACGCTCAGATACAAAAACAACCCAAAGATTTATGGGAACTGATTGATCTGAACTCATCCAACGGCACTTTTATTAACGGCGAGAAGATCGACCGCAGATTTCTAAAGCCTGACGATCGAATCCAATTTGGATCCAACACCCTCGTCAAGTTTGTCATGCAGGATGACTCGGAGACCGCTCTGCAATCAGAGCTTTACGAGTCGGCGACTAAAGATACTCTTACCCAATTGTTTTCAAAAAAATATTTCGTAGAGCACTTGGATGTAGAGTTTAATTTTCATCGACGAACAAAAAAACCCCTTTCTTTGGTGATGGCAGACCTCGATTTTTTTAAAAATATCAATGATAGTTTTGGTCATCTGGCAGGAGACTTTGTTTTAAAAGAGACGGGACGAATCATTTTGAACGTACTGCGAAAAGGAGATATCGCTGTTCGTTATGGCGGCGAAGAAATTGTTTTTATTTTACGAGAGACCGCTCTTCCAGGCGCTCGGATTTTTGCCGAAAGACTTCGCGAGTTGATTGCGAATCATCACTTTTATTTTGAAGGTAAGAAAATTCAAGTGACCATCTCTTTGGGAATCGCGACCTCGACGCAAGGCAATTTTAATCGACCCGAAGATCTCATCGCACAGGCCGATCATTTTCTTTATCAAGCAAAGAAATCTGGACGGAATCGAAGCTATTGCCTAATTGATTCGCAGTAATGCGTTCGATTGAGTCTCATGAACTTCCCATTTCTTGGCCCGCGATCCCTTGTGTGTTGGATCAAGCCCTAGCCGATCAATTTTGTGCGCTGTTTCAAATGCCCTCGGGGGGGCAGCCCTTAACCATGAGCTGCTCGGCCTTCTCCGGCATGTTTAAGTTGCTAGATGCTTTTGAGGTGAACTGGCTTCGACTTCTTCACGTGCAACAAAGCTTTCACTACTTAAAATCGATTGATTTGCCCACTCGCGCTTTGGCGCAAAGTTCGCTCGTCAAGATTCGTAGTCGTGCAGGAATGATCTGGCTGACTTTTGAAAACGTTCTCTGGGATGAGCCCAAAGAACATCAACTCATCGTCGCCGAATCGACGATCCTGATTCAGTTGGAGAGCGCATGACCGAGCGAAATCGTGTTCACTTTAGAGAGATCCTCCGACAAGATATTGATCTCTACGCGCAAGCCTCTAAAGACTTTAATCGCATCCACTTAGATGAGGGATTTGCACAGGCCGCGGGTTTGCCGACGGTGATTGCGCATGGAATGCTGAGTATGGGTCTAGCCGCTTCAGCCCTAGAGCACTGGGGAATCGATCGTTCTCGAATTAAGTCCTTCTCGTCTCGCTTCAAAGAAAAAGTTTTTCCCGGAGACAAACTTGTCGCAGAATTTGTGGGACAAGATGGAGATCACTTTCGATGGCGCCTGCTCAAAGAAAGCGGAGAAGAAGTGCTTTCGGCCGAAGCAAGTCTGCATCCTCTCAGGTGATTATTGCCGAGTGGCCGAGCGGCCCTGGCCGAGAGCATGCCTTGTTGATGAGCTTCTTTTTAGGCATAAAACTTGCGACCTCGAACATCTGTGTTGCGAGTCGTTGTCTCTTTTACTTTTATTGCTGCAATTTTTTTTAAGTCTGCAATTTTTGCGCAGTCAGAGAGCCCAAGATTTGCATTTTGTAAGTCTTTAGCTGTTTCCGACGTTCTTGAAAGTTGCGAGCTGATCAGCATTTTAGAGACTCAAAAGAATGTGATTAAGGCCTATGGGCTGAGTTCAAAGCGTTTTTTAAGCCTTAGCCAAGAAGATGTTTTTGAGGTGAAGCAGACCTCTGAATCCCGGCCCAATGCGGGCGAAAAAGTTTTGATTCCCAGTCAATTGCTCTCTAACCAATCGACGGAGCAGTCGTTTCAAGTGTGTCAGACCGTTCGATTTTTGGGCAATCAGCTGTATCAAGTAGAGTGCGGCCAGGAGAGACGCCTCAAGGTGCATGCTAAATTTCTTTTTCAAGCAGAGAATTCGTTTTATTCGAAAAAATATCCAGGAACATGAATCCCCTCTCGCTTGCCATCGAGAGAGCGAAGAATATTTAACTGCGGAAATTGAGCAAGATCGACCAACAATGAACGACCATCTGGGTCGGAGCTCATCTTTTTGACCAAAGGGACTCCCGCTTTCTCTCCTTGCGGGCGATACACGACGGCTTTCTCTCCAGAGGAAAGAAGAACTAAGCTACCCACAGGGAACATTCCTAAAAATCGCGCGAACATATAATATAAGACGGGCTCTAATCCTTCATCGGACTTCGTTGCAGCGCGAGAGCCCAAAATTTTCATGGCCTCCGAAGGAGTATAAGCATCGCGATACGGTCGATCGGTCGTCAAGGCGATATAGTTCGAGCAGAGCCGAAGCAATCGACTCTCTAAAGTTAAAGAAATTGAATTGTGAGTGGCGCTTTGTGTGGCCTCAAAGAGAGCAAGCAATCTCTCGAGCACAGGCCGCGAAGCTCCTTGTGCTCTAATTAATGTGAGAACTCCAGCCGACTGCGCGTCGAGCACTCGCTTATACTCGAGAGAAGAAAGCTTTCGCTGAGATCGTGTGAGCTGTGAGAGCTCCTCACTCAGAAGCCCCACATTATAAAGCAAGCCGGCCATCGCCACATTCACCTGCTCCTTCAGAGACATCTCTAGTTTTTGAGCCATTCCCAAAACAAGACAGCTCGTGGCAATCGCTTCTGAAACGGCAAGCTGAATTCCCGATTGATCCGAGGGATCCGAACGTCGCAGTAAAGAAAGCGCTACCACTGTGTAAGGGTTCACGCTAGCGATCTCGCTCATCTCGTAAAGACTTCGTCGAATTTCTCTTTGGGGAAGGATTTCTCCTTTATAAATGCCCCGAAACACTTTTTCAGTGGCTTCGAACAATAGATAATAGTGCTTGAGAGCATAGGAGGGCTGCATCATGAGCGATTTGCTCTTCAGACGTGCATTCGCTTTGCTCGGATCAATCAGCTTGATCCTGACGCCCTTCCCTTGAGCCGTCAGAGCTTTGGGCTTCTGGTGCACATTGACGTGGAGAGCCCACTGCGAAAAAAAGTCAAAAAGCTCAGCCGCAGAAGCATGATGATCAATCGTCAACGATTCAATCATGGCTGTGGTCATGGCCTCGGGCACAAATCTCAGAGCTTCCACAATCGAAAAGTGATTGGGAATCTTTTGAGAACAAATCGTCAAAGCTGCGTCTTCAAACTTCAGTTCAACGCCCGCCTTGGCGTGCTCGTGTCGACGAACCCGACCCCAGGCCCTCTCAAACATTTCTTTTGGACGGATCAAGCTGTCATTGTGAATGTCATACAAAGCGAGCAGCTTGAGGAGGCTAAAAATTGAATTCAGCAATTCTCTTCGGTCATTTTGCTGTTGCTCGTCGGACTGCTCTAATTCGACTGAAACATCTTCTATACCGCTCATCACTGCACTCCCTTATTTCCCATCGCATGCGAGATGAGTGCTTGGATTTCTTCAGAAAGTGACTGCAGGGGTGTCGCCTGCAGAATCTTCTCGAAATAGTTCGATTGACCTGCCTGGAGAGCCGCTTTGGTGAGGGCCAAGCGCCGCTGATTAATCTCTCGCGACTTAAAGAAACCCTGCCCTGGCTCCATCCACTTCGACTCGAATAAAGGATAAGCCAACTCCTCTCCCATCCGAAACAAAGCAGCATACAAAACCGATCGCTCCTCTTCGTCCACGTCTGTCAAACTTTCGAGTCGCTGCCTGAGCAAAGATAGGCTCGACTTATTTTTTGCGGCTGCCAGTTGCTCATAGGCCTCAAGTCGCTCCTCTCGATTTGAACTCTCGATCATCTTTCGAAAGACCTGGAGCGTTTCTGGGGTCGAGAGCTGAGCGCATTGGCGGAGGAGCTTCACCCTCACCGTGGACTGAGCACTCTCGAGGAGCTTAGTGAGAAATCTCGAAAACGTGGGATTCGGTCGTGAAGCCAGTAGGTTCACCAGAATCTCCCAAGCAGGATTAGAAGGGTCCTTTCGAACTTCGTCTAAAAGCCAAGACAAGTGCTCATGAAGTGACTTTAAAATCAAAGGCCCGAAAGATTTGACCAAAGCCGGGTCTTCTCCCAAAAGCAAAACCATCAGCTTGACCGCACAAGGAGGAGACTCCAAAAGATGTTGAATCACCGTCATTTGATGTGCGGGCGTGGCCAAGAGCTCCGCGAAGATACTCTTTTGGTCGACGTGAAAAATTTGATCGAGAATCTTTTGACACTCTCCCCGCTTCTGTACGCGCTCCTTGTGCAATTCTTGAACTTTTTTGAGAAGCCCGCCAAACAAACTCAAACTATTTTGGCGAAGCGATAAAAGAGCCACTTGAGTGACGAGATCTCGTCCCACTTGGGTTTGAGACGCGTCATGATCTTGTAAAAGAAAATGAAATCCCATCAAAGCCAATCGTTCGAGGGTCGCTTTTTCTCGATCTTGTGTTTTGTCGGCATGGGTCAGCTTTCGAACAATGGCCGTGACCTCGTCGTCGGGGCGAGCAAATGCACTTGAGCGGATCTGAAAATCTTCGAGCGTCTTTAAATCCTCAGGCCGAAGGCGGCGGGTTTCGAGTGAGCTTTTCTCTTGTGTTTTGCTTTGAGCCCAGCTTAGAAACTCAGCCATTTTTTGTTTTAGCTCGGGTCGCTTCGCTAAAGATTCGTGAATCAGATCTTCAGAAACGACTTCAAAATGCTCCAACGCCAATTCTTTTAAAGCAGAGTAAAGATCCGAATCAATGTGCTCGGGCTGATGAAAGTCAATGGCAAAGACCTCTACTAATTTTAAAATCTCGCGTCGATCAGCACCTGGCTTAATACTCAAAACACGGATGCCGTTTGAAAAAAGGAGCTTCGCCAAGCTATGACGAGAATCTGGGTTGTCGTAAACCACGCGACGCTCACAAAACATTTGTGATGCTCGCACCTCGACGTCTAGTATTTCGGACTGCTGAACAAAAAGATTCTGATAAGCGTTTTCGAGGTTACGATAAATTTGCTCGAGAGTTTTTTGCGAACCCGAGCCCTGCGTATAAACACGCTGCGAACGTGAGGTGCGCTCGATTCCCGTTAAAAAAATTTCGACGGCAGTCCCAGAAGATCTTTCGCCTCCTGGGGCGTGCACTTTTTCGTCTGACATAACCCCCTCAAAATCTTCGTGCCTTTTACAAGTTTATCCGAAAAATCTTGGCTCCATAAGGCGGGCCCCTTAATCTGACGGGGAGTGTTGAACTTTTTTTTAAGTTTTTTGGAGCTCTGCTTCATTCTATTTGTGATTTTTGCACTGCTCAGCTTTTTGGTGAGCCTTCTTTTTACGTGGTCTTGGGGGCAAACTCAAAGCGATCTGGGGCATAGCATCAGTCTTCGAAAGATTTTGAGCGTCACGGCTGTCGAATGGGGCGCGGGACTCAGCTTGCTGGGCTGTCACTTTAAGAAACTTCATACTTATCATGAGGCTCCACCCCTCGTCAGTGGGCAACACACGATTCAGCAAGTCCCTGTGATCTTTGTCCCCTCGCTTCACCTCGGAGTAGAAAGTTTTCACTTTCTGTTTTGGAGAATGAAAAAAAATTACTGGAACAGTTTATGGCCCTTTCGATGGAAGAGCTTTCTGGAGAATCCTGAACTCCTCGAAGATCAACTTCATCACTATTTACTCGAAGTGATTCGCGCGACGGCAACGCAGCGATTTCGAATCATTAGCTACGGATCGAGTCGACCCATTGTCAGCCGTGTCTTAAAACGCGCTGATCTTCAGGCCTATTGCGATCGTTGGATCGCCATCTCTGCCCCCGAAAAGTTGCCCTCCAGCATGCGATTTGTCTCTAGCAAAAAGCTTTTGCAAGTTTACGAAGAGAGTTCCTCCGAGTATCGAAGGCCCGACCTCTTGCTCATCGGAGAAAATGACACCCTCTGCAGTCCTCGAGAGGTTTTTGGTTCGGGCCGTCAAATTATTCTGGATCAAGTGGGTCATTTTGGGGCGCTGCTTCACTCGACCACGACTCAATCCATTTTAACGGAGCTGGTCGTATGAGCCTTCATCTTTTCACCGGAAAGGGGGGGGTGGGCAAAACTCGCCTGGCCTTGCTCAAAGACCAATACGAAAGAAGACAAAACCCCGACGGCGTTCTGTGCGGTGAGGGAAGTCCTTTGAGACGAATGGCCATAGAGATGAACTTAGCGTCTCCACAGATTTTAGAATCAACGCCCGCAGAACTCACCGCTAGCTTACTGGAGCGAGTGATAAAAATCCCCATCGTCACCGATTGGCTAAGCAAGAGACGATTGCTGCAAAACATTTTACGTCTTGCACCCAATCTCGAAGAGCTTTTGATTTTTCATCACTGGATTCAGGCCGCCAAGACCCATGCCTACTGCGTCGTTGACGGTCCTTCGACAGGAAGTTTTCTCGCCGTCCTGCACTCTATTCCGACCGCTTTAAGAATGTTTGACGGAGGAGCGATTCGTGAACTGGCAGAGGAGTGCGATCTTTTTTTAAAGGAGCCCGCTCAAGTCGAGATCCTGGTTTGTAGTTTGCCCGAGAACTCGGCGATTGAGGAAATGAATGAGATTGTGGATGGAGTTAAAAGCCTCTATCCCAAAATCAGTATTCAAAAAGTTCTGAACCGTAGGCACGCCCCTCTTGCGCCAACCGATTTAAAAACCGTGCCGCCGGCTTTAGTCGAATTTTACGAGGAGAGAAGGCGACGTGAAGAGCAGCGAATTTCGGCCCAAGCATTCAATGCTCAATTTTTTGAAGGAGCCCTGGAGTGGACGAAGTAAGATATCAATTTATTTGGGGCGCCGGAGGAGTAGGAAAATCTCATGTCGCGATTCGCAAGAGCTTTGAAGCGAAAGGTCAGCGACTTTTACTCACCCTCGATCCCAGTCGACGACTATTTTATCTGCTAGGCCACAGCCCAAACAGCTCGGAGCCTCTGCACGAGCGAAGCTGTCAGCTCGGCGAGGAGAGCTTTCTCTTACGGCAAACGAATGCCCACCAACTGTTTGAAGAACTCGAAGCTCGCGTGCCGGCTCCGGCGGGCGTCAAAGCTTACTTTTTAGATCTCGTCTCAGGACTTCAAAGATTTAGGGACTATCTCTCTTTGATCGAACTTGGAGATGCCATGAGAGCCTCCAGTTTTGATCGGATTTTGATTGATACTCCCCCGTTTCATGAAGCTCAATATTTTCAGCAATCGATTTTACAGTTACATGAATTTTTTGATCGATCTCTTATTCAAATTGGCTTGCGCAATGAATGGCTTCAGGTGGGTGTACGAAAAGCCTTAGAGGGAGTGAGGCTTTTTACCGGAAAGAAAAATCTTGAAGAATCTCTTCACTTTTTAGATTGGCTCGTTTTGCATGTCGATCGACTGCAGAAGTCGGCGCAAAATTTACATGAAAATATTTTTAGTCCAAAAGCAGAGCATTTGATTGTCCTCACGCCCGAGAGCGATTTAGAAGAAATCGCTGAAATGCAGAATTTTTTTCAGAGAAGCTCTCGTCTGGTGTTTGTGATCAATCGATCTCTGAAGCACTTTTCAATTAAAGAAGCGTTGGCCCCACCTTTTGATGAGTTTTCAAAAGCTTGGAAGAAGGAGCAAGACGTGTCCGCTCGTCTACAACAGATGTACCCCAATGCTCAAATCGAAAAAATACCACTACAACTCATGGGCGACGATAGTCTTGAAGAGCTTTTGCAATTTGTGAGAGCTTAAGCTGAATCTTTTTGTGGCGGGAGATCTCCGAAGAGCTCTCCCGCCTGGATGGTCAGCGCAGAAAATTTAAGAATCGAGTTGCTTTCTCAGAAATGTGGGGACCTCAAAACGATCTTCTTCGAAGACGGGCATGTTGCGCCGTGCCCCGGAGCGACCCAAATCACGGCTGGCCGCCGATGAAGGTCCTGAATCCATCACGGCAAGATTCAAAGGTTGCGAGTTGGCCAATCGCCCCTGTGGCGCCTGCCCCACCGTCAGAGGCGCGGGAGATTTGGCGACTTGCGCCGTCTCAAAGCCTGTCGCAATCACTGTCACTCGCAAAACATCTCCCATCGAATCGTCAATCACGTTACCAAAAATGATGTTGGCATCCTCGTGTGCCGCTTCTTGAACAAGAGTGGCAGCGGCATTGACCTCAAACAAGGTCATCGAAGAAGCACCAGTGATGTTGATGAGAATCCCCGTTGCTCCATGAATAGAAACATCTTCTAAGAGCGGAGAAGAAATTGCATTCTGAGCGGCCACGAGGGCTCGATTATCCCCTCGTGACTCGCCTGTTCCCATGAGGGCCATTCCTTTTTCGCTCATCACTGTGCGCACATCGGCAAAGTCAACGTTCACCATTCCGTGAATATTAATGAGATCACTAATTCCCTTCACCGCTGAGAGCAAAACCTCATCCACCCGCAAAAAAGCGTCGAGCATCGTCATCTGCTGAGAAGCAATTTCCATTAATCGCTGATTGGGAATCGTGATGAGAGTGTCTACATACTGCTTCATTTCGGCCAAGCCCTCCTCGGCTTGCCTGCGTCGACGCTTGCCTTCGAAACCGAAAGGCTTCGTCACCACGCCCACCGTCAAGATGCCCATGCTCTTGGCCAGCTGCGCGATCACGGGAGCAGCTCCAGTGCCGGTCCCGCCACCCAACCCACAAGTGACAAACACCATATCGGCGCCATCTAAAGCTTCTGTAATTTTTTGCGAATCCTCAAGAGCCGCCTCTCTCGCCACCGAGGGATTAGCGCCAGCGCCCAAACCTCGAGTGAGAGACTGCCCCAACTGTAATTTTGTTGGTGCTAAGTTATTGGCTAAAGCCTGAGCGTCCGTGTTGGCCGAGATGAACTCGACCCCTTTGAGGCCCTGACGAATCATGGTGTTCACAGCGTTTCCGCCTCCTCCACCGGTGCCAATGACTTTGATTCTTGCGCCCAAAGGTGTGTGCGTTGTTGTTTCAATTTTTTTTGACATATCCCCTCCCTAGAAAAAATCTTTAAAAAAACGAGACATTTGCGAGCGGATTTTTTTAACACCCGACTGCTGATGAATCGTTGAATAATACTTGAGATCTTCACTTTCTTCGAAACCCAATTGAATAAGACCGACCAAGGCTGAATAAGCGGGCGATGAAATCATCTCCGAAAGCCCTCCGAGCTTATGGGGTCTTCCGACGCGAACCGGAAGCGGCAAAAGACGCTGCGACAAGTCCACTAAACCCTTCGTTAAACTCGCTCCCCCCGTAAAGACCAGACCCGAAGGCAAACTTTCGTCGACCCCCTCCTTGGCCAACTCATTTCGAATCAACTCTAATAACTCTTCCATCCGAGGCTGCAAAATGGTGGTGAGCATCCGCCGCTCAATCAATCTTGGCTCTTGACCCGAGAGTCCGGGAATCTCGATCTCATCGAGAGCCGAAGAATGTGGACTTGCCGAGTAGCTCAGCCCGTACTGACATTTAATTTTTTCGGCATCGGAGAGATTCGTTTTGAGTCCAACCGCTAAGTCATTGGTCAGATGCATGCCCCCAAGACCAATACTACGAATGGCCGATAAAACACCGGCCTCAAAAATCGCTAGGTCCGTCGATGCGGCACCGATATCGACCACACAAACTCCGGCTTCTTTTTCTTCGGCACTCAAAACAGCTCGAGCCGACGCCAGCGGAGACGAGATGAATCTGAGGTTTTGCGGGCCATGCTTAGAGAGACTTCGGCGAATATTTTGCAGGGTGGTAATGGCTCCCGTGATGAGTTGAATATTTACCTCTAAGCGACGACCATACATGCCCCGCGGGTCTTTAATTCCCCCCTCGCCATCGACGATAAACTCTCTCGGAATGAGCTGAATCACTTCTCGATCTAAAGGCAAATGCACTGCTGAAGCGGCTTCGATCACTCGAGTAATATCGGATTCCTTAATTTCTTTTTCGCGAACAGGAATCATTCCGTGAGAAGAGAGGGCTTGAATATGCGCACCCGAAACCGAGGCAAAAAGAAACTCTACTTCTCGACCCGCCACTTTTTGCGCCTGATCGAGGGCTTCTCGAAACGCGTCCGCCGCCGACTCAATATTGACAATGACCCCACGCCTCACCCCTCGCGAAGCGGCCTGGCCGAATCCCACCACCTGCAATCCCGAGCTTGCAATCTCACAAAGCAAGACAGCAATCTTATGAGTTCCCAGATCTACAGCTGCTAAAATCGGTGAATGTCGAGGCATTATAGCTCCCCTTTTTGAGGAGCGACATACCACTTTGCTGGGTATCGCCCGTCTATTTTGGCCTCAAATTCGGCGTTCTCTTTTTTAAGATCACTCAGAATATATTGCAGATAAGCGAGACGAGAGCTCCAAGCCCCCGACAAAAGCTTCAGAGATCCGTGATGATGATCGAGCTCAAAAACCGCCGAACCCGCCCAGGCATCTGGACGTATTTTTACTCGTAGCACCTCAAGACGCACTCGGTCTCGAAGCTCGACCAAAAGCCCTGCCAAGTCCTTTAACCAAGGCCGCTCCTCCACCATTCGACGACTCATCGACTCGACGTCCCCCCGCAAACGATCTTCGAGCCCAAAAACTTGGGGAAGATGACTCCACCGCCCCGAAAGAAACGGGGAGGCTGAAATCAAAGAGCCATCCGAGGAGGCCAAAATCCAAGAATCTCCACCCCGCAAGACAAAGACCGGACGTCGCACACTCACTCGAACCTCAAGACGATCCGGGAAAGTCTTTCGCACGTCAGCTTGAGAAACCCAGCTTTGCTTAAGCAAGTCTTCTCTCACTCGCTCCACCGAGAGAAATAAAAGCGCTCGGCCCTCATAGCTTTGCAAAACCTTCTCTGCGCTTTGCTTAAAGTACGGAGACGAATCCAAGACTTCATCTTGATTCAAGACGCGCAGCTCAATTCGATTCACGAATGTCCCTCCGACTCCGGACCATCGAACCCACCACGGATACCCCCCTCCCTGAGTCGTAACCGGTGAATATAAATCAAGTTTATTTAAAAATGGACGCCCCGCAAAGAAAAAGATGATGCTGAAAGCCGTCACAGCGAGCGAAATCAATAAAAATTGTCCGCCCTTCCAGTCTCTCGACGCAGTGTGTTTAGATTTGAATGAATCTTTTTTTGACGACAGCAATAAGACTAGTGTGAGGCAGCATCGACTGGGTCGTCAATCTCCAAGCGACTCACGGCCTCTTTGAGTTGAAGCGAATACTTGGTCAAAGGCCCAGCGCCCAAAACCACAAACACACTGAACTCCTTTGTCTCGCCCAGAAGCTCCTGGGCTGAGGGCGGTTCTGCTCGATACTCCACTGTCAGCGATGTTAAAAGATCTGCCGATTTGAGCTCTTCAGCTAAACGCTCACTACTCACCCCTTCGATTGGACTCTCATGAGCTGAGTAGATAGGAAGCAAGTAAAGCTTCTCACATCGTCCTTGAAAACATTTCAGAAACTCACTCCACAAAGCTTTCGTTCGAGAAAATCGATGCGGCTGAAAAATCACTTTCAGTGTCGCCTTCGGAAACAACAAACGCGCGCCCTCAAGAGCCGCAATGACCTCAGTGGGATGATGTCCGTAATCCTCCAGAACTGCTGCCCGCTTGGTCTCGATATGAATTTGCAAACGACGATCGGCCGGCACAAAGCTCTTTAAGCGTCGCTGAATACTCGCCTCGCTCACCCCCAAGCGAAGCGCCAAGCCGATCGCTCCACAAGCATTGGAAACATTATGCTTTCCCACTACAGGCAGCTCAAAAGGTCCCAAGCGCTTGCCCTCATACTGACACTCAAAATAAGAACGGCGCTCTCGAAACTCAAAGTCTTTGATCCACAGATTTGCCGACTCCGAGAATCCGTAAGTTTTTGTGGGCTTTGTCATGAAGGGCCGAAGAGAGCGTAAATGCGCGCAATCCTCATTAATCCAATTTTCTCCAAAAAAAGCAGTGCGATTTAAAAACTCTAAAAAACTTTGCTTGATATCGTCGAGATCTCGGTAGTTATCGAGATGCTCCAAATCAATATTGGTCACGATCGAATAAACCGGTGAGAATTTTAAAAAACTGCGGTCCGACTCATCAGCCTCGATCACAAAACTCGAGCCCTTTCCCACGATACTCGACGCTCCCCAATGCTGAACGCGCCCCCCCACGACGACGGTGGGATCAATGGAGCGAAGGATCTGGCCCAGCATAGTCGTCGTTGTTGTTTTTCCGTGAGAGCCTGCCACGGCGATTCCTTTTTTGAGCCGCATGAGTTCGGCCAGCATCTCGGCTCGAGGAATGACAGGGATTCCCCTCCGCCGAGCCTCCCTCACTTCTGGATTCTCAGAAGGCACTGCAGAACTGACGACCACCACCGCAGGATCAGTGACGTTCGTTGCCGCATGGCCCATAAAGACTTGTGCTCCGAGCGCAATCAAACGCTGCGTGGTTGGAGTAAGATGGAGGTCGCTGCCCGAAACACGAAAGTCCGAAGCCAAAAGCACCTCAGCAATACCGCTCATCCCGCTGCCGCCAATACCCACCAAATGCACGCCCATCTTTTGCCGACGACCCCAAAACATGCATCGTTTTTATCGAGAGGCGAAGCGATTGTCTAAATCTTAAAAATTTAATAATTTTTTGGCCTCAGCAATTCGCGACCGCAAGCCGGTGTTCTCGAGATGATAAGTGCGTCCAAACTCAGTCACGCCCAACAAGTTTGAAGACTTAATGTTTAAGAGTGGAGAGCTCTTCCATTTTGCCGGAAAATTCGTATTAATCCGTGTGCAACCTGTAACCACAGACTGCAAGTTAGGAGCCGCTAAGCGAAGCTGATCATTTCTCTCTCGAGACCAAAGAGCTCCTGTAAAATTACAAGCGCCTAAAGCACGAGGAAATGATCCTGGCTCGAGAAGACTTGTTGAAAGCGCCGCCGGACGCCCCCCTTGAGGCGCTAAGCTGATCAGGCTCGCATCGATCTGAATCGTTGACTGACTGGCCGAAGGGGCGTCGACCGAGCCATTTTTGATCGCTCCAAGTGTCGGGGGGGCGCCCACCGGGTTCGAACGATACTCCAGAGCTAAGGTGCTCTGGTTGAGCTGAGCTGCGGATCCCGAATCTCCAAAGTTTACAAAAGCCACACGCCCCATATTCTCTCCCGGTTCCGGAGCTTGAGCCTGTGTATGCAGCACAAAAGGGGCATTAAAAACCGCCGGGCCAGCCGTAAAAAAGTTCAAATCTTTTTTGCCCCATTCGATCTTCTTTTCTCCCGGCAGAGGAGAGACATAGAGAATCGGAGCGTCGGTCGCGATATTCTCCCGAAAATCAACGGGTAAAGCGCTGGCCGGCCCGTTGTGTACCTCTACCCTTATGAGACTACCGTCTCCACTTCTATAGGTAATTTCATACTTAATCGTAAAATCGCTAGCGTCTGCGTTTACGCCACCGGCCCACAAGTCGGCCCTCACCGCCTTCCAATTCCAGTCACTCCCAAGCGTTGAGACCGCCTCAGAGGTGGTATTCCCTTTAGAGACAGAGTCAGCGGAGATCAAAAGCATATAAAGTGGAGGAAAGCGCACGACACCCAAGGGAAGGGGTGAGCCCCCTGAAGAACTCGATGGCCTCGCTTTTAACACTCGAGGAGAGATCGGATTTTGATTCCGATTCTGAAGCTCCGTGTTAGTTATGCTCGAGCCCGTGTTAGGTATGCTCGAGTCCGACGCAGGGCCAGCTGGGCGAGGAGTATGGCTCAAAGCTTGCTGGGCTCTGGTCCTCAGATTATTTTCGATATCACTTACTGGATTTCCGGTGACCATCAGCGACTTAATATCAATGGTTCCGAGGGTGAAGTTGGAGCCCCCCCAACTATAACCCCACTGATGAACTCTGGAGATGCCAAAACAATGCCTAGCCGAGTCCACATTCGACGCGACCAGATCTGCCTTCAGAGTGGCCCCAGGCGGTGGATAGTAGTAGATACTAAAATTTCGCAGCGGGGGTGGGGTGTTTGGATCCGAGTGATTAGTGCTACAGTTCTCAGTGGGCTGAGGTAACGCCTGCCCCGCAGAATCAGTCAAAGCAAAAAAGAGACCGACCTTTGAATGCTCACCCGCCCCCACCACGACCGGACCCGGAGACATAGAATAAGCCAAAGTGCTGAAATCCGAAAAACTGGTTGGACCCACGGCAAACTGCCCAGACACCCGAAGCTCTTGACCTGGATTTTGAGAATCTTGCTGCCAAATCACCAGCTGAAATCGTTTCGGAAACTGCTCAGGTCTCTCGCTTTCAAAATGCGCATTCTCTAAAGCGGTGATTTGAAACCGAAAACTATCTTGCGCTGCGCGTTGCGCCGGAAAAACTTTAGAATGAAATTCATTCATATCCGAAGCCATGCACGGATTACCGCAAGCTCCGCGAAGCTGCGTCTCTAAAGCATTTAAATTTCCCTCATACCCGGCCAAAAGATCAGGAGCAGCGGGTAGAGCCGCTGAAGAGCTGCCACGATGCACTTGAGTGGCCCAGGCGTAAGCCTCTAAAGTCGCCTTTAAAATTCTTTCGTAGTTGGCATCGGCTTTGGCCTGAAGCGATTCAGATAAGCTTCGACTGGCAGCGGTGCTCAGGGCCCTATCAGATCTCGATCCCCAAGCAGCCATCAAAACCCCGATGACCGCCACGACCACCAGGGCAAACATCATCGCAGAAGCTCGACAAGCTTTTCGCAGCAAAAACATAAGTTCACCTCAATTTCAGAGACTTAGTTCTGTGGAACCCAATTTACAATTCTACCACCACATTGAGTCGGAATGCTGTTGATTGAGCCTGAGCCTGTAATTTTGGCTCTAATCCAAGCTAAACCACTTTTGACGTACCACTGATTTGCATTAAATGCGAAGTTTTGCTCATTTATGCAACTCGTGCGGCAGTAACCTAAGTAGGCATCGATTTGTGCTGGTGTCAGACCGCTCGCTCCCTGCCGAGACAGCAAAAACTGCCGGATCGATCTAAGTTCGTTAATCTCCTCAGGTACTGGATCCAGAGATGAATCATTTACGGAAGCAAGATCGTAAGGCTCCGTACACTTTGAAATATACCCAGAGGGAAAGCTCGAATCACAGCGCCAAGGATTTGAAATGATTAACTCGCCATTTGGAGAGCTTTTGTAGTGCACCTTAACTGATCGCACATAAGGAGACGCGTGCGGATAAGGCTGACTAACCGGGGCTATCCCCAAAGCATTTTTTAAGTGAGCTTCTGTAGGCGGAGTAAAACTCGTGGAAGAACCTGTGTGATTAGATGAGGCAAAAGAGATAATCGGCTGTAAGCTAGAATCGCCTGGAGCGAGTGCGTTATTGGTCCCCGTAGGTCCTGCAATGAATGTATAAAATTCTGACCCAACACTCGAGCGGCTGCCTGAAAAAACGGAGCTTCCCGGATCAACCCGAAAGTCCCAAAGATTACTGAAAGGATGGCCCTCGAAATAAGGCAAATCGCTGTTGTCGCTATAAGGGGGATTATAAGTTTCGCTTAAACACTGGCAGCGAGCCGCTTGTGTAAGACTTAAAGCATCCGTATAGTCCCCAGGCGCACTGCCGTTTACCAAATAGATCTTTCTTTTTAGGCCCTCCGCCAGATTTTCAGTTCCTGTCACATACTGACCTACGGGATTACCGTTTGTGTCGACCGTATGCCAAGTATTCGGACAAATTACTTCGGTTGGATTTGCCGCATGATTACAAACTTCTCGTGTTTGAATATTCGGAAAACTCGGCGTTTCCTGCGTCCTGCAAAGACACTTTTCTTCAATCGGAGCTGCAAATCGATCGCCTGAATTACCAATAACAAACGGACCAAAGGGCGGACGACCCCCGGGAGCTGTAACTTTTGCGAGATCTTCGGTTGTAATAGCATTGGGTTGGCCATAAAAAATCTTTCGCATCCAACTAGAAACAAAGTCCCGCGCAAGATAACACTTAATATGCTTCACCCACCAGGCAGCCAGATTTTCTGATCCATCGGAATTGCGCGCAGGATGCTGTCGGTAATTAGTCCAAAGTTCCTCAAAGCGGTTCCAGTCCCAGGTAAACTTATCGATGGATGAAAGTTCATTTGTTGTGCGGTACCAACTGCCATAAAGATTACTGCCCGTCCCCGTATGCCCGAATTCCGAAGCCGCAGCCGTCTCTAGACCAACCCTCCAAACAAACATCGGCGGATGATTGAAGGAGTACTCATACACATCTCCAAAGTGTGCGGCACATCCATTGACTTGAACATTTGCCGGATTAGGCGCCCCGCTCACCAATAAAGGAGGGCGATAAGCCTCGATATTTAAACGTCCCGCAGGTGTGTCGGGGGGAACAAATTGAGTATAATCTGTGTTTCCCACCACTCCGTCTCGGCCGGGGTCTTTTGTTCCGCAGCGACAGTAACCAGAAGAGACGAGGGGCACGCCCGCGGAGTCGTGCCCCACATACATGCCGTATCCCTTCCAGCGGGGACTGCCGCGATCATCGCTATTAAAATAGTCGCTACAACCCGGCTTGCAGCGATTTTCAGGCGCCATACAACTGGCTGATACTGCTAAGGCGCCCCCGTCCTCACTCTCTAAAGCATAGTTGCGTGGAACCATCGAAAATAAGAATTTCTTGAGAAGCTCTCCATTCGCAAGGCTCAGCAGAGGGTCCGTTAAATTCATCTGTTTTCGATCGGTAAACTCTCTTGCCCACTGAGAGTCTATGCGCACCGAGGCTAAATCGGAGGGCCCCACGCAAGAGAT
This sequence comes from Bdellovibrionota bacterium, assembly GCA_044351695.1. GTDB lineage: Bacteria > Bdellovibrionota > UBA2394 > UBA2394 > UBA2394 > JBILFF01. The sequence goes on from JBILFF010000027.1 coordinate 21,440, forward strand.
GCTTGCATTTGCGGGATTACAACAAGAACTAATTGCGGTCGTCGAGGTGCACGATACACTTAAATAGTCTGAAGCATCCCACTTTTGCAGAGGTTGATTAGGAACCACCACCAAGTTACCCGCCACCCCTCCATCGCGCAGATGATTGCCAAATT
>JBILFF010000156.1:0-4053 GCA_044351695.1 Bdellovibrionota bacterium
AAGATAATCTTATGTCGATTGCGTCTTACTCAAACTCAAAACGCAGGCATCCAGATCTGACCCGCCACGAAAAATATGGCCTTTGGAGGTCCTATCCCTCGCTCAAAAGCATCGCATTCGCCTCCCTCGAGATTTGATTTTGTTTTTTCGAGCCGTCGTCACCCTTGAGCACGTTGGACGAAGCTTGGATCCTGACTTTCGATTTTCAGATTTCGGCCAAACTTTTTCTAAAGAGATTCTTCGTCGCCAGTTTTCAGCACAGAATATATCGAGAGATCTTTTAAGAGGACTCGAGGGCTTGCGCCTTTTGCCAGGAGTCATTCGTACGCTGGCACATAAGCTCGAAACCGACGAGTTGTTCCCCAGTCAAGACGGCCTCGAAAAAGGTTTTCTGAGTCTGAAAAGAAGCAACCAACTTTTGGCATCGATTCTGCTGTTTACGGGTTTTTTGATGAGCTCCGTTTTTGTGAGTGCGATGATTCCAGGTCATTTTGCCGAGCCCGTTCTTTGGGCGCTGGCCGGACTGAGCGCCTTGATCGCTCTCTTTCGCCTTATACGCTCGTAATTTTACTCGCAGGTAACCATGCTTGGCCCCGAAATTCTTACAGAAGCATCAGTCTCCTGACGCGTTTTCATCTTGGGCGTTAAGCAATTCTAAGCACACACCAAAAACATCTGCTCCGATTTTAGAATTAAACAAATGCTGTTTAATTCCGAATGGACGAGTGGATCGGATGATTTCCTTGCGATGACGCGGGGCATAACATTTTAGAGTATTGAAAGGACTTAAGAATTTAAGATGAGAGTCACAGGCTACAACCTGTCTGCCATTTCGAACTTGCAGCTTACCAGCCGCGCCATCGGTCGCGTCTTGCGTGAGCTCTCGAGTGACCAAAAAGAAGGCGTCGATCGCTCGCCGCTTTTCACGCGCCTCGATTCTAAAGTCAGAAGCTTGGCTCAAGTCTCTAAGACTTTAAACGTTCAACAAGGATTCTTACAAACCGCAGACTCTGCTCTGCAAAGCCAACTTGAAATTTTACAAAAAATTCGAGAGATCGCGACTCAAGCCGCCAACGGAATATTATCGGCGACGGATCGAGCCAATCTACAAACCGAAGTCAAAACTCTTCTTACAGAATATGATCGCATTAACAATGAAACCGAATTCAATGACATAAAAATTCTACAGAGAATCTCCACCGGCATCGATTTGCAAACCAGCGAAGAAAGTATATTTACTCTTTCTGGTCTAGACACTTCTTCTTCTCAGATTTTTAGAGACGATATTTTTAACGGCTCTTTTGGAGCTTATGCGATCGATACAACCGTTATTGGATTCATCGGAGACTCCGGTGATTTTAACAACGATGGAGCCGCTGATGTTGCTACTGTTGATCAGGCCACTCCCACTCAAGTGATACTGCAAATCAATAATGGTTCTGGCAAGCTTACTTCGACCAGAACTCTCGTGATTGGCTCTACGGTCACCAACCTTGAGACCGCCGACATCAATGGCGATGGTACCAAAGACCTCATTATTGGCACCGCTACCAACGCATTCTTTTATCAAAGTAATGGCGATGGAAGTTTTAACAAAGTAGCGACTATCGGATTAGAAGGACTTGGGGCTGCCACTGACTACGAAGTGGCGGACCTGAACAGCGATGGTGATTTGGATCTCTTGGCGCTCTATGGCTCTCGATTGAATGTTTTTCTTTCAGACGGTAGCGGCGGTTATTCATCTGCCACTTCTTATGGCACCGGAACAACGGCTAGCAGCGTAAAAGTTTTAGACATGAATGGTGACGGATCGAAAGACGTGGCCATCGGAAACAGTGGCTCTGACAATATCACCCTGTATTTGGGTAATGGTACTGGAAGTTTACAAAGCCGATCCACTTTGGCCATCTCTTCGGATTTTACTGACCATCGAGTGCAAACTGGAGATTTTAATGGGGATGGTAAGGCGGATCTCATTGCTTACGGAGGAGTCTTTTCGGTTGGCCCACCTGTAACTCTCGGCCAAAGAGCAGATGTTTATTTAGGCAATGGTCTCGGCACATTTACGCTGACGACAAACTTCTTCGGCCTAAATCCTGACGGTGGCTCGTCAGCCATGAAAGTGGCTGACTTCAACAAAGATGGTATTGATGACTTTGGAGAGGGGGGTCGGATTTTTCTCGCAACGGGAGGTGGGAACTTTGCTTCATCCACCTATCCTACGAATTACATTGGTGGGAGTTCGTACCTAGATGATTTTAATGGCGATGGACTTATTGATATACGAGCCTTTGCGCTTGGACTTTGGGAGATCGTTTACGGCCAGTCCAATTCGTTGGCTCGAAGATCTGCAGTGAATGTTTTGTCGACCGAAAGTGCTCAAGATCTTTTGCCTCTTGTCGACGGAGCGATTGAGACGCTTCAAAATGCAATTGCAAAAATAGGCAGCTCGATTAATCGTCTGGACCTTGCCCGCGATCAACAATCCTCCCTCGCCGAAACCTTGAGTGAATCTCGCGAGCGCTTGTTTGCGGTTGATTTTGCCGAAAGCACCGCCGAACTCGTAAAATTGCAAATTCAACAACAAGCCCAAATTGCGGTTCTTGCTCAAGCCAACCTCCAACAGCGAAGCCTTGTTCAGCTCTTCCAACTTCTTTAAGAAGTCGACTCCATAAATGCCATTTAGAGCCAAATGAACGATGGCCCAATCCGTGAGGGCCAAGCGCGTAACGCAGCGCAGAAATTAATGTTTTTAAAAACGCATACAGCGTTTTTAAGTCCGGGTTATGATTACAGAAAGATGCTGTCACAGTCTCTCAGCGCCTCCCCCGGGCGAGATAGCGGGCTTACGCCCGAAAGGGTCGCGATTCTCACGATCGCGAAGCATTTTTCTTACGATCCAAAAAATAATCAGGAAAACAGCCCAGGAAAGATAATCTTATGTCGATTGCGTCTTACTCAAACTCAAAACGCAGGCATCCAGATCTGACCCCCCACGAAAAATATGGCCTTTGGAGGTCCTATCCCTAAAGTGAATGCAGCCAAAAAAATGAGAATCCAAAGTCTTTCAGATCTCGAGATCAAACGGGATCAATCGCTTTTTGGTCACGTCACAGACGGGTACTGGGAGGATTATAAAATTGAATACAAGGGGAATTCGGTTTCTTTGCGATCCATGGGATCAAATACCGATGACCCTTCAGATGACATCGTGATTGGACCAATCAAGCAATAACTCTCGGATGATAAAGCGGGCACCAGTCCGGCTAGAACTCCGTCATCGCAAGGATACAGTCAACTTAATGACTTCTAAGTATTCCTTAAGATAACTGGAATCCCTTGAAAGCTTTTTCACTTCCGCGTCTGTCATATACGAAGAAAGATTAAATTTCATTGCGAGTCCGTAGAATAGGGGGATGCCTACCGAGAAGCAGGATCAAATCACTTGGATTCGATTTCGTGCTTCTCGAAACTTCGTCGACCATCTTGAAAGTCAAGGTAGTCCACTCCTTGGCCAGGTCCGCAGGCTCCTAACTTTCGAAGAGTGATATAATTTTGAATCATATCCTCGTTTTGATGGCGTGTGATCCTGGCGAAAAAATGCAGCGCACGAATGGCAACGTCGAGGTCTTCATGCGCGAATTCAATAAGCTTTAAGGCCTCTTTAAATTCTTCAGGCTTCGCGTAATAGGTCAGTAGACCCAGAGCGTTCGCGCGAACGGTATAGTAACCGTTTTCAAATTTCATCTCGACGATGTCAGTGAGACTCGCTCCCCCGATAGTAATCAATTCTTTCGCATCTTGCGAAAATCCATTCCGCTGAACCTCCTCCACAAATCGTCTAGTGAAAATAGCTCGCTGATCAGGATTGTCGTGCGGCGGGTAAGGAAAGCCACTTATAAAATTGTGAATCTCTTCCGCCATCAATTTACGTGTTGGGTTTAGGGGGTACTGAGATTCTATAAAATGTTTAATCGCTAACTCCGGCCGACGGTCTTGTGAGGTTCTTACTTTCGCCCCCCGTTCCACCAAAAACTTTACTACTTCGAACTG
>JBILFF010000176.1:0-3114 GCA_044351695.1 Bdellovibrionota bacterium
AAGGTTTCGAACGGCTATTCTCAGGGGCCTACCAGATCCAAGAGAATCTTGGAGAAGTAGATCTTGTTTGTTTAGATCGATGGGTTCGCGGTCGAGTAAAAATCGAAGCACTTCGATAGACCCAAACATGATTGCATAGTGAATTGGTGATCGGTGCCAGCGATTTCTTCTATTCTTGAGTTCTGGTCGCAGCTGAATCACGAGTTCAAAATTATCGGAGGAGCGATTGATCGCAGCACTGAGAGCAAGATGGTCCCCAACGTCATCAATGCTATCGACAATACTTGGATGCTTTTTCAAAAAATCATCAAAATCCTTAAAAGATCCGTTTGAAGCAAGATAGTGAGCACGCCCGCTCAGTAAGCGACTGTCTGGATTCGCTTCTACGGCCAGAATCGAAGCACTGTCGTTCACGGACAAGAACGCGATTATTAATAAGAAGAAATTCAGAAAATGTTTCATAAGGGCTTTTGTTCTCCAGTCTCTAAATTAATAAAGACACCGCGATTTTCTTGGTCCGGATTTGCTTTAGACCTTAAGTAAACAATTCTCCAACGAGTCTCGGTCATCCACTTTTCCGCAATTTGGGGAGTACTTGTTGAAAAGAATTCTTCGTGGGCGGGGATTTTATAAATTTCTTGAAAATTCCGATTGTAAATACTTTCTCCGTCTTGGCCTTCAAGTATGAAGAACGAAGAAAGTGAGGGGCCTAGTTGCGAATAGCCCTGATAGATCCTGTTCATCTCAGGCCGTACTAACCATTCTTCGTAGGCGGCATCGAAAATGCCCACTTTAGAAGAGTCTATGGAGGCCGATCGAATCATTGGTAGTCTTTGCTTTCCATTAATAAAATAGACACCACTCAAGCCGCTGCCCTGCGGAGCGTCTTTAATTTTTCGACCTTTGGGATCGATGAGATAGTTTTCATAAACGCCTTTGGAATTTCTTCGGCCAACAAGTGCGCGTCCGTTTACGAATCCCGTCGCAGATGTATAGTCTGTTTCTAAAACGAGCTTTCCCGACAAATTTAAATACTTCCAGGTTTCGTCAAAGACGGGGATCAAGCCCTCTGAGGGATATCCTACATCTTTATATTGAGGCGGCACTACCTCTTTGCCGTTAGCGTCGATAAACCCAAAAGCGATCGATTCAAAATATTTTCGATCGGGTGCTGTGGTGTTGAGCTTTCCTCCTTCAAATTGAATCAAGCCTTCTCCGAAAACTGGGCCAAAACTAATATACTTGGGCTCGGTGATCGGGGTGCCCGTCACAGCGTTCGCTAAAGAATAAAGAGGATAAAAAGCTTCGCCGTTTCGATAGAATTTATGATCGCCCTTTGGCCAATAGGCGAAAGCACTCGTACCCCAAATGGTATAATCATAGCCGGCACCTTGATCGTTGTATTGATCGATCCATTGTCCTCGATCGTCGAATTGGCCGCCCTTCACTTGATATCCCCGAACCATTCTTGGCGTGTTCAGCCTTACATGGTGGCGCACATTTTTTAGAAGCTCTTCTTGTTTTGGTGTTAGGCTTTGGCGTGCAGAGCTAGGAGTTGAAGGCGTGCTGCGCGCAGGGGCCGTCGCGACGGGGCCAGGTGCCGCAGGTTTCGCCGGGCGCATGGTCTCAAAAAGTTTTGCTACTTTTTCTATTAATTGATTTTTCTCTTTGTCCGAAATCTTTTTATAGGCCGCCTCAAGAGCATCGATTTCGTTAGAAAGATCTTCAGCATCGCTCATGAGATCATCGATCGACTCCATCGAGAGTTCGTTGAGTCTTATAAAATCTTCGTGCGCAGAATATATTTCTTCGATCTTCTTCTGAGCTTCCGAAGCTTGCTCGAGAAAGCGACCAATATTTGGCGCCCTTTGAATCAATGCCTTCAATCCTTCTTTTTCGATCATTTCGACGACTTGCTTGTTCAACTCCTTGAAAGGAGCCTTCGCGCGATCCACTTTCTCGCTCCACTGATTTAGGCGATTGAGCGTGCGACGCTCTTTGATTTGTTCTGCCTCGGTATTTTGTGAACCGTAGCGGATATTCGGAAAACATTTTCGACAATAAGGGGCTGTCGGATTGCAGTAGTTATCTGAATAATTTTGACAGGGATCCTTTTTAGAGTAGGCGGCGACCATGGTTTGAAATTCGCGCCGCTCTTCAAGAATCTTCTGAACTTCACTTGCAGAACTTCCGCGAAGCAAACCCCATCGCAAACCGTCAGTTTTATAGAGACCGATCATCCAATCGGTTGAGCCCTCGCAGATTTGCACCACATTCTTTGCGGTGCACTCGCCTTTGGGCCAATGCTGACTTGGATCATCCGCATAAGTCGCCTGAATTACCAACAAAAACAAAATAGCTGAGGTCAAAGCGGTCTTCACCTGCGCGTGCTAGCATAGCTATCGGCCTAACTCAAGTAGGTGCATTGACGAGCAATTTAAGGACACACCGGCCACTTCCAAACATTGGTTGATTGGCTTGCAGCAAGACGGTTGAGACAAAACTTAAAGAATGAACTGAACTCAACCCAATCTGAGTTCAGAGATATTCGGATGAGACCGAAAAACGGTGTCGCGGCCCTCTGAACCGCGCAATTGCTTAGTGTCAATAATCGTTCATCGGATTTACGTCGTACCTGATGTCGATAAGTTCTTCTTCATATGACGCATCTATATCGGGAGTTTTCCTATTTGGAATGCCAACATCTTGGGGATTGCAGCTTACAGTATTGTCTCCGTCGTTAATGGGATCACAGAGTAATCCAAACAAGTTACACCTATACGCGTGGCGCGGACAATGAGAGGGCACAACAAGAGGTGTCCACATTCGTCGAGGGCGGCCGCGTAGCTCGGCAGGGCAGCCATTTCTTTGAAGGCAAAAAACTCGCTCTTCGAGGTTTATCTCTCCTTCGATGCATTCCCGATAAACCGATTCGCATGTTGCGCCATGGGGAGCGTCTGCCTTGATCGCTTTCGATGGGAATGTCAGTCCCACAGTCTCTCAGCGCCTCCCCCGGGCGAGATAGCGGGCTTACGCCCGAAAGGGTCGCGATTCTCACGATCGCGAAGCATTTTTCTTAAGATCCAAAAAATAATCAGGAAAACAGCCCAGGAA
>JBILFF010000113.1:0-7015 GCA_044351695.1 Bdellovibrionota bacterium
GCGCAGATCGGCCTGCCCCGCTATTTTACTTTGATGAAGAGCGCTTACCTCAGCCACTAATCCAAAGACTTGATGGAGTTTGAGTTTTAAAGTTGAAATTCCGAACTGCTCTCGAAGGCGCGTTTCTGTCTTCTCGATATGACTCTGGGTGTTGCGCTTCAGGTCTCGCAACTCATCGAGTTCATGCAAAACACCATCTCTCACCCAGCCTTGATCGGTGCTTTCGCTTTTTTGAATTTTGCTCTCCAGAAGATCTAAAAAAGGCAGCCAAGCCGATCTCAATGGATGTGCGGTCTCTTGCAGATCAGCGTCTGGGAGTGCGTCGACAGCCAAACTTGCCGCGCGTAAACTTTGCTGAATCGACCAAAGATGAGGGGCCCCACGTGAGCGCCTAAATAATCGGTCCAAATCTAAAATGGCCTTGAGCTCCTCGCGAAAGCGCTTTCTTCCCAAGCTCTTCTCTTTAAAAATATTCACCAGTCGCCGCCGACGAAGAATTTCTTCAAGATCATTGGTCGGCGAGAGAAGTCTTTCACGTAACAGCCGACGCCCTCTAGCCGTTTGACAGTGATCCAAAAAACTAAGCACTGAATTTTCGCGTGGTTCAAAAAGATGAAGGTGCCGACGAGTAGCAGCATTCATCCACACGCGATGCGCTTCTTGACCTGGAGGATGCAAGCGAATGCTCCTTTTTGGATGGGCTTCTGCTAAAACCTGAATCAGACTTGCCAGCGCGCTCTGCTCAAGGGGTTTTAGCACCGAGCAGTCTTGCCAGTCATGAAGAGAGAGTGCTTTCAGTATGGTCTCTTGATGGCGAGCCGCAGGAATCTCAAGCCGCGGACGAGTGAATCCTACCCTGAGCTCGCGCGAGATTTCTGGAGTTGCCCGTAAATCCTGGACCCCCCAGTTCTCACAAAAATCAGCAAGAGCATCGAGATCGCTGCCTGTCTCAACGACGCAGTGGCCCGAGCTGACGTCTGCAGCGGCTACCGCCCAAGAACGCGCAGTTCCAGAAACACAAGCCAGCATAGGAGTTTCGGACTCGCGGGCCTCACCAGTAGCGTGATCAAACCATCGAATGCCGGGCGTGAACCACTGAACAATCTCGCGTCGAACAAGATTCTTACCCGGTTGTGGCAGCTCAGTTTGTTCGGCAAGGGCCACCGATTTGCCTGCATTCAAAAGACGATTCAAATACATTTCAAGATGCGCGACCGGAACACCGCAGAGAGCGGGCGCGTCTTTCCCCTTAGAGTTGCGCGAGGTGAGGGCTACACCCATGAGTGGAGCTGCGACGAGGGCATCTTCTTCAAAAAGCTCGTAAAAATCTCCTAATCTAAAAAACAAGAGGCTATCCCCGGCTAAAGCCCGCAAATCCCGCCACTGCCTCATCATGGGAGTCTGCCCTGCGGCCGACCTTGAGTTCGCTGCGCTTGAAGATTTTGGGTTCTCCCTGGGCTCCACTGAGGCTTAAACTAGGGCGGCTCGCCCCGCAAAAGCAAGCAGACTTCGTGGTTGGTTTAGTCACCGCTTTCATGCTTTTCTAGCTCATGTCGCCCGCTGTTCAACCCGCGCCCTTTTATGAAGGTAAGGCGAAGCGCCTTTATCGACTCAGTGAATCCGAGATTCTTCATGAATTTAAAAATTCTGCCACTGCTTTCAATGGTCAAAAAAAGGCCGATTTTGAGGGTAAAGGAGAAATGAACTCCAAAATTTCGGCCGCGCTTTTTAAATTCCTGGAGAGCCGTGGTATTAAGACGCATTTTCTGCGTTGGCAAGCGCCGGCCAGTTTGGTCACTCAAAAATTAAAAATGATTCCTGTAGAGCTGGTGGTGCGAAACGTCGTGGCAGGTTCGCTCGCCAAGCGCTTAGGGCTTGAGGAGGGTCGACCCATCGAACCCCCTTTGGTTGAATGGTTTTTAAAAAATGACTCTCAAGGGGATCCGCAGGTGAGTGAGGGAATTTTGGTCGCTCTTTTTGATCAAAACCCCGAGCGCTTAAATCAGATGAAAGTGATCGCCCTTCTGGTCAATCAAGTTCTCGGCGAGCTTTTTGCGCGGGCGCAACTGCGCTTAGTGGATTTTAAGTTGGAGTTCGGTGTTGATGCTCACCATCAGATCATTTTGGGAGATGAAATTTCGCCCGATACCTGTCGTCTGTGGGATCTGGAGTCTCAAGAAAAATTGGATAAGGATCGGTTTCGTTTTGATTTAGGCGATTTAATGATTGGCTATCGAGAGGTTTGGAGACGGCTTCAAAGCGCTTTGCCTCCGACAGAATAAAAGGAGTCCAAGATGAGTGTTTTTTCGCTTCGAGTTCATGTGAAGTTTAAAGAGGGGATTCTCGATCCCCAGGCCGAGGCTATTCAGCAAGCACTGGAGTCGCTTGAGTTTCGTGGAGTCAAGCGGGTGGAGTGCGAGAAAAGTTTTTTGATTCAAATTGAAGCGGCCGATAAAAACGAGGCGATTGGGCAAGCTCGAAAAATGGCTCAAGAGCTTTTAGCCAATCTGGTGATGGAAAATTTTGAGGTGGAGTGCGTGGCGTGAAGCCTTGGGCGATTTTACAGTTTCCGGGATCCAACTGTGATGCCGATGCGCTCAAAGCCGTTCGCAGCCACGCGACCTGTCCGGTCGAATATCACTGGCATGATCAGCCGATTGCGCCAGAGCAATTTGATGTCGTGATTATTCCGGGCGGATTCAGTTTTGGGGACTATCTTCGAACAGGGGCAATTGCAAAAATCAGTCAAGCCATGAGATCTTTGCCCGCTGCGATTGAGGAAGGGGCGCATGTTCTTGGGATTTGCAACGGCTTTCAGATTTTACTCGAAGCTCGACTCTTGCCTGGTATTCTTAAGGTGAATCATCACCTAAAGTTTGTTTCTAAAACTGTCGAGTGCCAAGTGGTCGGCGAGGCTTTTCCTTGGTTTGGTGCTGAAGATCAAAGTCGGATTCTTAAAATGCCGGTCGCTCATGGTTTCGGAAATTTTCAGGCTCCTAAGATGGATCTTGCCGAAGCTCAAGTGGCGCTTCGCTACATGCAAAATTTTAATGGTTCGTATGATTCGATTGCAGGTGTTTATCGAAGACTGGGAAAGGGCTCGATTTTGGGTCTGATGCCTCACCCGGAGCGGGCTTCTTTTGAAGATCTACGACTGAGTGATGGCCGCCTCTTTTGGACGAATGCAGCAAGGGCCTTAGCATGAGTGAGATGAACTGGGAGCAAGCTAAAAAATTAGGCATGAGCGAAAAAGAGTGGAGACATCTCGTTGATGAGTTAGGGCGAGCGCCCTCTCATGAGGAGCTCCAAATGATTGCGGTGATGTGGAGTGAGCACTGCAGTTACAAAAGCTCCAAGTGGGCACTCAAACGACTCATCACCGAGGGACCTCAAGTTCTTCAAGGTCCTGGCGAAAACGCTGGCCTGATTCGCTTGGATGAGCGACGAGCCATTGCGTTTAAGGTAGAGAGTCACAACCATCCGAGTTACGTGGAGCCCTTTCAGGGGGCCGCGACAGGTGTGGGGGGAATACTGCGAGATATTTTTACGATGGGGGCACGGCCTATCGCGACCGGAAATTTTTTGCGCTTCGGAGACCTCAGAAATAAAAAGCAGCAGTACCTCTTGCGTGGGGTCGTTTCGGGTATTTCCCACTACGGGAATTGTGTGGGCGTGCCCAATGTGACGGGTCAGATCCACTGCGATTCGAGTTACGATCATAATATTTTGGTCAATGTTTTGGCCGTGGGCATACTCGACCACGAAAAGATTTTTAGATCGCGAACCGCCCAGGCCGGCCACAGCGTGATGATCTGGGGAGCGAAGACGGGACGAGATGGAATCCATGGAGCTTCGCTTTTAGCTTCCGCCGATTTTGAAGCGGGTGAAGCTCGAAATGCGGAGCAAAAGATTCGGGTGCAAGTGGGGGATCCCTTTAAAGAAAAATGTTTGATGGAGGCTTGTCTCGAGTCCATGGAGAGACTGGCCGACGATCTTTTGGCCATTCAAGATATGGGTGCTGCCGGTCTAACGTGCTCAACCATGGAAATCTCAGCAAAATCAAATATCGGGATGCGCATTGATCTCGATCGAGTTCCGATGCGTGAGACCGGAATGCAAGCTTTTGAGCTTTTACTTTCGGAGTCTCAAGAGCGAATGCTGGCGGTCGTGCGAAAAGGCAGTGAATCCAAGTTCAAAGATATTTTAAAAAAATGGCACTGCGAAGCCGAGACCATTGGTGAGACAACGGGTGATGGATTTTTAAAGATGAGTTTTCAAGCGCAGCAGGTCGTAAACCTGCCAGTGGAGCGCCTCATGGATCCTCCACTCGCCGACCTACCCGCTCCAAAGGAGCAAAAGCCTGTAGAGCAAACCATGACCGTCGAGACAGTCTCCGATGTGCGTGAAGAGTGGAGAGCTCTTCAAAGACTTCTCTCAGAACCTAGAATCGCTTCAAAGCAAGCCGTCTATGAGAGATATGATTCTACAGTGGGTGCGAGCACGCTTTTTGGTCCCGGACAGGAGGCAGCAGTTCTTTGGTTGGGAAGTCATGAGCATCCACATTTAGGCTTGGGTATTAAGGGAGCTTGGGATGAGAGCTACGCTCGCGTAAATCCTCGGCTCGCTGCACATCATGCGGCTGCAGAATGTGCTCGTGCTTTAGCCTGTGTGGGAGCTGAGGCCTTGGCTTTGACCGATGGAATCAATTTGGGAAATCCAAAAAAAGCCGAAGTGCAGTGGAGTTTGATTGAAAGTGTTGAGGGACTCAATGAGGCGATGCGCGTTTTCGGCACTCCCTGTATTGGCGGAAATGTTTCGCTCTACAATCAAACCATTTTTAGACTCGAGTCTGGGCGTGAAGAGGCAAAGGATATTGATCCGACGATTTTTGTCGTGATGGTGGGTAAAATTAATGATGTTCAAAAAACGGTGGGCTCTCAGTTTAAAAAGGCCGGAAATGAAGTTTGGTTAATCGAAGCTCCAGGCAATCCGCAGGCTCTTCCGCACGGAAGCACCTACGCGAGGTTGTTTTGGCCTGAAGAAGCGGGTCAACTTCCTTGGATTGATTTGCAGGCCGAGCGCCAACTGCAGAAGGCTCTGCTGGGTGCACATGAGCGGCGACTTTTTCAAAGTCTTCGAGACGTGAGTGATGGAGGTCTTGCCGTGGCCTTGGCAGAGGCGTGTTTTGCGTCCAATATTTTTGGTTTTGAAGCCGACCTCTCAAAGTGGACGGGACGTCGTGATTTTCTTTTGTTTCACGAGGGTGGGGGGCGTGTGGTTGTAGAAGTCGAAGCTTCGCGACGAGCGGAGCTGATGAAATGGGCGATGGAGTTCAAACTCGACTGCAAACGCTTGGGCCAGGTTCTCTCAGAGCCGGTCTTTCGGATTCGGCCTCTTTGTACGGGTCCGATTGCAGAACTCTACTCGGCATGGCGCGGAGTTTTTGGATGAGTGATTTTAAGTCTCTGAGAGAAAAATGTGGCATCTTCGGAGTTTGGAATGTGCCCGAGGCGGCACATATCACGTATTTGGGGCTCTTTGCTTTGCAGCATCGTGGTCAAGAAGGTGCGGGGATCATCTCGTCAGATCATGGAAAATTTTTTGGGCATCGAAATTCGGGATTAGTCGAGAAAGTATTTTCAAAAGCTCAAATTCAAAGTCTGTTTGGCGAGCGAGCGATTGGCCACGTGCGCTACTCTACTGTGGGAGAGAGTACGACCAAAAATTTGCAGCCCGTCTGGGCCGAAAGCTCTACGGGAGATCTGGCCATCGCACACAATGGAACTCTTACCAATGCGCTCAAGATTCGTGCAGAACTCGAAGAGACGGGTAGTGTCTTTCAGAGTTTTTTAGATACCGAGGTGATCGTTCACTTGATGGCTCGCGCCAAGGGAAGTCCGCTTCAAAAGCTGCAATCAGCGCTGGAGCGCGTCGAGGGGGCTTACAGTTTACTGGTGATGCTCAGGGACGGTGATCGAACGCGAATGTTTGTGGTTCGAGATCCCCATGGTTTTCGACCACTCGTACTGGGCCGATTGGGGCAGGGATGGGTTGTTTCTTCTGAAACTTGCGCTTTTGATCTGGTGGGAGCTCGCTATGAACGAGAAGTCCATCCGGGAGAGGTGATTGAGTTTTCGATGGAGGGAATGCAGAGCTTTCAGCTTTCTCCAAAAGTAGAGCCAAGGCCTTGTATTTTTGAATGGATTTATTTCGCTAGACCCGACTCGCTGGTGTTTGGGGAGTCTGTTTATGAGCAGCGAAAGCAAATGGGGAGACTGCTGGCGCAGGGCGATCGAGATCGGGGGCTTCGTTCTGATTTAGTGATTCCCGTTCCAGACTCTGGCGTGTCAGCAGCTTTGGGTTATTCGCAAGAATCGGGCTTGCCTTACGAGATGGGACTCATCCGAAATCACTATATTGGGCGAAGTTTTATTGAGCCGCATCAAAGTATTCGGGACTTTAAGGTGCGTATCAAACAAAATCCTCAGACGAGTGTTCTCAAGGGTAAGTCGGTAGTAGTGGTGGATGATAGTATTGTGCGGGGAACGACTTCTAAAAAAATTATCGAACTCATACGCGAAGCGGGGGCTCGAGAAGTGCATCTTCGAATTGCTGCACCGCCCACGATTTCGCCTTGTTATTATGGAATTGATACGCCGAATAAAGAGCATTTAATTGCGGCACGAATGAGCGAGCAAGAGATTCAGCACTACCTTCAGGTTGAAAGTTTGCGTTATTTGAGTGTCGAAGAAATTCACTCTAAGCTTTCTCAAAAAAAGAGCATGTGTGATGCGTGTTTTACTGGGCGCTATCCAGTGATTCCGCAGGACCCCGTCGCCACCAAATCCACACTTGTTGACTAAGTAAAGAAGAGCCGGCCTTTCAGTTTATTTTTGTTCGAAAGTCCGAGATAATTAAAAGAGCGAATGGCCGAGCTTCTCCCGCATTTGTTTTTGTTTTTTGCCTTCATCTTTGCTGTTTTACTTTTTGGAGTCTGTGTTTTTTCGTTTAGCGC
>JBILFF010000160.1:0-3848 GCA_044351695.1 Bdellovibrionota bacterium
AACTTTCGACCAGCCACCTCCGCTTGCTGTAGGCTTGGATTCAACTTTAGATTTCCATACTCAATGAGATCAGTTCGAAGAGAGCTGCGTCGACATAAAGCCTCTAGGCGTGCAAGAAGTTCTTCGATCGCAAAGGGTTTGGCCAAATAGTCGTCTGCCCCTGCTTTTAACATGCGGATTTTCTCTCCGCTGGTGGCGATGGCCGACAAAAAAATGATTCGAGACTCAGGAAACCTTGCTTTAATCTGCAATAGCAAATCGGCCGTGTCCTCGCGATCAATCAGGCGGTCTAGTACAAAGACCTGAGGAGGATCTGAATCTGGGTTCTGAAGGTAACTGCAAAAGTCTTTGAGCTCTTCAAAACGCCTGACTTCGTATCCGGCGCTAGAGATGCTATGGCTAAGAAATTCGGCGACGGTCTTTTCGTCTTCGACAACGATAACGCGCATGTTCACCGAATAATGGGCCCTAAAAGGGCCCATTGAATCAATCGGTATCTTTACGACTCTTTATTGGCTGGGAGGAGTCGCAGGAGCCGCTTCAGTCGGAGCTGGAGCTGCTTCAGGAGCTGCTTCGGCGGGCGCTGGAGCTGGAGTTGCTTCAGGAGCTGCTTGCTCAGTGGCAGCAGGAGCTGCTTCTTCTTTTTTGGTACAAGCAGACAAACTGCTCAATGCGGCCAAGATCACAACAGTGTTTAAAAGTTTCATAGGTTTATCCTTTCGTAAAAGCTCAATTAGTTGCAAAGCTTATTTTATAACCGATATTCGCTAATTATCTCTAGAACATTTGTAGGCTTTACTGAGAGTGAATAAAATTTCACGCTCACTTTAAAATCAAATTGTCACGGTTCATCTGCGCAAAAGCTTTTTATAAATAACTGTCCTGAGGGCCATTGAGGGTTCTCGGGACGTAATGAATGAATAAGGAGATAAAAATGAAAACAGTACTTACTGCACTTGTAATTTTGACCGCCCCCGTTGCAGTCATGGCCTATGGTCCTTCTGCTCCAGCTAAAACTGAAGCACCTGCTTCAACCACCTGGAAGGGAACTCTCACTGGTGTGACAACTCAAAACAAAGCCCTGATTGAAGCGGCTATCAAAAAAATTGCTGGCGTTGAGAAAGCCACAGTGACTGACGCTGGAGCTGTCGAAATCACTGGAAAGAGCTTCACTGAAGCTCAAGTGGCTTCTGCGCTTCCCACTGGAGTAAGCATTAAGAAGTAATCCTTTTAAGCTTCGGCTTAAAAGAGATGAAAATAAGGGAAGGTGTAAAAACCTTCCCTTTTTTTATGCGGCATCTTCTTTCACTTCTTCATCGAGAATAGCGGCCAGTCGCGATTGAATAATGGTCGGAGAAGTTCCCATCTGAATGTCGCGAACCCCAGTCTTGATGATCTCGTAGTAGGCCCCCTCGTGCTCTGCCAGGATTCCGAGCTTTCCTCCCATGGGCAGAAAGAAGACGTTTGAGGAAGTTACCCCGTACACTGTCGCAATAAAAGCAACGGCGATCCCCGGACCAATGCGCTCGGGCTTGTCGAGGTTTTGCATCACGATGATGAGTCCTAAGACAGCTCCCACGATCGCCACTGTGGGGGCATAGGCGCCCATCTGTTTCCAAAATTTTGAGCATAAGACTTTTTCGTGTTGGCGATGTTCAATCCGCGCATCCAAAATCTGCTGCACCAAATTCGGATCAAGACCATCCACAGCGTATTTAACGGCCTCTTTGAGAAGAGGATCTGTAATGTTGTTTCGCTCTTTTTCGAGGGCCAATAATCCATCTTTTCGCGCAGTGCCCGCCAGCTTTAAAATTTGTTCGATCAGTGCAGTGTGATCATGATGCGCCCCTAAAAACACCTTCTTGGCTTCGGCGAAAGCCTTGAGGGTGATGTGAAACGGAAACTCCAACATGGTCGCACCAAGGGCGCCTCCGATGACAATCATAAATGCCGGGCCTCCCAAAACGGAGCGGATGGTTCCCCCTTCAAGAATCAAACAGCCAACAATACTTGCCATTGCCAAAGGAATGCCGATCAGTGAGCCCTTATCCATTTTTTAATTGTATCAGAAGCTCAATCAGGCTCGTTCAGGGAATCTCAAAAAAGATTTTGTTCAAAAGCGCATTAGCGCGATGCGTAAAGTTGAAAAAACTTACGGCTTCAGACGATATCGATCGAAAACTTTTTGAAAGACGAAATTCACAAGCCAAAGATAAAGGCTCTCGCCCAAAATTCGGCGCGTCCAGAACGCTAAAGCCGCATCCTTGCCGACACGAATACGAAGGGGAATTTTAGGGCGCTCACAAGCCTCTAAAATTTGATAAACGACTTCTTCTGGTGCTGGGCGGCGTCGATTTTGCTCGCGGTAGTTTTTGAAGGCACTGCATTCGGACGAATAGACCGAAAGATGAGAAAAGCTAGTCACTCCCCACTGCATATTTTGTCCGAACTGAGTTTTAAAAGCTCCGGGCTCAATCAGACAGACTTGCACCCCCGATTTCTTGAGATCGTAGAAGAGGGCTTCAGACATCCCCTCAAGGGCAAACTTGCTTGCGCTGTAGGCCCCCGCGAGCGGAATACTCGTAAAGCCCAGAGTCGACGAAAGGTTCAGGATTCGACCTTTGGACTCTCGAATCTTTGGCAATAGAGCTTTGGTCAGAAAGACTAGGCCAAAAAAATTAACCTCGAATTGGTGTCGTAGCTGATCTTCGCTCAGGTCCTCAAGAGCCCCAAAAAGCCCGAATCCTGCATTGTTGATCAGGCAATCGATAGAAGAACTTTTTGTAAGCTGCTCGATCGCTCGGGAGCGACTGGCGGCCTGACTGAGATCTAAATCCACCAGTTCAAGTTGCGAGCCGTTGTCTTTTTGGAGTTCAGTGAATAGATTTCTGCGGGCCTCTGCATTTCTTAAGCAGGCAAAAACATTCCACCCACGCTTTAACAATTCACGGCAGACTAAAAAGCCAAATCCAGAACTTGCACCTGTTAGAACTGCGGTTTTCATTTTTCTGATATGCAGTCTAGCTCTGCCTGATCGGAACGACTAGAAAGGAGAGATGGCATTTTTGAAGCGATCGGCCGTCTGGATCTTGTGGGGAGCCCTCCTCGGGCCTCAGGCACTCCATTCGCAGCCCTGGGTAATCGCTCACCGGGGTGCCTCAGGTGAGCTGCCTGAGCACACGCTAGAGAGTTTTAAGCGAGCGATCGAGCAAGGGGCTCACTGGATTGAGCCGGATTTGGTGATCACTCAAGATGGCGTTCTTATTGCTCGGCATGAAAACGAATTGTCGAACTCTACGAACGTCGCCGATGTTTTTCCAAATCGAAAAACCAAAAAGAATATTGATGGCCAAATGGTCGAAGGCTGGTTTAGCGAAGATTTCACCTGGGCAGAAATTCAGAGACTCAGAGCTCGTCAGACTTTTCTTTTTCGAGATCAGAGTTTTAATGATCAATACAAGATTCCTCGACTCGAGCAGGTGCTTGACCTCATCGTTCAGTCGCCTCGAAAGCTTGGAGTGTATCCCGAGACTAAGCATTCTTCTTATTTTAGGAGCTTGGATTTGGGTTTAGAAGAAAGATTGATTCAGGTCTTGCGGGAGAAGGGTTTTGAAAAATTTCCGCATCGGGTTTTGATACAATCTTTTGAAGTCGAGAATTTAAAATGGCTTAAAAGAAATTCTCCTTATTCTCTGATTCAACTGGTGGGCGAGCCGGATGATCGTCCTTTTGATCGTCCGGATCTGACCTATGCTCGCATGTTGACTGATTCCGGTCTTCGAGAGATCCAAAACTATGCGCGGGGCATTGGTGCCTATAAATTTCTAATCTGCAGACGAAATTTTTGG
>JBILFF010000179.1:0-2988 GCA_044351695.1 Bdellovibrionota bacterium
AAACTGCTCACGGTTGGTAGAGATGGCCCGATCTTCTGGCCTGCTCGTTCATGCCTGGACCTTTCGGAGCGATCCTGGTCGCCTGCCTTTGGATTATGGAGTGGATCCTCTGCTGGAGTATGAAAGATTTTTTAAAGAGGGTGTGGATGCTGTGTTTTCAGATTATCCTCAGCATGCGCTGCAGGCTCTTAAAAAATATCAACGAGAGGGTGAGAGATGAAGTCTTTTTATATCACGACCGCCATTGATTATCCCAACGGAAGACCACATATGGGACACGCTTATGAGAAAATTGTGACCGATGTGTATGCACGTTGGTATCGACGATTAGGTGTCGAGACTCGGTTTTTAACGGGCACGGACGAGAATGGGCAAAAGTTGGTCAAGTCGGCAGAAGCAGTTCGACAGGGCGTTCAAGCCTACGTTGATGAAAATGTGCTGCATTTTAAGGAGCTGTGTGAGCGTCTTCAGATATCAAACGACGATTTTATTCGTACGACGGAGCAGAGGCATCATCAGGTCGCTTCAGAGCTTTGGAGTCGAATTGAAAAAAATGGAGATCTTTACGAAGGAGAGTACGAGGGTCAGTACTGCATAGCCTGTGAGGCTTTTTACACGGAAACGCAAAGTCCGCAGGGCCTATGCCCTTCACACGGGACAAGTCTTCAAAAAATTAAAGAGAAGGGTTACTTTTTTAGGTTGAGCAAATATGTCGATTGGATTGAGCAGCATATTCAATCTCATCCTCACTTTATTAATCCGGAGCGATCTCGCAAGGAGATGCTTCAAAGACTGCGAGCCGAACCCGTTCGAGATCTATCGGTCAGCCGTCCCAACACGGGATGGGGAATTCCTATTCCAGGCCATCCCCAATACGTGATGTACACTTGGTTTGATGCGCTCATTAATTATCTTACAGCGGTTCGATCCGAGCCCTTGTACTCAAAATTTTGGCCAGCCTCGTGTCATGTCATTGGTAAAGACATCACTTGGTTTCATGCCATTATTTGGCCTTGTATGCTAAAGGCTGCCGATATTGCTCCTCCCGATCAAATCTATGTTCATGGAATGGTTTTGGGAGAGGATGGCCGAAAAATGTCGAAGAGTTTAGGGAATGGAGTAGATCCAATAGAAGTTTTAAATCTGTTTCCCTTGGATTCGTTTCGCTATTATTTGTTGCGCGCGATCCCCTCCGGCTCTGATGGTGCTTTTGTCACAGCCGACCTGAAGGCCCGGCACAATAGCGAGCTCGCCAATGACTTGGGAAATCTTTTGAGTCGCGTCGTTAAGCTTGCGGCCAAAAAGCTAGAACAAAGCTTAGAGGTGGATATCCGTTGTTGTCCGGGCGATGTCGTGAAGCTTCGTGAAGAGATGTCAAAAGCAATGGATCGACGAGAGCATCATCTGGCGCTTGAGCTGTTGTGGAAGTTTATTGGGGAGTTAAATCTTTTTATTACTCGTCGCGAGCCTTGGAAGTTAGAGGCCCAATCGACTGAGCTTCGAGAGGTTTTAGGCGGAGCCCTTGTGGGTATTTTAGCAGTGGCTCAGCTGCTTGAACCCTTCATGCCCCTGAGCTCAGATAAGATCTTGAAATCCCTGGGGATCGAGGCAACTTCAGGAATGAACGTCGGAGAGAAGAGTTCGTTTCGGCTCCAAGATCCAGAGATGCTTTTTCCAAAAATGCAATAATTTCAATGAATTAGCTAGCCTGAAAACTTGTTCGTGGTTTAGTCGAAGTTCGTCAGTGGGCACATTTTGTGCTCCCCTGAGCACTCTGGGTGCTCACCTTCTGCGGAGCCTTTGCAGGTTGGCACTCAGGCTGCACTCTCCTTTGGTGGGAGAGCCATAAGATGAACCAAGTATTCCATTCACGAGTGAGCCAAAGAACAAGATTGATTGATCGGATTCAAGTCGTTCTCGACTACGAGAATTCAAGAACCCGCATCTCTCCCAAAAATGATTTGAAGTTTGAAAGCTTTGAGAAATCAAGTGAGGGCTCGTTTTCAAACGGAAAAACTCGTATCAGCACTAAGCCCGTGGCCCTTCCTTCTTCTGTTCTTTTTCGTCGTTAACTGCGGAACCTGCTGACGGTGGGAGGCTAGGCCATCGGCGTCGAGCAATGGCCCAAATGACTAAACCAAACGAAATCAGATTAATCAGTAGTAATCCCCAAATCACAAAAGACCAAATCGGATGAAGATCTTCACTCACGCTAAAAAGTCTACGAGAGCTTGCGGGCGCTCGCAACATTCGCTACGGCTAAATGATGAATCATATGCCTAAGGTTACGATTGCTTACGCGCTTCTTTTGATCCTTGTGGGTTGTTTTGCTTACTTTGTTTGGGCTCAACAGTCATCGATGACTGCTTTGATTCCTGCTTATGCCGGAGCTATTTTCTTGGTGGGCGGTCTGCTGGCAGCTAGGGATTTTTATCGAATGCATGTGATGCATGTGATGGTTTTGCTGGCCCTTGTTCTGCTTTTTGGAACTGCTGGTTCGATTGGCAAGATGCCCGCGCTTTTGAGAGGAGAAGAGGTCTTAAGGCCCTTGGCGGTAAAAGTTCAATTTGCGACAGCAGCTCTGACCAGTCTGTATTTGGCTTTAGCGATTCGTTCATTCATTGTTGCAAGACTTGCACGAAAAAATCCTGATTGAGGTCGATACGTAAAAAATGAATCGAAGCCTTTAGGCCGAAAAGAGGGGGCTGGTACGATAGCGTCTCAGAAGCTCTTTCATGAGCACCTTCAGGATGGCGCCTGTTGGTATGGCCAGTAAAATTCCAAAGAAGCCAAAAAGATTTCCTCCTACAATCATGAAGATGAGGGCTTCAAGACTATTCAGGCCCACTTTATCTCCCACAATTTTTGGAGTGAGCACAAAGCTTTCTATGGCTTGAACTGAAAACAAAGCGAACAACACCAAAGCAAGTTGAGTCCATCCAAAGTCAGACAAGCAGATGGCTATAGAGGCTAAAAGGCCCAAACTAA
>JBILFF010000028.1:0-20813 GCA_044351695.1 Bdellovibrionota bacterium
AAACCAGCTTAAAAAATGCAAACAGCGTTTGCAGCAATCTCTAAAAGAACTTCGCTTGGAAGCGAATGAAAAATCGATCCCTATTAAAGTTCAAGTGTCTCAACCCGATCCTGCTCGCTCGGCCTCTTAGACGCGCTGCGCTAACACAAAACGATTGCAGCTTCGCATCAATCACACGTAGCCTCGTGAGTGGGGGGATACGTGTTGATCGCACGAGGAATGAGATTCCGCGTTTCATCTACTTTTGCGTGGGGATGCGCTGGTCTTCTTTTTATAGCGTCGTCGCCACTTTTTGCTCAAACCTCTCGGGATCGTCTTGAGAGAGCGAAAATCATCGCCCTCCAAACTCTCGAACGAATCGAAAATGGTGCAGCCCCCTGCCAGAAACCTGATTGTCTTTCGGTAAAACTATCAAATCTCGAGGAGCTTCAAAGGGCGTTAAATCGAATTCAATGGAGCTTCGAAGAACGGCCCCAGCTGCAAGCGGCTTACCAGCTCTCCAGAACGCTTCGACCGACTCTCTCGCAAGAACCGAGCAGCTTGAGCGAGTGGATGGGCTGGTGGCGCCAGAGATATTCTCAAACCCCCCAACAAGATTTTTTTTGGATGTCGCAGTTCGACCTGCTCGTTTCTCATCGTAAGAGCATCGAATCAATCGTCTCTTTGATTGATCAGGATCCCTTGACTCTCGACCGAGTGATTGAAGCCTGGAACCCAAACTTTCAAACGGCCATCCGAAGTTTGAATGAGGCCACTCAAAAAGAGCAACTCGGTCAGCGGGCAGAGTTTTTCGGTCAGATCGAGCAGGCCAAACTTTACCTCGCTCAAGCCGACCAGGCGCGACAGCGATTTCAGGATTCAGAAAGAGCTTTTGGCCAAAAAATTATTCCGTTTGTTCATCAACTGTTTCCTGATCGATCGCGAAAGGAGGCCCTCGATATCTTAGTAGACCTAGATCGACTCAGTAGATCCTTCTCCACCACAGATCTTTTGGACGAAGAGTTTCATGATTTTCTCAGATCTATTCATCTCGATTGGCGCCAGGTCTTTGCCCAGGCTCAGAGATGGACCGATCTAGAGTACGGAGTGGTGGGCCTCAAAAACTTCGATAGCACAGTGAATCCAGCCGTAGCGCATCGAAGGGAACTTGAGATTCAGATGAAACTCGACCAAATCGAGCAAGTCGGTCAGGGGCTCATCGATCTCGGGCAGTATCTTTTTCTTCTCAGTGGAGTCGCTGAGTTTTCTCAGGCCTCAAAGCTGATGAGCTTCTTTGGATTGTTTTCGATTGGTTACGGGCTCGAAAAGTGGGATGGCCGTATGGGCTCCAGAATTCTGCCCACCTCCCACCGAACACAAGAGATCCTGCAGCAAATCGGAACACTCGAAGAGCGAATGCAGAGGAGAAAAGAAAGTTTGCACGAAGCAAAAGCGACGGTCGAAAAGCAACTGAGTGAGATCAATCGTCGACTAGAAAAAATGAAAAAGTCATAACAACCGCCGAGGGAGGGGAACATGATGCACAAAAAAATATTTAAATCAGCGATGATTCTTTGGGGAAGTCTTTTGACCACGACTCATCTCTGGGGGTCGGAATCGAGTGACAATCCCCCACTCTATATGTTCGTGTCTGAGATGGAGACTTTTGTTGAAAAAGCCGTTGATTTAAAAGAAAAGGCTGGGGATCTCAATGACGACGAGATCAAGACACGGATCGAAGAGATGACGACCGTCGCATCGCGCGCTTCAAAAGTTTACTTTGCACATATCGATTCCGTGATAAAACCCGAACTTGATCAATACCTCCACGAAAGAATCTCGGAGCATTCTGAGCTTCGTCATTTTTTTATTTTGCTAGGAAATCGCTTTTTAGCCGAAGCGCGAGAGGCACTTCAACAACGACAGATGCAAGAAAAGAAGTTCCGCATCTATAGCACCGTTGGGGGCAGTATTCTGGGTTTAGCCTCAGGGGGAGCAGTGCTTTACTTTGCCAAGGGCGTGGCAAAAAATGCGCTGACGGCTGGTCTTTTAGTGGTGGGCTTAGGAGTCGCTGGGGGGGCCGTGGGATACGTGGCAGGTCCGAGCGTTGCAAAATTCGCTCTGCCGGCTGATCCGAGCATTCAAAATGCCGATGACTTTCTGAAACGCTACCCGGCAGGAGAAGATTTCATTTCTGAGCTTGAAAGTTTAAGCCCCGATCTTTCTCTTCAACTCAGTCAAATTGAAGAGGAGCTTCGTCAAACGAACTAAGGGGAAATCAAAAGATGAATCGAGTTTTTTTCCTATTCATGACTTTAATCATCGGAGCCGCAAGCTCATCGCAGGCTAGTGATCTGGATTTTGAGTATTATTTCAAAGAGTATCAGTCTCACTATCTCGAGGACTCCGATCCGATGATTAAACTGATCGAGCGTCGCTTGGCCGAATCGATTTTTAATACTTCGCAGGAGACAGAGTTCAAGCGGCGCATCCATTCGATTCAAAGTCTTGTAGATGAACGTCCTGAAAGCGCCCAATCTCTTCGACGATTAAATCGCCTGTTGCAAGAGGAGTTCAGTGACAGGCTCAAAAGAGCCCGTCAAAAACGATGGATCTACACTGCAGGCGGAAGTCTCGTGGGAGCCCTCATCGCTATTCCCATCGCCAGGGGAATCCAAGCCGGCACTCAAGCTCTTTGGATTGCCATTCCTGCTGGGGCGCTCGCTGGGGGTGGACTGGGCTTCTTACTGGGTCATCTTTTGGAGATGCCTCAGTATGAATATAGTTCAACGCTCATCACGGAGGATCTCGATCAAGCTCTTCAGTCGATTGAGGACTTGTTGAAATAGTTAAACGGGGGAGGAGAAATCAAATGAGAACAAAAATAAAAGGCTTAAAAGCTTTGATCCTAGGCGCTGGAGTGCTCATGGCCTCTCAAGCACGAGCGGGCGAATATCGAATCTTGTATCTTGTGGATCCAGGGGATAGAGATTCAACCGCTTTCTTTGAACGAGAGGGTCTTCGAATTCAGAAAGCAGAGGATCTGATCAACGATGAGCGGCCGCCCTTGAGTCAAAAGCATTCTCGAATTCAATCGAAGATTCTCGGTGAGCAAAGAATTCTTACCCTCAAGCTTCAAGAATTTTTAGGCTCAGAATTCGATCCTGACGATGATCAAGCCATCTCCGACTTTGTAAAAATACGGCAAGAGATCGTCGATTTGATTTTTAAAGCCCCCACCGAAAAAGACTATTACGCACGTTTGTACCTGGTGAATCAGTATTGGCTCGACCACCAAGATGAGACCGAGCGATTTAGCTCTCTTGACCGAGCCATGCGCGAGGAGTGGCTTCGTAGAGAGGAAAATCGAAAACAGATTCGAGAGATTATGATTGGGGGAAGCGCTTTTTTGGGTGCCGCCGCCGGAAGCTACATCAGCTTTAAAACTTCTCAAAAAGTTCTGCCCATAGCGAGCGACGAAAAGACTCTGGGTCTCATTCTTCGTTGGCTGGGCCGAACTCCGATTCTTTTGATTGGAGCGGGAGTCGGAGCAGCAGCGGGCGCCTATATTGGCTTTCTTGGAAGCGACTATCTTCTCTATCGTCAATTTGAATTTTTAGATCCGATTGATGGTGATGAAGATTTGAGGGATCTTCTCGATCTTTTAGAGGATCTTCGACGTTAGAAGACCCTTCATTATTGATCCTTAAAAAAAAGCCTGCCAAGATCGGCACATGATTTGGCGGGCTTTTTTCTTTTTAGGACTTTTCTCTACCCTTTTGCAACTCACCGCAGATACACGAGCCCCCAAAATTCTTTGGGTGAAGATGGAGGGCACGGTAGAGCTTGGGCTTTCTCCTTATATTCAGCGAGCCCTCCGCACTGCCGAAGAGCAAAAATTTGATCGCGTTGTTTTAGAGGTAGAGACCTTTGGAGGTCGAGTCGATGCGGCGGTAGTCATTCGAGATGCGCTTCTTCAGTCTCCTGTAAAAAGTGTTGCTTGGATCCATAATCGAGCCATTTCGGCAGGTGCGCTGATTTCTCTCGCCTGCAACGAGATCTATTTTAGTCCCGGCTCCACCATGGGTGCCGCGACCCCCGTTCAGATGGGGCAAGAAGGCGCTCAAGACGCAGGCAAAAAATTTGTAAGCTACTTTCGCGGTGAAATGGGAGCCACCGCAGAGGCCCGCAACCGAAATCGAAAAATCGCTGAAGCCATGGTGATGGCAAGTGAAAGTATTCCGAACTTAATCAAAGAGGGCGATGTGCTCACTCTGAACGATAAATCTGCTCTCGAGTATAAAATCTCTGATGGCACAGTGGCGAGTCGGGCTGAGCTTCTTCAAAAACTTGGAGCCAGTGAGACCGAGGTTCAAAATTTTGAAATCAACTGGGCAGAGCAAATTGTTCGATTCATCACCGATCCCACAGTCAGCGGCTTACTCATGACTCTGGGAGTGCTCGGCATCATCATGGAGATTCAATCGCCTGGATTTGGGCTTCCGGGCATTTTAGGGATCAGTGCCTTTGCTGTTTTTTTTGGTGGAAAGTTTTTAGTGCATTTAGCCGGGTGGGAGGAAGTCCTTCTGTTAATCCTAGGAATTGCGCTCATGGTTGTGGAGTTGTTTATTCTGCCCGGATTTTTTATTTTCGGCTTAGTAGGCTTTGCCTGCGTCTTAGCGTCCCTTTTTTTTGCAGGGATCGGCAAGAACATCCCTCTCGATATCGAAATGCCCGAGGTGGCGAGTCACTTAAGAGGTCTCTCGATTGCTTTTGTACTCACCTCACTTGGCCTGATTGCGATTTGGATTTTCTTAACTCGTCGACCCTCTCGCGCCCCCCTCGTGATGAAAGGGCAATTGAAAAAAGGGGCCCCTCCTCCGTCGAGTCTGCCAAGCGATCTTTCAACAGGGACAGTGGGAACAGCCACGTCTGACCTGCGGCCCGTGGGAAAAGCGGCATTTGGTGATCGAGTGCTTGATGTTGAAGCAGATGGAGAATTTCTAGCGAGAGGTGCAAGTCTTCAAATCGTGCGCATCGAGGGGCTGCGCATCTTGGTAAAGCGAGCTGAGAGATGAGTCTTATTTTAACACTCAGTATTTTTGGCACTCTGCTTATTCTCGTCGAAATCTTTTTTGTTCCCGGTTTAAGTGTCGCGGGCATTGTTGGTTTTATTTTTGTTTTGATTGCGGGAATTTTGTTAGGACAACAACACGGTGCTCTCGCAGGGACGGGACTTTTTGTAGGAGTAATGTTGATGATGTCGGTCGCTTTTTTTGCGTACCTGCGCTCACCTGCTTCAAAATTTTTAGTCTTGAAAGATCAAATGACAGCGCGGTCATCATCAAGCGCGATGCTGCCGTCTCCAGGAAGTCAGGGTTCGGCTTTGACTCCGCTAAGGCCTGCGGGCAGAGTTCAATTCGAAGGCAAGGAACTTGAGTCGAGCTACGAGGCAAGTTCTGAAGGAGAATTCATCGAAGCGGGTCGACCGGTGATTGTGAGCCGCCTCGAAGGTTCGAGAATTTTTGTTAAACAGAAAGGGAGTTAGGTGTTTTTATGGAAGCATTCGGAGTCATCATTGGCGCGGTCGTTTTATTAGTAGGCTTTATTGTTTTAGTTTGGATCGTGCCTGTCGCCCTGTTTGTTCAAGCTTGGCTCTCTGATGCTTTTGTCGGCATCGGTAGTCTGGTGGGAATGCGGCTTCGAGGGGTGGATCCGCGAATCATCGTTTACTCAAGAATTGCAGCAGTGAAATCGGGCTTAAGCATTTCTACCAACGAGCTAGAAACCCATTATTTGGCCCGCGGCAATGTGGCTCGCGTGATTCAAGCTCTTATCTCGGCCGACAAAGCAAATATTAATCTCACTTTTGAGCGTGCCTGCGCTATTGACCTGGCCGGTCGAGACGTCTTGGAAGCCGTCAAAATGTCGGTGAACCCCAAGGTGATCACTTGCCCCGAGGTAGCCGCGGTCGCCAAAGACGGGATTCAGCTAAAAGCCACAACACGCGTTACGGTTCGAGCCAACATTGATAAGCTCGTGGGTGGAGCTGGAGAAGAAACCATCATCGCGCGCGTGGGTGAAGGCGTGGTTTCAACGATTGGATCAGCCGACTCTCATAAAGCAGTTTTGGAAAACCCCGATAAGATTTCTAAAACAGTTCTTTCAAAGGGCCTGGATGCCGGAACCGCTTTTGAAATTCTATCTATTGATATTGCCGACGTGGATGTCGGTCAAAATATTGGAGCGCAACTGCAAGAGGATCAAGCAGAGGCCGATAAGAAGATTGCTCAAGCCCGTGCTGAATCACGTCGCGCGATGGCCGTTGCTGCCGAGCAAGAAATGGTGGCCCGAGCGCAAGAAATGCGAGCGAAAGTGATTGAAGCCGAGGCACGAATTCCTGAAGCGATTGCAGAGGCTTTCAAAAAAGGGCAGTTGGGCGTTTTAGATTACTACAACATGAAAAACGTCATTGCCGATACAGACATGCGCGGGCGCATTGGACAAAGTGGAAGCTCGGGTGAGGGCAAAGCTTGATTTTTCACGCTGAAGTCGGCTGGATCACGCTGATCATCTTTATTCTTTGGGCGGTCAGTGGAATCGTCGAAGCCGTTCGTAAGCATAGAAGAGAACAAGCCAGACTCGAAAAAACGAGGCAAGAAGCCGCTCAGAAAGCGGCTACCGCTGCACAAACCAAGCAAGTCGAGAGCGAAGAAGACATCGTCATTGATGATGCTTCTCAAGACGAAGAGCTAGGCTATCGATCAGAGACTAAGGCTCCCTATGAAATCGTTTTACAATACGAGAAACCAAAGCCAGAGGTGCTCGGCGTTTCTGAAGAGTCTTTTTCAGATTTTCGACCGCTGGCCACACGCTCTCAGCGTCGAGCTGCCCAGGCCACCGAGCTCGCCCCGTTAGAGAGACCAATGAAAACGTCTCCATCGAGCTCCACCATGGATCTCCATGAGCTAGACCCTAAAAAACTCGAGCAAGCTTTTGTGTTTTCTGAAATTTTAAGCCCCTCTTTAGCAAAACGAAAGGAAAGACGCCTGTCCTTATCCTCCAGATGGATTTAAAAAAAATTTTTGAAGTAGACCTCTCTCAAAAATTAAGAAGTGAACCCGACTTGCTCTCGGACGTGACAGAAATTTACCAAATCACGATCGGGCAGGAATCCTGGCATATTGATTTCAAAAATTCTCGCGAGGTGTTAGCGGGCGCGCATCCTCAGGCCAGCCTATCTATTGAGATGCCGCTGGATGTTTTTGAAAAAATGTTAGCGGGAAGGCTTAATGTGGCTTGGGCTTTAACAACTCGAAAGATCAAATTCTCGGGCAGTCTGCACCATCTCGCTCGAATTAAGGAACTATTTGCATGAGATTGCTTGAAATTCTGAAAAACGAAGCGTTTGAGAAAAAACGAGTCACCTTGGCCTCTGGACGGGAGTCTCATTTTTATATCGACGTCAAGCGCACGAGTCTAAGCGCCGAAGGTTGCGTTCTCATCGGACAAGCCCTCTTCGATTTGATTCGAAGAGAATTTGCGTCGGCTCAGGCGGTGGGAGGCTTGACGCTGGGCGCCGATCCCTTGGCGACCGCTGTGGCGTATACCTCGTGGCTTCAGGGGCGCCCTCTTCGCGCTTTTATCGTTCGAAAGCAGATAAAACCGCATGGCTTAGGGCTTTGGGTGGAGGGCGCAGAGAGCTTGCCGCCTGACAGCCCGGTTGTGATTCTTGAAGATGTGGTGACGAGTGGAAAAAGCGCATTAGAGGCTATTGAGAAGGTTCAACATCAGAAATGGAAGATTCTGGGCGTTGCCGCGGTGGTGGATCGCCAAGAAGGCGGCCGAGAAGCACTCGAAGCTGCCGGCTTTCGACTTTATTCCTTGTTTACCAAAAAGGATTTTGGAATCGTGGAGTAGATGAGACCGTCACGGCACGCTGCCCACTACTTTCTTTTTTTGCTGTCTTTAACTTTTTTGTCCGCCTGCTCGGCACATGACAGTCGAGCTTATGATGCGAATGAGCGAAGATTTTTTGATGGTCTCTATCGCGAGAAAGTCTACGGGAAAGTCTTTGACTCCGAGTCGAAGACTAAGCTGATTCAAGGAGATTTCGAAAATTTTTTTGAAGCCACGATTACCCATTGGAATCAACGCCTTCGCAAAGCTTTCGTTAAAGAAATGGCTCGGGTCTATCGGATGTCGCCCGGAGAGTTACAAGTTTTAGAGTCTGAGGAGCTAAAAGAGAATGATCGCTACTTTACTTTTATCGTCTCGGCCCGATCTCGAGAGCTACGATGGCGGGAGCTTGATCGCGAGGATGATCTTTGGAGAATGAGTCTTGAAAATGAAGATGGCAGCATTCGCATTCGGCCCGATCGCATCGACACGATCTCCGAAAAAGACGACAAGTGGACTTTTTTTTATAAATCGATGAACCGATTTAGCAAAACCTATCGAGTGCGATTTCCACGGAAGAACTTGGAGTCGGCAAATCGACTTTTCTTTTTTATAACGGGTCCTTTGGGAGGACTGTCGGCCTCGTTTCGACCCGATCCTGTCGACAGAGCTGAATCGAGCTCATCAACGAGTCCAGAGCGATGATCGAAGACAGCGAGAGCACTGCATCTCGTAAGCGGCGCCGATTGAGCATCCGGAGCTCAGACTTTTTGCTGATTCCCAACGTACTCTCAGTCTCTCGCGTTCTCAGCATTCCCATCATGATTGTCTTTTTGAGTCTTGATTGGAATTGGATGGCCTTGGGCATTTTTTTAGTAACCGCGTTGAGTGATTGGATTGATGGGTATATCGCTCGGCAGTTTCAGTACGAATCAAAACTCGGACAACTTCTCGATCCCATTGCCGATAAGCTCATCGTGATTTCTACAATGATCATGCTGCTCTGGTTAGGACGCCTCGACCTTCAATTTGTAGAGTTTTCGTACAGCGAACTACTGGCTCCTGTGTTAGTGATCGTGACGGCAGGTCGCGAGATTGGAATCACGGGATTGCGAGCGATTGCCTCGTCTGAAGGCATCGTCTTAGCCGCAGAGAGGGGGGGTAAAATCAAAACAGCTCTTCAGTTTGTTTCGATCTCCTTGCTTATTTTTGGGGAAGATCTCTCCGTTCAGATCGGTCAAATTCTCCTTTTAATTTCGGTAGGCGCAGCCCTCTGGTCGGGTGTTTCGTATGTGCTGAGATTTATTAAAGGTCTTCCGGCCTGAAAAGCGTCAGATCGCCTTATATTCAATTTAAACAAGAAATTTCGTATACTTAAGAATTGGACAGCTCGCCCGTTTGCGAATAATCAAGGGGTAAATTTATGGCGACCAAGGTGAAGTCAATGCGCTCAGGAATGTCTTCGAGTGGATCGGATCCCTACGAAAGACTAGACCCACAACTTTTAAAGAAAATGTACCGCTTGATGGTTCTCGACCGTTTAATGGAAGAGCGCCTGATCAAGATGAGTAAGGGAGGCGAAGGTTTCTTTTGGATCGGTGGTCCCGGTGAAGAAGCCTTTAATATTCCGCTCGGTCTTTTGGCAAAACGCGGACAAGGGCTCGATCACGATTATTTTCATCTTCACTATCGAAGTGGTGGGATTGCTTTGGCGATGGGCGCTCCGGTGATCGATACGATTCGACAAATGCGAACAGTGATCACCGACCCCTACTCTCGAGGTAGGAATTTTGTGAATCACTACGCTATTCCAGAGTGGAATATCATGCCGATCGCTCCGACAATCGAAACCCAGTACTCCACAGTGATCGGAACAGCGATTGCTCAGAAGAGACATGGAGGCGATGGAATTTCAATTGTAACAGGTGGAGATGCGGGAACCGCCGAAGGAGACTTTCATTCTTGTTTGGTGTGGGCAAATCGTCCGGCCAACCCTCTTCCGATTTTGATAACGGTAACCAATAACTCTTATGGAATTTCAACTCCTTATGAAGGTCAACACGGCGAGGGTGCCATCTCCAATTGGGCCAAAGCTTTTGAAGGAATGCCTGGTAAAACCATCAACGGCAATGACCCCGTTGAAGCCTTCTTAAGTATTCAAGAAGCCATGAATTATGTTCGCAAGGAGCGAAAGCCTTATTTGCTCGAGGTTAAAGCGTCTCGACTCAATGGACATAGTTCGTCTTCAGGCGCGAACCGAGTGGATGAGCCAGACTGTATTAAAATTTTTGAGTCCGAGCTCGAGAAGCGAGGCGTGATCACTCCCGGCGAGATGGAATCCACTTGGAACAGCTGCCGAGAAGAATGTGATCAAGCGCACGCTCAAGTTAAGACCGAAGCCTATCCGGATCCCGATGACATTTGGCACGGTGTATTTACTGAAGGTCTGGATGATACCTATCCCAAAAAAGGGGGAAGCTAAGTTATGGCAAATATGGCCCAAGCCATTCGAATGGCCCTTCACTATGGAGAAGAACATCTCGGCGTCACTGAAATTTTTGGTGAAGATGTAGGCCCACCCTTGGGGGGCGTTTTTACAGTGACTCAAGGTCTCAAAAAATCTTGGAACTCTCCTTTGGATGAGCGTGGCATCGTGGGGGCAGCGATTGGCTTGGGATGGGCCGGAGCGCGACCTGTCGCAGAGATCCAATTTGTAGATTATATTTTCAACACGATTGATTTGCTAAAACTGGGTGGAAATAGCCTTTGGTGTTCGGGAGGGCGAGTACCCTGCCCGATGGTTATCATGACACCGACAGGATCAGGAATTCACGGCTCCATTTATCACTCCCACTCCTTCGATTCGATTGCGAGTAAGATTCACGGAATGAAAGTGGTTTGCCCCTCCACACCACTCGATGCTTATGGACTGATGATCTCTGCAATCAAGGATGACAACCCTGTGCTCTATTTGAAGCCCAAGGCGCTTTTGAGAGCCAAAGGTCGAGAGCTCATTCCGGGTGAGCCTTCGGATGAAAAGACACTCAAAGAAATGATCGATGCGCCCATTGGAGATCGAAGCAAATGGAGACCGCGTTGGCCGGAGTTGCAAGAATTTGCAATCCCCTTGGGCTCAGCCAAGATCGCTCATGAAGGCGAAGCCTGCACCGTGGTGACTCATGGTCGGATGGCCCCAGTTTGTCTAGAGGTCGCCGAACAAATGGCAGCGGCTGGAGAGCCTCGGATTGAGGTGATCGATTTGATGAGCTTGATTCCCTACGATTGGAACTGCATTGTTCGTAGCATTCGCAAAACGGGTCGGGTCATTTTTGTAAATGAAGAAACCGAAATCTCGAACTTTGGAGAGCACCTGTTTCGACGAGTCATTGACGAGATGTTTTATGAGCTCGCCGTGAGACCTCGCTTGCTTTGCGGAAAAGCAGTGCCTGGAATCGGATTAAGTCCAGTCCTTGAGTACGCGAGCGTTCCCCAAAAAGTAGATGTAGAACGAGCGATTCGCGAACTCTTGGCGGAGCCTGCTTAAGCGCAGCCCCCGAAAAGCGCCCAAAATTGTCGTTCATTTTTTTACGTCAATTTCTTGACGACCTGCAGTCTGCTTCACGCTTTTGTTAAGAGAGCTTGGTCTAAGCTCTTGAAATTCTTATGGCGACTTGCGGCACAGAGCTTGAACTCTTCTCATGTAGGGGGTGAGAGGAGCAGCGATGAAAGCGCAAAACCAACTCACCAAAAAAATTCTCAAAGTGATCTTTGTAGGGATCTTCATGAGCCTTCCGGTTCAGATTGAGCCTGTTGGATTTGGCTCACCCTTTACTCAAGACGTTGAAATCTTTATGAATTCTCAATTTGATCATCAAGAAACACTGTTCTTGAAAGACCAAAAAAATCTTTTTCTAGAGCTTGTGGCCGAGGTTTCAAGACACCCGGATCTTTTAGAATCACTTCCGTTCGAGCTGCGACGAGAGATCGAACTTTGGCAAAAACAAGGTAAGTCCCTCTAATCCTTCAGATCATTTTTAAGAATTTTTTAGACTCTTAGGCGCCTTCAGCTAAAACTGCAATATTTAGAACGATTCTAAATCTATTTACATTAAACTTATATTATGGCTCCATAGAAGTCTGTGGGGCATGAAGATATTCGACATCTACTTCTCAATCATGACATCCAGGCTTCTGCGCCGCGCTTGGCTGTGGCGGACTTTGTCTTAAACACAGACACGCATCCCACAGCCGAAGAAGTGAAACTCGAGGTTGAAAAGCGAATGCCAGCAGTATCATTGGCCACGATTTACAACACGCTCCATTTGTTTGTCGAAAAAGGCCTCCTGAAGGCCGTCAAAGACCCAAAGCGAGATCTGGTACGCTTTGACTGCAACACCAAGCCGCATTTCCATTTTTACGATGAAGCAACGAGTCGTCTGTACGATTTGGACCCTCGTCTTTTGCGCATTCAACCAGACTTCAGTAGGTTGAGAGAGAAATTTGAAATTTCAGAGGTCGAAGTGACGGTAAAGGGCCGTCTGCGATCCTCATCAGAAGGAGAACCATCATGACAACACTACAAGCCGTAACCCCGCGCGGAATGCTGACCGTTGGCGATAAGTTTCCAAACTTTAAGCTAAAGGCCTGCGTTTCGATCGACAAAAGCTACAACGACAACTTTAAAGAAATCTCTTTGGATGACTCCAAAGGAAAGTGGAAAGTGATTTTCTTTTATCCTTTCGACTTCACCTTTGTATGCCCCACAGAAATCGTAGACTTCAACAAGATCAACAAAGATCTCAAAGATCGCGGAACCGTTTTGTATGGTGCAAGCTGCGACTCTGAGCACGTTCACTTGGCTTGGAGAAAAGAGCATAAGGATCTGAAGAATCTCGATATCCCCCTGCTCGCTGACTACAACAAAGAGCTTACGAGCGCGCTGGGTATTGCTCACAAACAAGCGGGAGCGCCCTTGCGAGCGACCTTCATTGTCGATGCCGACAATGTGATTCGCTACGCCGAAGTCGTTGACCTCGCGGTAGGCCGAAAAGCCTCTGAGACGCTTCGCATTCTTGACGGTCTTCAGTCGGGTGAACTTTGCCCCGCTTGCTGGGACAAAGGCGATCCGACCATCAAGGTCGCTTAAGATTTTCTCTTGGGGGAGCGTGCCGCTCCCCCTTTTTTTAAATTTTTTTAGTTTTTTGGAGGTCCACTTTTATGG
Organism: Bdellovibrionota bacterium; assembly: GCA_044351695.1. GTDB lineage: Bacteria > Bdellovibrionota > UBA2394 > UBA2394 > UBA2394 > JBILFF01. Next base: position 13,100 of record JBILFF010000028.1, read on the forward strand.
ATATGGAAAGTCTTTTCTCAAAGTTTGAGAGACAAGCCGCTCTCGATATGAAGCTTAATTTTAAAAAATTCTTCGAATCACCCAGCATTGCCGGTAAGCCCGCCGCATTGACAACGCTAGCTTGCGCTGAGACGACAAATTGTCCGGAGCTCATTCAATTCGCCGCTCAAGAAGCTAAGCGACTCGACTGCTCCGACGATGAAATTCAAGAGGCCAAAGAAATTTCCGTGGTTATGGGTGTGGCCAACAACTATTACCGATTTCGGCACTTTGCCAAAAAAGAGGCTTATCAGCGACCCGCCGGCTTTCGCATGAGCTTGATGGCCAAACCCGTCGTGGGCAAACTGCTCATGGAGCAAATGGCTCTAGCAGTGTCGATTATCAATGGATGCGAGACGTGTGTGGAGGGGCATGAAAAGTCTGTTTTAGAGCACGGGGGCAATGAAGAGCAGGTCCACGATCTTGCTCGATTGGCTTCGACCATCAATGGTTTAGCCGTTTTGTTTAGACAATTGCGATAAAAAGCCTTTGCCAAACAGGTGCCGTGCTGACTATTTCTTTAGGTCTTAGACCGATGGATGCGCGGGAGTAGCACAGCGGTAGTGCGTTTGCTTGCCAAGCAAAAGGTCGAGGGTTCGATCCCCTTCTCCCGCTCCATTTTTATTCGGACTAGAAATTAGGTGGATCAAGCGCTCCCACGTCCCTAAAATGTGCTCGTGACTAGTCTTTTACTTCTAAGCAGCTTATTTTTTGTTGAAACTATTCAAAACCCCCGCGGCGTTTTTCCGTCACTTTTAGGAAGCACGGGTGTGGTTCATATCGAATCCGCCATTCCCAGCGAGCACCTCGATTTCAGTGTTCAAGCCTGGGGAGGATTCTTTTTTGATGATCCTTACATCTCCGTCGATAAGCATTCTCGAAACCGAATGCGCCTCAGCTTTAACTTAGGCTTACCCAAGGGCCTTGAAGTTTTTTCAGGCACAGGTTTTGTTTTTAACGAGAGCTCAAACGCTTCAAACTCTCGCTCATCGACATCTTTTTTTGAGAATACAGACATCGGGCTTAGGTGGGGGCGCTGGATCTCGGAGGGCTTTTTTGCTCTGGGAGCTCAAGCCTATGGTCGATTTTTCTCTGGAACTCAAGCGAGACGAAACAAATCCGGCTTCTCAAGAGAGAGCTCTGGCCCCATCGCACAAGGCAACATCAAACTTCTCGCAAGCTTAGACTTTAAGAATCGCATGCCTCAATTTCCGCTTCGATCTCATTTGAACCTGGGCTTTAGGAGTCCCAACAGTGACTTGAGCCCGAGTGGTAACGCGAATCGGGAGGATCAAACCGAGCTCTTTAATCTCGATGCCAACAAATACAACTCTCTCATCGGCGGATTAGCGTTTGAAGTGCCCACACGTTGGATCAATCCTTTTGTGGAGTTTTCGACTGAGTACGCGCTTTTTGCAAAAAAGGCCGACAACGTAAAATTCTCAAGCAATCGATCGCGGATCACCACGGGGTTCAAAGTGACCCCCCATCAAAGCGTGGCTCTTTTGGCCGCAGCAGACTTTGGTTTGTTAGGAAACAACGCAGATACGCTTGTCGGCATTCCGCAAAACAATCCTTGGGAGGCCTATGTGGGCATCGCCTTTACAGCAAATTCTCGAGATTTATTTAAAACCTCGGGCCGAATGCGTGGAATGGTCACCGATGCAGAAACAGGACTTCCACTTCCAGATGTAGAGGTCACGCTCGTCGGTGAAGTGACTTTACCCAGAGTCACCGATCTAGCGGGTGTTTATGAAATGCCCAATCTCGAAGTGAAGACCTACCAAGTCCGATTTATTAAAGATGGATATCAATCAAGCACGTCGAGTGTGCGCATATCGGGAGGCGAAACGAGTGTGTTAGATATGGCTCTCAAGCGACCAGGCCCTCGCGTCGGTGGAATTCAGGCCTCGATTATGGACAGCACGACGGGCGCGCCCGTTCCTCGTGCTTTTGCGCGAATCTCGGGAGTTGAAAGCCCATTGGCCGCTGACGAAAGAGGTCTCCTAAAAGGACAAGAGCTTGAGGTCGGACAAAAAACGATACGCATTGAAGCGCCAGGCTATATTCCTGCAGAATTTCCTATTGAGATTTTTGAGAATGAAACCTTCAAACAGGATTTCACTCTTCAAAAAGAGCCCACAACGATTGGAAGTTTTTCAGGCCGAGTGACAAACGAGGAAGGAACGGGGCTCACCGCTGTCTTCAGCTCGGCCCAAGAAACGATTTCACCCTTTGGCACCAATCCAGTGAACGGCAACTTTAACCAGCCACTACCAGCGGGTGAGTATGAACTGAAGGTTGTGGCCGAAAATTATTTGCCGGAGACCATTCAGCTGTCGATCAAGGCCGGCGAGACGACTCCTCGGGATATTGTTCTCAAAAAACCAGAAACAGCCGTGGTGGTGGATAATCGTATTATCTTGCCGGATGCGATCTTTTTTGATTTCAACAAAGCAAAGATTCAAGAACGATCTTTTGAAACACTCAATCAAATCGTCGAGATTTTAAAAGCCAACGATGGGGGCTATAAAATCTTGCGCGTTGAGGGGCATACCGATGATGTGGGCTCCAATACCTACAATGAGGCTCTCAGTAAGCGGCGGGCAGAATCGGTTCGCGACTATTTGATAAAGAGAGGCGTTGGGGCCGAGAGATTGGAAGCCGTGGGCTATGGAGAATTGAAGCCGATTGCCACTAATCTAACCGATGCGGGCCGGGGCGAAAATCGTCGGGTCGAGTTCTATTTGGTACGTGAAGGGGAAGATCAAAAACCATAAAGACTTTTTAATGCTCCAAATGATGGTTTTTGCTAGTGCTGTGGGGTGATTTATTGGGACTACAACGCCACCGCCCCTCTGCGGAAACGAGTCAAAGAAAAAGTCGCTGCCGCGATGGAGTCTTTTAGCGGCAACGCGAGTTCGACGCACAAATCCGGGCAAGAAGCTCGGGCCTATATCGAAAACGTTCGGCGGCTTTGTGCAGAACAATTGGGAGTCAAACCCACAGAACTCATTTTTTGTGGCTCAGCGACCGAAGCAAACTTTATGATGCTTTGGGGTCAATGGTTTGCTCATCGCAAAGCAAATCCCTCAGGCACTCGTAAAATTCTTGCCTCCAGTCTCGAACACTCATCGATGATTAAAAACATCCATCTCTTGCAAGAGCTCGAAGGCATAGAACTTGTCGAAATTCCGCTTAAATCCTGCGGCCAGGTCGATCTCGAAAAAACGGAGCAGCTTTTACAGACTCAAAAATTTTGGATGTGCAGTCTTTATTCGGCCTGCAACGAATCAGGAATTATTTATCCCTGGCAAGAGCTCTCAGCCCTTTGTCAAAAGTATCAGACCCCTTTTCACTCCGATATGGTTCAGTTGCTTGGTCGAGTTCCTTTAAGCCTGAAAGAGATTCGCCCCAGTTCAGCGACTTTTGCTTTTCATAAAAGCGGCGGGGTAAAGGGTGTGGGGCTGCTTTATGTTTCAGCCCACTGCTCGTGGATGCCCATTTTGCAAGGGGGTGGCCAAGAAAAAAAACGTCGATCAGGAACAGAGAACATTTTGGGAATTGCGAGTATTGAAGCGATTTTTGAAGAGCTCCCAGGCTTAGTAGAGTTGTATCAAACCGAGGTACGTAAAGTGCGCGATAGCTTTGAAGTAGAACTTTTAAAGGCACTCCCGCAAACAAAAATTGTAGGTCGCGAACTCAAGCGACTTCCTAATACCAGTTACTGTATTTTTCCGGGCATTGCTTCAGATCTCATGCTGATGGGCTTAGATGTACGAGACATTGCTGTGAGTGCGGGCTCCGCCTGTTCATCAGGCTTATCTTTAAGTTCACACTCTCTTTTAAGACTGGGATACTCTGAAGAAGAAGCGGGCTCAGCCATTCGATTTAGTTTGGGAGAGTCCTCGACTCTTTCTCAAATTCCCGAAGTCGTTCGCGCCCTCAAAGAGATTCACGACCGAGTTTTGGGATTCTCTTCATGAAATCAGCCGCTCTCGATGATTTGATTGCATTAATGGCGCGCTTGCCAGGAATCGGTGAACGTACCGCGACTCGGCTCGCTTTTCATTTACTTCGAAGTTCGCCTCAATATCGTGAGGGTCTGGCTCGAAGTCTGCAGCGGCTTTCTGAGATTGTCTTTTGCAAGAGTTGCCGTACCGTATCCGATCGTGCCGTTTGTGCTATTTGCGAAAGTCATGTGCGCAATCGAAAGCAAGTTTGTATTGTAGAGAAAGCTTCTGATATTTATGCCATTGAGCGCTTAAATCTCTACCGAGGTACTTACTTTGTTCTTCATGGATTGATTTCGCCTATGGAAGGCATTAGCCCCGAAGATCTTTCGATTACTCAACTGACTCAACGCGTTTTAGATGATCAAGCCGAAGAAATTATTTTGGCCTTAAATCCCACGGTGGAGGGAGATGTCACAGCAGCCTACTTAGCCCGGCAGCTGACCAAGCCCGGCTGTGTAGTGACTCGACTGGCTTCGGGCCTGCCCGTCGGTAGCGAGCTTGAGTACGCGGATCAAATGACTTTGGGAAAAGCCTTTGAGGGTCGATTAAACCTCCGGTAACATCTTGGAATGGCAAAAAAGGCTAAACTTTCGTGGCATGAAGAAGCCAGCGTGCTGGCGCAAAAAATTTGCAAGAGCAAAAAGTCAGGTCTCATTGTTTTGACTCAATCAGGAGATGCGATTTTAAAGGCAGGAGCCGCTGTAAAGCTTGATCATACCTCGATCGGCGCTTTGGCCTCGGCCATGGACGGCGCTCGTCAACAGATGGATCGACTTTGTGGACTAAAAACGAAGATCAGCCTCTTCGGAGACGTGAAGAGCGGATGCTGGGTGGAGCCTGTACAAACTTGGCTGGTGATTGGCTTGCGACTTCCCAAATCTGCAACACTTGAAAAACTCTATAAGCACCTTAAAAAGAAGTCTGAAAAATCAGGATCCAAGGCCTCGGAGGCCTTAGCAGGCTTGTCTGATGCAGGATTAGATGCGGCCTTAAATGGCCAATAAACTTGACCCTAGAAATAAGGGAAGGGATCATCATGAGGAGTCCCAAGGGACGGGACACTTAGGGATGAAGCTCAAAATATGAGAGAACTGTAAAAAGTAAGAAGATTAAGAATGTCGTTTATAAATTATTCCAACCGCGAGATTAACTGCAAAATCGTTTATTACGGTCCGGGTCTTTGCGGCAAAACCACTAATCTTCAGCACGTCTACAAAAAAACGGCCCCCAAAGCGAAGGGCAAGATGATTTCTCTCGCTACCGAGACGGAGCGAACTTTATTTTTTGATTTTCTACCTCTTGCACTGGGTGAAATTAGAGGATTCAAAACACGCTTTCATCTCTACACTGTTCCGGGTCAGGTTTTTTACGACGCCTCTCGAAAGCTCATTTTAAAAGGCGTTGATGGCATCGTCTTTGTCGCCGACTCTCAAAAAGATCGTATCGATGCTAATTTAGAGAGCCTCGAGAATTTAAAAGTAAATCTCCAAGAACAGGGTTACAACTTGGCTGATTTGCCTTTTGTGATTCAGTACAATAAGCGCGATCTGCCGAACGTTTCACCGGTCGAGGACCTTCGAAATCTCTTGAATCCAGCCAAAGTTCCTGATTTTGAAGCAGTCGCCACTGAAGGTTCAGGCGTTTTTGAAACGCTTAAAGCAGTCGCAAAGCTCGTTCTTTTAGAGCTTAAAAAAGACAAAAAATAAAAAAAAGAGCCCCGAAAAGCATTTGTAAGCCCGCCAAAAAGTCGCTAGTTTTTAAGCTTCTGCACCGCACTCCCAGGTAGCTCAGCGGTAGAGCAGTTGGCTGTTAACCAATTGGTCGGGGGTTCAAATCCCTCCCTGGGAGCCATTTTTCGGCGGGTTCTGGTGGTTCTTCCCGGCTCTTCCCGTTTTAGTGTGGGTAATTTTAAAAAGCATTTCAGAAACAAGCACATAGAACTCGTCGTCTGTAGTTTTCAAAGTTTCTATAACCGTAAGCCCGCCTCTTTACTAGTTTAGCTTTATTGTTGAAGCCTTCTGTTCTTCCATTGGTGAGTCGGTGTTGGAAGTAGTTGAGGATCATTTCTGCCCATTTGTGAAGGGTTTTGGCGAGGGTGTTGAGTTCTTTGAGTTCAGCATTTGGAAAGAACTCTTCTGCGAAGTTTTTGAAGGGATCGAAGAGGTCAAAGATCACGTTTTTCACATTGTCTTGACCGAGGAGGGAGTGAAGTTTGAGTTTGAGCTGCTTGTTGTTTTTGGAATCAACGACTTCGAGGGGCTTTTTGTTGACGTAGTCGACAAGCAAGGTGACGAAGGGAATGTTTCCGCGCCTTCTTCTCTGAGAGGAGTGTTCATCCACACCAATGGTTTTAGGCCAGGGGTGGGGATTCATTTTCACCTTTAAATCAAGTTGTTCATGTAGAGCCTGATATAGAAACTAGGAATGAGCCCCTGCTTCAACACTCGATTTCTAAATGAAATTTTGGACCAGATTCCGGGGGACCCTCCGTCAGCAATTTATGAACTTGAAGAGTGGTACAAAAACTCCCGGCCGATCAATCTAGTTTTACCCAACTGGGCCCGGGCCCAGTTGGGTAAAACTCTCCTCGCCGACCCTTTCCGACCCAAGAATAGGACCAAGAGGTTCAAAAAAATGGGCTTTGCTTTAAAGCCCTAGTCAAAGTTACCTGATTGAAAAGTTTTTGTTCTCTAAAGGAGTAGAGAACGAAGAAGTTCTTAATCGATGGCGTCTAAACCTGTTTCGAGAATCTTTTTCAAGAGAGTTTGGTAAGGAACTCCCTTTTGGGCAGAGAGTTTTTTTAGTTTACGCAAAAGTCGAATGGGGAGGCGCAGACTAATAAGTTTCGAGCGTTCTCTCGGCATGGGCAGCGAGGCGAGGTCGTGAAGACTTCGATATTGTTCTAAAAAAGTAACAATTTGTGTCGGAGTAGCCTTCTTCGCACTCTCCAAATATTCGTCGGTAAAGTACTGAACTGTTTTCATTTGATTTTTTCCAAAGCTTTTACATCCTCAAGATCTTGCGGTCTACCCGCCTGCTTCTTAATCTTGATAAGAGATGGAATGCTTAAGAGAGACACATCCACCCCCCCTACTCGTTTTTGGACCAGCCTCAATTTTGAAACATCGTGGATTAAGAGAAGATCAACTATTCGCGTGGGATCTTTGAAGTCCACGAAACTCCAAGCCATGAGGTTTCTTTTCTCAATATATTCCCTTCGAAATTTGAAGACTTCCTCTGCCGTAATGGGGAGGCGTGAACTTAAGCCGATCGATTCGAGCGCCAATTGTGCCGCTTTAAGATGCTCGGCTTTTAAGGAAATAACCAGATCGACGTCAACCGTTCCTCGAATGGCACCGTGCATAGCAACAGCGTATCCTCCCGCTACCGCATGGGGGACTTGAGCCTTGGTCATCGCCTTCACGATCTCCAGCAAAAACATATATACAGTATATACAAATATGGCCACAAAGGAAAGTCGGTCGCTTTATTTGAACCTACTTGTAGCTGCGTAAAACGTCTGCATGTAACCCTCAGCCACTTCACCTCACTCAATCGTAAGAAGTTAGGTTCATTATCAATCAGGTTTACTAACTATTCCCACTAAAAGCTGTTCCGATTCTTCATGTAAAGCTTGATCATCGCTAAACAATCCTTTT
>JBILFF010000029.1:0-20077 GCA_044351695.1 Bdellovibrionota bacterium
TTTTTTTTTGGGACTCTCGCCTCGGACTTCCATGCTTTAGAAACTGGGGATCTCGTCTTTCTGGACCTCCAGTGTGGAAGCCTCTGTGAATCTATCGAGCAGGTGACCCTCAATCAACTTCAGTCGAATGGCCCCCGACTTTCGCACTTAGGAGTGGTGATCAAGGGCACTCAAATGGAGGTGCTCGATGCCTGGCCCGCCGGTGGTGTTCAAAAAACTCTATTGCCGGTTTTTCTAAAGCGAGCGCCCGAGCAATCCCCTCTTTGGATCGCTCGCATTCGACCCGAGTTTAGAGACTTGTCTGTCCGTGCCACTCAGTGGATTGAGCAACAGAGAGGAGCGCCTTACGATTCCGAATTTTTTGTGAATGATCGCAAGTTCTATTGCTCTGAACTCGTCTATGAAGCCTGGAAAAACACAGCTCTCGAGGCAAACCCTCTTCGACTACGCCCCATGTACTTTGGCAGTCCCACATCGAGCGAATACCGAGTGTGGTCCGATTACTTTGCCAAAATGCAACTCCCCGTTCTCACGGGCTGGCCCGGCATCAGCCCGCTTGGCGTCTTTTTAGACATCCAAGCAGTGGCTGATGTAGAGCGCCTTCGTTAATTCAAAAACAGCATCTCTCGATATTTAGGCAGAGCCCAGTATTCATCTGAAATCTCGGCTTCAACATCATCACTGATGCCTCGTGTCTTCTGCATCAAAGGCATTAAGCTCTCTGCACAAAGTTTGAGTTTTTTATGCTCGTCTTTTTCTTGAGTCATCTTGCTCAGACCCGCGACAAGATCATCCCGCGTTTCGGCAAGATCCGTATACAAGCGCTCGGCCCGCTGCAAACGATCAGTGACTCGCTTGAGCGCCGACTTTGAAGACGCCTTTTCGAGCTTGGCTTGTAATCCCGCTCGGCTACTGAGTTCGCGCTCACAAGAGGGCAGAACGTAGGTATCTACAAGCTCCGCTAGCGTTGCCGCCTCGAGCTCGATTTGTTTGATATAACGTTCAGCTAAAACATTATGTCTCGCTTTGAGCTCAACCACCGTAAAGACGCCGGACTCCATCAAGAACTGAGTTTGTTTTGCATCCTCTAAAGGCTGAATGGCTTCGGCCATATTGCGAAGCTCGGGCAGCCCACGGCTTTTTGCCTCTTTTTTCCACGCCTCGTCGTAATTATTTCCCTCAAATCGAACGGCCTTTGTTTCTTTGACGACTTCTCGAATCAGCTCCATCACGGCGTCGTCACGACTCTTCGCACTTGCCAACTTCTTCTCTAATCGATCACTCATGAACCGAAAGGCGTTGGATACAGATGCATTCAAAATCGAAAGAGGAAAGGCCACATTCGCTGATGCCCCGACGGCACGAAACTCAAACTTATTGCCCGTAAATGCAAAAGGTGAAGTTCGATTTCGATCGGTATTGTCTTTTGCTACCACTGAAATATTGGACACATTCAGATTAATAACGGCTTCGGTCGCCGAATCCTGAATGACTTCATTTTTCTCGATTCGATCCAAAATCCCGCTCAGAGTTTCTCCCAGGAAAGCACTCATGATCGCTGGGGGGGCTTCATTCGCTCCCAAACGATGATCGTTGCCAGGCGAAGCAATACCCGATCGAATCACCCCTGAATTTTCGTGGAGTGCCTTGAGAACTGTTGTCAGCACGGCCAGAAACCTTAAATTTTGATGCGGGGTTCGCCCCGGCTCCAAAAGATTATCACCTCGATTTGTAGACATGCTCCAATTGCAATGCTTTCCGCTCCCATTAATTCCCGCGAAAGGTTTTTCATGAATCAAACAAACAAATCCATGACGCGTCGCTATTCGGCGCATCATATCCATCAAGAGACAGTTGTGATCGATCGAAACATTAAGCTCTTCAAAAATAGGCGCCACTTCAAACTGCGAGGGGGCAACTTCATTGTGTCGAGTCTTAATCGGCACCCCTAGCTTGTACATTTCTTGCTCGAGTTCCTGCATGAAAGCGAGAACTCGCGTGGGAATACTGCCAAAGTAGTGGTCCTCAAATTGTTGATTTCGCGTCGAATTTCTTCCAAGTAAAGTTCGACCGGTCATCACCAAATCAGGGCGCAAAGCATGATAGCTTTGATCGATTAAAAAATATTCTTGTTCTGCTCCCAAGGTGACCTTGACATCGTGGACATCGGCTTCCCCCAGAATTTTTAAAAAGCGAGTCGCCTCACGAGAAATCGCCTGAACCGATCTTAGCAAGGGCGTTTTGTGATCGAGCGCTACTCCATTGTAGCTCACGAAGGCCGAGGGAATACAAAGCGTTTTGCCGTTTACACTTTCGATGATGAAGAGCGGGCTGGTGGCATCCCAAGCCGTGTATCCCCGCGCTTCAAAAGTGGTTCGCATGCCCCCACTCGGAAACGAAGAGGCATCAGGCTCTGACTGAAGCAAATGAGAGCCCGAAAATTTTTCGATCACATGCGTCTGCCCTAAATCCGATGTTTTTGTTTGAATAAACGCATCGTGCTTTTCAGCAGTGAGCCCATTCATCGGTTGGAACCAATGGCAAAAATGCGTGGCACCATTGGTATTCGCCCAATCCTTAATCACACTCGCAATCTCATCGGCTGCTGATTGTTCGAGGCGCTTGCCCTTTTGAACCATCGCTTGAAGTGAGTTAAAGCTGTCTCGCGAAAGCTTTTCTTTCAGTTGATCGAGCCCAAAAGTCATCGATCCAAAAAAATCACTCACCGGCAGAGCCTTGCCGAGTGAATCGACTGGCCTTTCGATTTTGCGAACCCTTGTTTTAGTGGAATTTAGAATTGCCTCAAGACGAGCTTGAGAAGCATTTGATGCCATTGACATCTAAGATCCTCCTCTTTAACGCTAAAATTTTTATCACCCTCATACTGAAAGTCCTCAGTGCCGAAGGTCAAGACTTAGACTCAGGCGGCGCGGGAGACCACCTCAGAGGTCTCTACGAAGTCCAAATCCGGAAACCGCTCGCGCGCTTTATTGAGCGCGTACTCCGAAGACACCAAAATGGCATCTCGCTCCTCGGCATCTCTTGCGAGCACCGTGTCATAACTTCGTGACAACTCATCGAGTTGATCCTCGACTTTTTTGAGATCCGATCCGGCCTTAGGCACCGCCCATCGACAAAGGCGAAAAGCGCAATTCTCGAACTTGGCCCCCGCCCCATACTCACTCTCAAGCCGATGCTGAATAACCTCAAATTGAAGCGGTCCCACTACACCCACCACAATATCATTTGAGTTTTTAGGATAAAAAACCTGACTCGCGCCCTCTTCGCAAAGCTGCTTCAACCCCTGCCGGAGCTGCTTTGACTTTAGAGGAGTGGTTAGAATCACTCGCTTAAAATGCTCTGGGGCAAAATTAGGAATCCCCAAAAAGCCAAGATTCTCTTTCTCAGTGAGCGTATCCCCAATCTTATACTCGCCGGTATCGTAAAGGCCCACAATATCACCCGCGTAGGCTTCTTCGACGTGAGTTCTCTTTGCAGCGAGAAACTGAAAAATACTGGAGATTCTAAATTTTCTCTGATGCCTTGGAGAGAAGAGCTCCATTCCCTTTTCAAACTTACCCGAACAAATTCGAACGAACGCGATACGATCCCGGTGTCGTGAATCCATATTGGCTTGAATCTTAAAAACAAAGCCCGAAAAATGCTCCTCACTCGGCTCAACCACGCGCTGCAAACTCAAGCGCGGCTGAGGCAGGGGCGCGATATCGCAAAACTCTGAAAGCAAAAGTTCAACTCCAAAATTATTAAGCGCACTTCCAAAAAACACGGGGGTCTGTTCACTCTTCAGATAGGCCTGAGGATCGAGCTCACCGTACACCTCTTGAACTAAATCGACCTGCTCTCGAAAAGCCTCTAGTAAATCAAAGGGAATCCAGGAGTCCCACTGAGGATCTTGAGGGCCTGAGGTCTTAAACATCTCAACCGTATCCGAGCCGGGCGTGAAGCGCGCAAAGGACTTGCTGGCAAAATGATAGATTCCCTGAAAGCTTTTTCCACTTCCGATCGGCCAGGTCCGTGGAACACAGCGAATTCTTAAAACTGATTCTATTTCATCCAGCAACTCGATCGGCTGCCGACACTCACGATCGAGTTTGTTCACAAAGGTGAGCACAGGCAACTTTCGATCGCTACAGATGCGCATGAGCTTCTTTGTTTGAGTCTCGATTCCTTTGGCTCCATCGACCACCATCAAAGCCGAATCGACCGCGGTGATTACCCGATAAGTATCTTCTGAAAAATCGTGGTGACCTGGTGTGTCGAGCAAATTGATGCGGCAAGACTTGTAATCGAATTGCATGACCGAAGAGGTCACTGAAATCCCACGCTGCTTCTCGATCTCCATCCAATCACTCGTCGCATAGCGCGCCGCCTTGCGGGCCTTTACCGTGCCCGCTTCATGAATCGCCCCCCCGAAGAGCAGCAGCTTTTCGGTCAGAGTTGTCTTTCCAGCATCCGGATGGGACACAATGCAAAAAGTTCGGCGATTTTTGTAATTCGAAAGCATTTAAAATAGGGATGGCATAAGTTTTTGTTTATCCAAAGGTGAAATTCGTTTTCAATGAGAGTCGGGGGTAGGATATGTCTCAGTTTAGATTTTCGGCGTTTCATTTTGGACTTGTGATTGCGGTTGTGGCGCCAGCCCTAGGCCTTTTGCAGCCGGTTTCTGCGGGGATTTTGAGTAAGAGCGAGTTCTACATCAAAAATTCGGATGGTGCTTCACAGCTCAGCTCGAAAACGCTTGCGTTTGACTATCAACCAACACGAGTCGAAATCGATGGCGTCCAGAAAGAGGTGGACGCTCTTGTTCTTCGCGATACGCAACTCCTTCGAGAACTGGTTCAAGATCCAGCTTCGATTCCTTCTGATCCCGTCCTACCACGAGAGCTCACCACCCTTGAAAAGGCTGTCGACATAGCTATTCTTGTCATTACTTCGATGCTCGTCATGAGCATTCACGATGTCTATGATTTGGGACCCGAGTTTCGACTCAGTCGCGCGCAGGGTGTTGTGCTTTTTATCGTTCCGTTTGACGATGCCTACCTTTACTATCGATGCGCTGGTAAAGAGTTTTTGGTGGCAACCTCCAAGTTGCCGAGCGAAAAGACACTGCAAGAAATGAAGCGGCTCGAGGATCTGCCTGAGCTCTGTGGCTGGGAGCCATCTTACCGCGCGAGTTAAACGTGTCGGGCGAGGGGGGCTCATCCCTTTCTTAGCGAAATTCTGTTTTTAGCCTAGACTAGGGCCATGAGATTTTTTGTTTCTGCAATTCAGAGTTTTTGGATTCTGCTGATCTTTATTGTGCCGACCTTGGAGGCTCAAGACACAGCCTTTTGGCAAAAATCGAAGAGCGGGCACTCACAGGCGCGCCTTCTCTTAGATCACGTATCGGTTGGCCCTGAAGCTTCAAAAATTCTTGTTGGTGTCGAGATACAACTCGAAAGCGGTTGGTACACCTACTGGCGAAATGCTGGAGATGTGGGCTACGCTCCTCGAGCGACTTGGCAACTGCCGACCACTTGGAGCTCCTCTGGTATTCGCTACCCCGTTCCTAAACGACATGAGGCACCGGGCAAAAAACAACTGACTTCTTTTGGATACAAAGACCAAGTGCTTTATTTGATGGAGCTACAAGGTCAGGGTGAACTTTCGGGACGCCTGACTTGGGATTATTTGATTTGCGAGAAGCTTTGCATTCCCGAGAAGGTCGTTTTTGATTTTCAAATCCCCTCGAAAAACCCTCGCCTCTCAGCTCACAATAAAAAACTGATTCAAGCCGTAAATCATCTTCCGCAGAAGATTGAAAACTTAGAGATACAATGGATAAATCCCAAAGAGTTTCGGATTCCGTACGCGGGCGAGATTCGAGATGTTTTTCTCTCGAGCCCGAAAAAGCAAAAAAACTTTTGGTCTTGGCAGCAAGAGGGCGACAGCATTCTCGTCACACTCACAGAGCCGTTGGATGATCTTGAAGTTTTAGTCGACGCAGGATCTCGATCTTTTGAAACTGGGCCACTGCGTGCGATCACAGCAAGCCCCGTAGCGGCAAACTCTGATTCGACAAGTCTCTGGCTTGCTCTACTCTTCGCTCTTATTGGGGGATTCATTTTAAACTTTATGCCCTGCGTGCTGCCTGTGGTGATGATTAAAACCCACTCTCTCTTGGTAGCGGCAAGTGATCACAGTGCTAAAGGTGTATCTTTCAAAGCTAATCTTTTAGCGACAAGCTTAGGAGTGATCTCCAGCTTTTTGGCTCTCGGAATCTTGACCGGAAGTTTGCGTGAAGCTGGACACCAAGTCGGCTGGGGCTTTCAGTTTCAGATCCCTTCTTTTCTGATCTTTATGATCCTCGTTCTCTTTTTGTTTGCGCTCAATCTCTTTGGCCTTTTTGAGTTTCAACTGCCCCATGGACTCACCCAACGCCTAGGAGGTCGATCAGGAGAAAAAACTCATTCATTTCTCGAGGGAGTTTTTGCCACGATCCTTGCGACCCCGTGCAGTGCGCCTTTTTTAGGCACCGCCCTCACTTTTGGACTCACGCAAGGTTGGCTTGCCCTCATCGGCATTTTTGTAAGTATGGGCGTGGGCCTCGCTTTACCCTATTTGATTTTGCTCGTTCGACCCCAATGGATTCGCTTGCTCCCGCGACCGGGCGCCTGGATGGGAGGGCTTAAACGTTGGATGGCTTATCTTCTTTTGCTGACGGCTCTTTGGCTCGCTTACGTACTCCAGCAACAAGTGAGCTCGCTACTTTTGATTTTATTGCTCTTTGGACTGGGTGCCATTTTTATCAGTTTGCGAGAGCTTCGCTCGAGTCTGCGATGGGCCTTTGTACTCCTTGTAAGTCTTGGGCTCATTTTGGTTTCTCGCTCGCCTCAGATCAATGCCTCAAGCCCACAGACTGAGACAACAAAATTTGTTTTCTCCCCCGAAGCCGTCGACCAAAAACTGCGAGAAGGTAAAACTCTCTTTCTCTACATCACTGCCGACTGGTGTCTTACCTGCAAGTTCAACGAAGCTGCGGTGATTGAACATCCGGAGTTCGTTCGAAAGCTCAGAGAGAAGTCGATTGAGGTGGTGAGAGTGGATTGGACCAAACGAGATCCTTTGGTGGGGCAGTATCTTGAGAGCTTCAATCGAGTCGGCATTCCCTTTGCTGTTTTACTGCGAGGAAGCGATAGAGAAGTTTTTCCCGAACTGATGGTCTTACAGGACTCGCTTAAACGAGTAGACGAGTTCTTCTAGCTTTTAAGCTTTGAGATAATCGCGTTCGTAAACTCAGTGGTACTGGCCTTTCCTCCGAGGTCGCCGGTTAGCGCTTTGCCTTCGCGATAAACCTCTTCGATTGCCTTTCTGAGTTTTTCAGCCTCTTCGTTCATTTTTAAATGCTGAAGCATCATGACGGCCGAGAATAAAATCGCTGTAGGATTCGCTTTGTTTTTTCCGGCGATGTCTGGCGCTGTCCCATGGACAGCCTCAAATACGGCACCGTTTTTACCAATATTCGCGCCCCCCGCCAGGCCCAATCCCCCCACGAGTCCCGCACAGAGATCCGAGAGAATATCTCCATAGAGATTCTCGGTCACAATCACATCAAACTGCTCGGGCTTGGTGACGAGTTGCATGCACGCGTTATCGACAATCATTTCTGCTGCTTCGATCTGCGGATACTCTTTGGCGACTTCTCGAAACACCGCCAAAAAAAGACCGTCTGTTTTCTTCATGATGTTGGCTTTATGAACGCAGGTTACTTTTTTTCGATTTTGCTTTTGCGCAATATCAAAAGCGTAGCGATGAATCCGCTCACTCCCTTTTCGCGTAATGATTTTAATAGAGTGCATTTCATCGGGCGAAACTTCTTTTTCGACGCCCATATAAAGGTCTTCGGTGTTCTCTCGAACAACAATCAGATCCACTTGCGAAAAAGGAGTCGACACTCCCGAGAGCTTGTAACAAGGCCTCACATTTGCATAGAGGTCGAGCTCTTTGCGAAGGGCCACATTCGCCGAGCGATGCCCTGTGCCCACGGGTGTTGCCGTTGGACCTTTAATAGCAATGCCCAAGTCTTTGATACGATCGAGCGCTGCTTGAGGCATAGCCTGCCCCAAACTTTTCAGCGTTTGCTCCCCGCATGGAATCTCTTCCCACTCAATCGGCAAGCCGAGCGCTCCCACTACGCGTACCATGGCATCTGAAATTTCAGGACCAATTCCATCCCCTTTGAGCAAACCGATTTTTCTCATAGCTTAAGGATAACTTCGAATGCCTATCGATGCGGCGCAGCCAAAATCATTAGACTTCAGAATTTGGACGCTTATGCAAGATGGCGCTGAGCAAAAAACTCGAGAAAAAGGTCTGAACCCCAATACTCAAAAAAGCAGTGCCTCGAATGAGGTTCAGGATATCAAACTGCAGCAAAAAGCCGGCACCTATGCCCGCAAATCCCAAGGCCACCAAAATTCCGTATTCGAGTCTAAAGTGATCAATCCATCGTCCGAGCCTTCGATCGACCACAAAACTATCGGAGGTCCACAAAAAGGACTTGGCCAGCAGCCCAAACAAAAACACTTGATAACTCATCAGACTCAAAAGGACGCCAGCTGTTTGAAAGCCCAGGCGAGGCGACTGAAACAACCACAGACTCACCGCAGCTCCCCAGAGCGCCGGCAACAGGTAGAGGTAAAAGGGGGCAAAAAGAAGAATGAAGCGCAGATGTCTCCATCCGTCGCGCAAAGTTCTAAGCTTTGCCTCTCCCCCTCCTCGTCGACGATATTTGATGGGCTTCTCGACAATCTTGAGACCTGATTTACGCGCGTGAATCACCATCTCACTCGCAAACTCCATCCCGGGCGAGCGGAGGCGCAGGTCTTTGATTCGACTTTTTCGAATTGCACGAAGACCGCAGTTAATGTCGCGAACACGAGTGCCGTAGAAAATATTGAGGATCCCCGTCAAAACCGGCGTGCCGAGATGGCGATGCAGCCAAGGCATGGCGCCGTCTTCGATTTGACCAGCGAGACGATTGCCAATCGCAAAGTCGGCCCCTTCGCGAAGAGCTTCAACCAAGGGGCGCGCGTCTGAAAAGTCGTAGGTGTTATCGGCATCCCCGATGACTAAAAAATCTCCCCGCGCTTCTTGAAGTCCTCGCAAAATCGCTGACCCATAGCCACGGCGCTTCTCCGAGATGACTCGCGCCCCAGCCGCCTCGGCCAACTCGACCGAACGATCACTGGAGCCGTTATCGACGACCAGCACCTCTGTTGAAGACTCGGGAAAAGCCTTTCGAGCTTGCTCAATGCAGCTTTGAATACACTCTTCTTCGTTTAAACAGGGGATGACAATCGAGACGCTCAAATTCACCCCCAAATTCTGTCTAAGCTTTTTGCGAAAGTCGAAGGATTTAGGCCTTTCAGGGTCGAAGAGCGTCATAAATCAACTGCCAAAATGCAGCGGGATGATTCAACAGACTTAAAGAAGACCCTTAAGATTGTCACGCATACCACCAATGATGATGCCTATCAGATCATCCGAAATCTGAGATGGGACTCTTTCAAATGCATTCTCGAGCGTCTTCGCTTTCTCTTTGATCTCATCAAGGATTTTATCAAAAGCTTCTTCAGAAAGATCGGACTCTTTGGCCGTTTCGAGCCAGTGCCTCCTTTGAATTTCTGAAATGCGATAGTGTTTCGCTTTGCCAATCGCCATGGCAAGCTTTGCCTCTTTCTTCTCAATCTGACGCGCCACAAGAGCGGGATGCAAACTCAGAATGTCATAGATTGGAGTCATAAAAAAGCCAGTTTGAGAGAGAAAAATACTGAAGTTCTTCGCATGCCCGTCTGTGGCCGCGAGCAAGTAGAACAATAATTGAGCTTTGAAAAATGCAGTCCGATCCTTATCACGATAATCGGAGCTATTTAAGAATCTCATGATTTGGGGAATGCCCGCGCCCCCTCGACTTTCGTACTTTTTGGTAGAGGGAATCCCCTGAGCCTGACAAAAATCTTCTTGGGGTAGTCTTACGATCGTCGAGCCGCTCCACGCTCTATCAAATCGCTCAACGACCAAACACCGTATACTTTTAAAATCCAAAACATCGGCGCAGGGCACATCCAGACCAAAGTGCGCTGCAATCTTAAGACAAATCCATTCATTCTCAGCACTCGTGCTTAAATCAATACCATTTCTTAACACTCCGAGACGCGGCTTCAGAATGTGGGTCGATGGAGTTACTCCCAATGGTCGACACCACTTATTTTTTGAAACTTTATTTTTTGAAACTTTATCTTTTAAAAGCAAAAGAGCCGTCTTTTCCTGAGCGCCCGCAATCGAGATTCTAAAATCATCGTCCGCTTCGATGCCAAGCGGAGAACTCGATAAATGAGATAAGATTCTATGAATCGCAGATTCATCGAGCTCCTCAAATTTTAGAGCCTCTCCAGCCGAAATACTCTCGTCTTCAGGAACAAACTGAAGCGCTCCCACACAATCTTTGCCCATCAGCCTGAGGAGCTCAACTGGCTCCAAGCTGTTGGCTCCTAACTTCTCAGCAAGTCTTTCGAGGACTTGGTCATTATCAGGAAGAAGATTTCCGAAAAAAGAGCTTACAATGCTCCCTGAGTAAGAACCCAATTGAATGGGCATACTGAATGAAATGGGAATTGCTTTTCCTTCAACCCAAGATGGAGAGTACTCAAAACTCACCTGTCCCGAACTTTTGCGGATGAGCGTTCCCACTTTCTCTCGATTGAGAAGCACGTTCAAGTGAATGCTGAGAGATCTCTTTGCCATTATGAATCTGTATGAGTTTTGGTTCTTGGCTGAACGACAATTTCGAGATCTAGACCTGCTAGAAGTTTAAACAAGGTTTCGAGCCGACTCCCCTCAGCTCCGGATTCGACTTGCGAAATCGTCGCCTGTTTTACTCCCGATTGCTCACTCAAACGAACCTGGGGCCAGTCTTGTTCACGACGAAACCGTTGCAGTGCGTTGCCTAACTGTTTAGCGCTTCTCACGATTACTTTGGTTTTTAATCTGCTCGTACTCATCAAGCTATCCCCTTCTCGGGATAAAATCATAATATCCTTTATTGGGTATAAATTGCAAGTATCCCTCATAGGGGATAGATCAGCGAATAAACACACAACATCCCCTTAGCCAGTTCCCAGCGGGATTGATGCTGGCTTGTCGGGCCGCTCGGTATTGCCCGCCTGCTTTTGACGCGCTGCAATGACTTTCAAAGAAGGACAAAAAATGTCTGACGCGCTCTTTTTTTGGCTTTTTGCGTCAAAAATTGTCGTCGATTTGATTGGTAATTCTGCTGCTCGAATCTTAAAATACTGAAGAAGAATCCGAATTTTAGCGGACGTTCTGGGTGCCGGTTCGATCCTGGCACAGAAGCTGCGATCTTTGGATTCTGCGGTGGCAGTCAGCTCATGTGAGTTGGCTCCAAGTTAAATTTTTTGGAGGGTTCATGAAAAAGATTAAAGCATTCACATTGATTGAGCTCATGATCGTTGTAGCGATCTTGGGTATTTTGGCTGCCGTAGCGATTCCGGCATTTTTAAATTACATTCAGCGAGCGAAAACTGCTGAGATTGCACCCTTGTTTAAGGCAATGGTTGACGGCCAGGCAGCTTTTTATCAACGACCTCGTCAGAACACGACTACTCTGGCAGACGCAGAACCTTGCGTGCTGATGACGGGAACATCTCATGCTGCGGCTCCAAACGCCACAAAGAGAGCTTGGACCGCGCCAGCAACTACTTCAGGACACTTTGGCCTTCAGACAATAGGGGTCTCTTCGAGCCCAAGTTATTACGTCTATTCAGTTCAGTCAGGAGCTGCCCCCACTGGCTTTACTAGTGCTCCCACGACCGCCGCTGGGGATAATGGTATCTGCGGGATTAACGCCACGGGAGCCATTTTGGATACCAGTACTACCACGTTCACTTTAGCCAGTTGGCAAACAGCGCTTGGCGTGGTGAATGCTGTTGCACTGGGTGATCTTGACGCTGACAGCACGTTCTCAACCTTCACTCGAAGATTTAATCTTGACAGCTCGAACAATCTTTCAGCAGGAGCACTCGGCTTCATCAACGAACTCGAGTAATCTCCGAGATTCTCAGTCTCATTTTAAAAAAACCGCCCCCAAAAGGGGCGGTTTTTTTATGCCTAAGAGCTTTATAAACGGCCCTAGTTGACAAGAGTGAGGGTTGTGGCAAAGAGGCGCCGTGAGATCCTCGCTAAAGCATTTGAGTTTTTTAATGGGCAGCATGGCGGCTTTAAGTCTCGACATACACCTACAGGCCCAAACTTTCTCGAGCCCTACGGCTTCAGAGCTCAGCTTCGATTGGTCTGCGCGCCGCAAAACACCGCTCACGTCCAGCGAACAGGCCTGGATCGCAGCGATTGAAAAAAACCTTCCCGCCCGCGAGCCTAGGCCCAAGCATCTGCAGATTTTTGATGAAGCCAAAAGCCTGTTTTTAAACCACGCGCACTCAGATGCGCTTCAAAAGCTAAATGCTCTTGAACTCGAACTTGCTCAACTCGGTCCAAGCCCGGCGAGTCGGCGGGCCTTAGGCGAGCTTGAGGCCCTGAGAGCGAATATCGCCGCCGCTCAGTCGGATTTGACTCTTCTTCAAAAAGCGACTCGACGAGTGTTGAGCGTGGCCTTAGAGCATTCGGAACTCGTTGAACTTCTTCCGTCCGGAGCTCCGACGACTCCAAACAACACTGAGCCCTCAACGGGGCCCCGGTGGGAAAGTTCTTTTTCTCAAGGACTCAAGCGCTCTTTGATTTGGAGAGACAAACTCTCGACAGAAGCGCGAACCTCCCCCTTGAGCTGGAACCCCCTGGCGCCACTGTCTGAGGCTGAGCTCTTTCAGATTCTTTACGCCTCTCGACCCTCCGATCTTCATCGGCATCCGATTAAAATTCTACTTTCAGAGCGAAGAGTCGTTACTTTGCCCGCGACTCCAGGACTCCAAGAACGATCAAATGAGCTGCCCCCTCCAGATTCGCTCAGCACTTCAAAAAGCTTTTGGAAGTCCCCTTGGGTCTACGCGATTGCCGTCGTGCTCGCTGGGGGTGCGGCCTATGGAATCTACGAAGCTACTCGACCCCGAGAAACCGAGTAAGCGGCGCCGGTTATTTTTTAACCTCAAAAACTTTTACTGTTTCGTAAAAATGCCCTGAACGCGGCACGCGCAAACCAAAGACAAACTCTAAACCTGCCGCAGCAGTCTCTGTGGTCAGAAGACGATACCAGGCAAACTCCCCCATCGCATCCAGATCAAAATGGGTGATCTTGCGCCCATTCTCTTCGGTATAAAACTCGAGCGGAAAGTTTTGGCTCTTCGCTTGAGGGTCGAATTGCTTCCAAAGAAACCGATGATACTTAAGATCATCGCTCACCAAAACGTACTGAATCTTATCTTTTTGCAGTCGCTCCAAAAGCTCTTGATCGCTCTTTAAACTTCTTCGCTCGAGATCGGCTCGAAGACTTGGCTCGTGATAAAAAGAGTTATCGCTCGTGGGTAATCCGAGCCGATACAAAAACATATGACCGAGATTGGGGTTGGCAACAATACCTCGATCTACGGGCTCACTGCCGGCTAAACGATTCCAAGCGCTCTCTGAAGAGATCCCTGTTTTTTGAATAAATAAATCCAGAACCGGAAAGTCCACCTTATGCATCGCGAGAGGTCGGAGCACAAAGTCTGAGCGAAATGCAGGACTCACCGTCAGAGCTAAAATCAAAATCGCTACGGGAGTTGTAACTCTCAAGTCTCTAGAACGAAGCCACTGAGTCAATGCGTAAATCATGCACACTAAAAGCCATAAGTAAGGGATTGCCGCAAAAACTTGAAATCGTTTTTGAAGAAGTAGCAAAACCACAAAGGGCAACGAAAACAAAGCGAGCCAAAAAATTTGAGCTCTCACTCGAGACCTAAAAATACAAGCACCCCCCGCAAACAAAAACGTGGGCAGCACAAAATAGCCAAAATGCTGGTGCACGTATCCCCAATCGGCGGCCGAAAATTTACCAAAAAGGGGCTGAGCCTCGAGCACTCCGCTTAAAAAATCCTCCGATCTCCACAGATAATGCTGCGCAACTCTCAAGACTCCAACCAGCGAGCTCACAAAAAACAAGGAGCCCACCACACTGGCGCCCAGGGCTCCCCCGAAAACTTTGCGACTTGCAAAGCGATAAAGAAGAACCAGACTCGCGAGCAGCAAAGCGACAGCCAAAAAACTGAGCAGACGCGTCTTTGAAAACAAGGGAGTGTCTCCTAAAGAATAGGTGCTCAGACCCATGAGCAAAAGATAGGACATCCCAAAAAACAAAAGCTCTTTTACAGTGGGGCGTCGAGGAATCGCCAGAGTGGCGAAGACGGGAATCCAAAGCGAAAGCGCGATTGAAACCGGAGAAGTATAAAGCGCCAGAGCTGCCACCAGGGATAACAGTACCCACAGGCTCCATGACTCTTTCTCAAACAAACGAAGGAGAATCAAAAAGGCGAGAGGGGGCCAGAGAAGCTCCAGCACATGATGATCGAGCTGACCAAAACAAGTGTAGCGAATCAAAATGGGGCTTAAAGCGGCTAAGAAAATAGCGGCGATTGATAATTTTTTATTTTCTGTAAGGCGATAAGCTCCCCAGCACACCAGCAATATCGAAAGCCCACCGAAAAGAAGATTAAGAAAACTTACCCCCCATTCGAGCTCGATTTGATTCGAGACTCCCGCCAAGAAGAGCGGTAGTCCATAGATCCACACAAAACCTGGCGCCCAATCCACCCTCCAACCCATGGGCCAATCAAGCAAAGGATCAAAACGCATCACCTGAGGAAAATTAGAAATAAAATGAAGCAAGCGACGCAGTTGATAGTAAGAGTCTGGATCAAAGAATCGCAAATGCCCGTCAGCGGCTCGCACGTCTCCCAAGTTTGAAGCTCGAAGAAATAACCCCAAAAGGAGAGCTAAAACAATAAGGCCAAATATTAAGAAAGGCTTGAGCCAAGGAGCAGAGGCCCATTTTTGAGAAAGCAACTACTCTCCTTCGTTACAGCGAATGATTCGAGAGTCGTCGATGGCAGAAACCAAAATGGTATTTCGTGCGCCTGCGCCATCCAAATTACCTTGGGCCACCACCACATACCAGTGATTAGGGAAGACATCCGAGTTCACGAGGGTCCCGTCATCCCCCACTGCAGTGCCCGTAATGCCGCAGCCATTCAAACCCGTTATAGCCGTATTCGTTTGAGCCGCATTGCTCGTGGGAACTCCACAAGTGTTTCCTGTCACCCATCGATTGGTGGCATAGACTCGATACTGAAAGCGCACTCGCGCGTCAGGACGAGTCGAAAGTTCTTGCGCACGCCATCCATTAATCGCTGCATCCCAAGCCACTGAGGTGTTAGAGGGAATATTGGTGGGATTAGCGTCTGCCTCAATATAACAGCGATTGATCGAAAAATATTGTTCTTCAGCAGCCTTTACTGCCGCGATGCCTGCGACCGCCTCATTCACATACCCACGGCGAATATAACTTAAATACGAAGGAATCGCGACCGCTGCCAGGACTCCTAAAATCGCCACAACGATCATCAGCTCAATCAAGGTAAAGGCACGCGGCTTCATCATTCAATTCTCCTCCTGAGAGGATCAGCCTATTTACGAGAAAAATCAATAGGTTGATCGAGATCCTCAAAGTCGCCGAGCTCTGTGGCTTCGTCCAAATCAGTAAGCCCCGCTTCTCTCATCTCATCGACCTCTCCGATTCGATGTTTTTTAAGGCGATAGCGCATCGAGCGACTTGAGATCCCAAGTAAGCGCGACGCTTTGGTGCGCGAGCCACGAGTTCGCTCAAGCGCACGAAGCAACATATCTCTCTCAAAAGAATCCATCAGATCATCTAAGGCCACTTGCCCTAACTCGAGCTGAGTTTTGGCCTCGCTCGAATTAAACTCTTCTCGTTTGGGTTGAGGATGAAGGACATTGCCGGGTAAAGAGCTCGGCTGAATCTCAAGCCCCGCTTCAAGAGCCACTGAACGCTCAATGATATTTTCGAGCTCTCGCACATTTCCGTAGAACTCATAGTTCATCAGATGCTCCATGGCTTTTGTGCTGACTCGGCGAATGTCTTTGCGCGTCTCTTTAGCGTACTTCTTTAAAAAATGATCGGCGAGCATCGGGATGTCCTCTTTTCGATGTCGAAGCGGAGGCAGCTTTACCTGAATAACGTTGAGTCGATAATAAAGATCCTCTCGAAACCGCCCTGACTTAACTTCTTCGGCAAGATCGCGATTCGTGGCGGCCACGATTCGGACATCGACATCAATCATCTCCGTGCCACCGATCCGCATAAAGTTACGTTCTTGAATTACACGAAGCAACTTCACCTGCATCGTCAAAGGCAACTCGCCGATCTCATCCAAAAAGATAGTGCCCTTATGAGCCGCTTCAAACAAACCCTGCTTTTGAGCCACGGCTCCAGTAAACGACCCCTTGGTATGACCGAAGAGCTCGCTCTCAATCAATGTCTCGGGAATCGCCCCACAGTTCACAGTGACAAAGGGCTTCTCTTTACGATCCGAATTAAAATGAATGGCGCGAGCGACCAGCTCCTTACCCGTTCCGGACTCCCCATTGATAAGAACATTCGTTTTAGTCGCAGCGGTCTTTCGAATCAACTCATACACTCGATGCATGGCGGCGCTCTCACCGAGCAAATTAGAAAAATTGTACTTGTCTTGAAGTTCACTTTTTAGCGCCCGATTCTCTTGAGCTAACTTTTTATTTGCGAGCGCTTTATGAATCGTCAATTTGATCTCCTCAATTTTAAAGGGCTTACTCATATAATCAAAGGCTCCAGCTTTCATGGCTTCGACCGCAGAGTCTGTGGTGGCAAAAGCGGTCACCATGATTACTGGCGTCTCAGAACTCGACTTGCGAACCTCTCGAAGAAGACTCATGCCATCTCCACCTGGCATCTGAAGATCTGTGATGACTAGATCGAACTCTTCTTCACGAATCAGCTGAAGCCCTTGCTGACCGTCTTTGACCGACACCACCTCAAAGCCCTCTTTACGCAAAAGAATCTCAAAAAATTCTCTTACGCTCAGCTCGTCATCCACTACTAATATACGCATACTTTTTCTCCCTCTTAGGCTGCTGCAAAATTCTCTCTTCTCTGTTTGGGCCCTTGGACTGGAATCTCAAACCAAAACTCAGTGCCCTTACCCAACTCACTCTCCACGCCGATTCGACCCTCATGAATTCGAATGCTTTGATAAACAACCGCAAGACCAAGCCCTGAACCCAGAGTCTTTTTTGTAAAAAAGGGTTCAAAAACACGATTTAGATCGTCAGAAGAAATTCCTACCCCCGTGTCTTTAATCGAAATTCTCAGGTAGTCCTCGCCCTCATAAGACTGCCGCGCAGATCGAAGCGTAATGCTGCCGCGCTCAGAAATGGCTGCCATGGCATTTTTGATCAGATTCCAGAAGACTTGCTTCATCTTGCCTGGATCCGCGGTACTCACCGCATCCTCATCGACATCATTTTTAATTTCAATGAACTCGCGCTTAGAAGTCTCGACGGAGTTCCGAACCAAACTGATAATCTCCCCAATCATTTGATGATATCGAACAGGCTCCAAGCTCAGCTGAGCCGGCTTGGCGTAACTTAAAAAATTCGTCAAAAGCTCATCAAGACGATCGGTTTCTCGCAAAACAATCTGCATCAGACGATCGTGAGTTGGCTCGGGATCCATTTCATTTTTAAGAAGTTGGATAGAGCCCGAGAGACTGGCTAAGGGATTCTTGATTTCATGGGCAAGGCCCGCAGCGAGCTGGCCTACAGAAGCCAACTTCTCTTTGGTGCGGATCGAGCTTTCAAGCTGCCGCTGCTCAGAAATATCTGAAAGAAGAATTAAATATTTTTGATCCGGCAACAAAACCTTTTCGGCCCTCAGGTGCTTAGATCCACAGATCACTTCGCTCTCCATTTGAGTGAGCATGCATTCGAGCGGTGAATGACTCAGATTCATCAGCGCAGGTAAATCCGAAAGCGCTCTCTCAGCCGCTGGGTTTTGATACAGAATCTCGCCCGCTTGATTGATCAGCACGACACCGCTAGGCATATGACCTACAATGGCCGAGTGAATTTGATGGAGATCTTCAAGATGACGTGACGTGCGATCTAGAGTTCTCATCATCTGTTCGCGATTTCTAAACAACACTGTCAGCAAAGAGCCCAACAGCAAAACCACCGAAGGCTGAAGAATCATCGGAATCCAATCTCTCGAAAGCGTGTTCGACCCCCCAAAGGCGACAAAACAAAATACGATTCCCGCCGTTAAAAGAGTGCTCACCAGGCAGCCCCTAGAGAGCAGAAGAATTCCACTGCCCATCAGATTGAGAGCATACAAAAGTAAAAAGCCCGACTGCGCTCCGCCTGTCATCCAAACAAAAAAGCTCGAAATGCTGAGATCCACGAGTACCTGAATCCAGCCCATCGACGTCGCAGACCACCAGTGCTGCTGCAGCGCGAGGTTGCTGAGTGCGCTAAAGAGCATTCCCCCGATGCAAACAACAAAAACCATCCAAGAAATCTGAACGTCTGTCGTCCATTCGAAAAAGAGAGATGCGCCAAAAATCACCCCTAAAAAGAGCACCCTAAACCAAATCACCCAGGTCATTCGGGACTCGATATGTTTAATAGACTCATTCATTTTTTATTTCGCCTGAATATTTCCTGCCATTTCGAAAATCGGAAGATACATCGAAACCACCATGCCTCCGATCAGACCTCCAAGCACAACCATCATCAAAGGCTCCATCAAACTCGTCAGACCCTTCACTGCCGCATCGACCTCATCGTCGTAAAAATCTGCGATTTTGCCGAGCATCGTATCGAGCGCTCCCGTTTGTTCGCCCACGTTGATCATTTGGCAGACCATATTCGGAAAGACACCACTCTTTGCAATGGGTTCGGCGATGCTCTTTCCTTCAGCAATACTGGCCCGTGCTCTATAAACCGCTTTCTCAACTGTTTTGTTGCCCGAGGCTCGTGCCGTAATGTCGAGGGCTTCAAGAATCGGAACGCCAGAACTCACCATTGTTCCGAGAGTCCGCGTAAACCGAGCTACAGCTACTTTGCGCAAAAGAGGCCCAAAGATGGGCGCCTTCAAAAAAATGTCGTCGGTGATCTCTATCATTCGCGGATTCTTGCGGACATAAGTCTTCCAGAAAGTCACCAGTACAAAAACCCCGCCAGCAATAAAAAGAATATTGCTCTTGGCCCAAGTTGAAATGTTGATCACTATTTGCGTCGGCGCAGGCAATTGGCCGCCACCAAACTCCGCAAACATTTTTTCAAAGATAGGAATCACCCACACTAAAAGAACCGTCACGACGATAATCGCAACCACCAAGATCGCAGCGGGATACACCATGGCCGACTTCACTTGCGCCTTAAGCTTCGCAGACTTCTCGAGGTAGTTCGCAATACGAGTCATGACCACATCTAAAACGCCCCCAATTTCACCAGCAGCGATCAAGTTGCAATAAAGCGAGTCAAAAACCTTGTGGTGCTTTTTTAAAGCATCCGCAAAAGTCGCTCCGCCCTCCACATCGAGCTGAACCTCTTTAATGATTTTCTTAAACTCAGGATTCTCTGCCTGGCCGCCTAAAATATCCAAGCACTGCACAAGCGGAAGTCCCGCATCGATCATCGTTGCAAATTGCCGCGAAAAGACGACCACATCTTTTTGAGTGGGGCCTCCCATTCCAGGAATCTTGATGTTTATGTCGAGAGACGCAGCAGCGGCAGATTTGATTTTTTTGGGACGAATCTGCTGGGCGCGTAAAAATTGAAGGACTGCCGCTTCGCTTGCGGCTTCTCGTGTTCCAGACTTTACCTGACCATTTCGGGCAACGCCTTCCCATTTATACATCGGCATAACTGTCGTCCTCTTAGTCTTTCTTGGTTGCTCTCATCCCTGTTCGCGACGAGCCCACTGGGCCTCGACCACCACTGCTTATCATTTCTCTCA
>JBILFF010000116.1:0-6622 GCA_044351695.1 Bdellovibrionota bacterium
CAAACTGGAAGTAGGAGCTTTCTAAGATTAATGCTAAGTGCCGAACATGCACTTAGCTCATCAAGCCATCCCAAGAATAGTAATCCGAGAGTACTGCCAATTCCCCCCTGTCTAATTGTCATCAAGACCTCAAATCCTGCCCTAGACAGCATGCTCGACAAACCCACCCCCGAGAATCGATTAAAGTCCTTCGGGCTGCCATGCTCTCCATAAATAAATGGAGCCGTGAAGATTGCTTTGGCTCCTGGCCTTAGACATCTAAATGACTCATTTATGGTTACATGTGGAAGCTCAACATGTTCGAGCACCTGAGTGCATAATAAGGCATCGAAACTCGCATCCGCTAAATTCCACTTCTCGGCAGTGCCGACCACTTGATCAACCTTGGGTCCGGGGCGCTCGTCTATTCCGAATACATTTTTTGGGCTTCGAATCCAGGCTTCGTAGGGTTTTTCGCCACATCCTACGTCTAAGATACGCCCATTCAAGAGAGCGAGCTCCTCTCGCAAGTCTTTACGCAAGCGATATACGGCGAGCCACTGAAAATGAAGAATATTGATGTATGGATGCCTTCCGCAAATAAATCCGTAGATCAAATCATATCGAGAATTCATCTTGAATCCTCCCGAGCCTCTCTCATTTTTTGCTCTGCGACTAAGAGGATTAATCCCCAAGAAATGAAATAAACAATGGATGTTGAAAGGCTGATTCCCGCCACCCCCATTTTTTGCATGAGGATCCAATTACCAGCGGCGTTAGCAACGAAGCTAATCATGGCAATATAGGTCAGCCAGGAGTTTTTTTGGAGGGCCAGGAGAACCCATACCCCGATTA
Source organism: Bdellovibrionota bacterium (assembly GCA_044351695.1). Lineage (GTDB taxonomy): Bacteria > Bdellovibrionota > UBA2394 > UBA2394 > UBA2394 > JBILFF01. Next base: position 835 of record JBILFF010000116.1, read on the forward strand.
AACCGGAGAGGTAGAAGGGTATCTGGAGCACGAAGAATTGATGAACATCCGCGACGATTCTCACATCTTCGACTTTAAAGTTACCATAGCCAAACACGAGGTTGATAATCGTCTCGGGGCGCCAGATCAAAAGGCCGACGAGAATGGTCGATGCAAAAAATACCTGAAGATTCAATCTCCAAAAATAAGATCTGAGTTTGCCATACTCTTTATTGGCGATCAGCTCAGAGAAAGCAGGCAAGAAGACTTGAGTCATCGCTCCGGCTAGAATAGCTGTAATCGCAAGAGTAATTTTAGTTCCATAATGTAAGGCCGCGACACTGCCTACCACAAGATAAGCGGCCATTCCTTTGTCTATGATCTCCATGCTCGATTGAAGTGTGCTGCCGCCGAGTAACGAAGTGAATTGCTTAAAGAGCTTGTTGAGCACCGCAAAGTTGAGCCTTAGCTGCGGTCTCAGATTTAAGCCGCTGCGGAGGGCTAACCATCCTATACACAACATCTCGACGAAGCTGGCGGCTAAAGTGACATCGACGAGGAGTCTTGGAGACGCTCCTCCTACGCTAAGAATTGTAATGATTAAAAGAGGTCCAATCGCAGAAATAGAGATAAGTGCTGGAGATTTCTTTTTAGCTATCAAGAATCCTTCTAGTGCAGAAGAGATTAACAATGGAAGAGGCAGTAAGCTTAACAAAAGAAGAATCGAAAGATTCTCTTCGCTCCGCATCACGGGGAACAACCATTGGCCCAGAAAGTAGCAGGGCAAGCATAAGGTAAGTCCCATCATCGATGCGAACTTAAGAGCATTAAAGGTATACTCGTTGATTGCGGGCTCTGAGCCCGTGTTTTGTATTCGATAGAATTCCGGCACAAATGAATTCCTGAGGGATCCTCCTACGACATTCGCAATAAAGTAGGGAACGAGCAGAGCTAAAAAACAAACCTCAATCTCGAGGCTTCGTGCAAAATAACTTGCGAGCCAAATGTCTTTGAGCGCTCCAAGAAAGCGTGTGGATGCCGTGAGTGTTAAAACTTTTAAAAAATAGGGTCGTCGAATCACATCTTCACAACGAAGGCTTGGCCTGTAGGTAGATGAATTACAGGCTCAGGTTTATTTTCCATAAAGGTATCAATCGCTAACTTAGCGCCAGGACAGGTGTTGAAGCCGTAGTCGTCAAAAAGTAAAATACCCCCCACTTCCATTCTTGGATAAAAAAATTGTATTGAATCGAATGTGGGCTGAAAAAGATCAACGTCCACATGAACAAATGAAAATTTTTCACCATCGACCTCTGAGAAACGGTGAGGAATCCAGCCTTTAAAAAAGTGAATAAAGTTGAAGTTCTGAAGGGCCTCTCGAACCTTCTCAATCGGAACAGACATGTCCCCATCCTTCCAATACGAGCCATCATAGCTGAGAGGTTTTGAAAGGCCCTCAAATGAATCAAATACATAGTGTTTCTTTTGACCTCGATCGGCTCTGTTACACATCAAAAATGAGGCTGCGCCTTGGTAAACGCCGCATTCAACTGTTGCGCCAGCTATGTTTCGGCAAAGGTAGAGCAGTTGATCTAAAACAAACCCACGATCAAAGACTCTCGTGCTGTCTAGATGGGCGATGGGTCCATAGTGCTTTAGAAAATTATCGTCTTTAAAAAAAATGCGGCCATGCTCGCTGAGTTTAAATTCCGGGTAGATCCATTGAGAAAAATGCTCAACAGCAAGGTAGCGAGAATAGCTATCTCTTCGTAGAGAACAGAGCAAAAGGCTTTTGAGCATCAATAAAAACTTACTCATGAGTCATCATCTTTACGCTTTAACTGTAACAAGATGCTGGAGGTTGTTCGATCAGAATCGCTCAAGTCTCTAAACTCCTTTGCAAGATCACGATTGGTAAACGAGCAAGGAAGGTTTGCGGCTCTTTCGTGAGTGATCATCAAGCCGTGCTTATCGATGAGACGTCGGTGAGTCGATACAGGTTCGCGATTAATCAAAAATTTTCTCCGACCCCTCACAAGCTTCCAAAGCCATTTGGGAATCGTCCAGTGCCCATTCCAATGTCGCGAAACTCCATGACTTTTAAAGTCGATTTGATGAGACATCAGGCCATCTCGCGATAGCCACGACTCCATCGCGGCGTAGGTGGCATCTAGATCATCAATATGTTCAAGCACTGCTTGGGAGATAATCATGTTCATTGGTAGCCGCTTCCCTTGCGAACTGTTTGTCCATGGAACCTCTAGGCGTATCATTGAGTTGGGATCATCAGTCCGTGAATTCTCTAAAACCTCGCGGATGCTCGAGAGGCGGTGGTCACTCATGCTGTCGTCTAGCAAACTCTCTGTAAGGATATGATGCGGAAAGCTGTAGTCACTGATGTACGGCTTCACCTCTGGGAATTCCTCTTTGCCGGGAATTGGGCTTCGGGACTTGAAGAGAGAAACCAACTCATCGAATACAACCAAATTCGTCTTTTCAATGGGGTATCTCTCGATTTCAAATGCATGATAAGACCTAACTCCAGATAACAGGGCTGCTAAACCGATTCCCAATGAATTCCCAGGCCCGAGCTCTGCCAAACTCGAGATGGGATATCTCATTCCCGAATTCTCGACGGCGCACTTCAAGTGTCTCAACCAGACAGAATAGCAGTATCTGGCTGACTCCGAGTTTCCTCCACCGAGAATTACTGAATTGCGAAAGGGGTTCTTGGGAAGGTAGCTTCTTAAGCCCGCCAAAAGCTCATAGCGAATTAAATCGATCAAGCCTTTCCCCCTTTTCTCAGGAGCACACCGTGGGTAGGACCGGCGTAACGAGTTAGATCGTAATAGGGTGCGTAAATGCGATCAAAGATTTGACCCATCCAGAAAAGAGCACGCCCACGGATACCCTCCCCAGTGAGTTGGCGTCGTCTCGCCTTAAGCAGCTCAAAAAAGTGAGCACGCGAATACGGCTCTTGAAAGTAAGATAATTCCTTAAGCTCTAGAGAATGGGCCAAGGCTCGGAACGCATCTCGAGACCAACGGGTGAGATGGTGAGGAGGGTGATCTAAGATTTGAAACATCTCAGAGAATTCTGGTGATTCAGGATTGGGTGTAGAAATAAAAACATGTCCACCGGGGTTTAAGCTTTCTTGTATACATCGTCGAAATTCTTGATAGTTGGCGAGATGTTCTAAGACTTGAAAGAAAGAGATGAAGTCATATTTGTCATCTTCTTGGTGAAGTGAAAGTCCTCGTTTCATCAGAGCTTCGCGAGCGACTCGGTTAAACTCAAAAGCCCGTTTTTTGGGTACCGTATGTAACGTGATAAGAAAATCCCCAGAACCACTACCAAAATCTAAAAATGATTGTGGCCGCAGACGAGCGATCTGCTGTTGGACGAATTCGAACTCCGGCTTATGGTGCGAATAGTAGTCCTTTCTCTTCGCGAGTGACTCATAAAAAGAATCATCACCAGGTTTTACGTCACTAAAAAACTGCACATGACAAGCTTTACAAGCCAGCAACAAAACCTCATCTGGAGGGAGGTACTCTTCTGCCGCCAGTCCATAATGGACTCTGTACTCGTATATGAGTCGTGATGTGGGGATGGACGAAAGCGTCTGAGTCTCTATCGACTCACACCAGGGACATTTCGTCTCACCACTTTTTTTAATCATCAGTATCTGACATTCTAAATCTTATTAAAAATAGAAATCCACTGCTCCATCACATTTGTCATCGAGTGCTTTGTTGATTCGCGTAAGGCTTGTTGCCCTAGTCGCTCACGCAGCTCTGCATGGAGCGCGAGCTTCAGCATGGCCTCTGAAAGCTTTGTAACGTCTCCGGGGGGTACGAGCAGACCCGATCGACCGCTTTCTATGAGATCAGACGGTCCTGACAAGCAGTTTGTTGCGATGCAGGCAGAGCCTCTACTCATGGCCTCTAGAAGAACATTTGGAAAACCTTCATAGTCTGAACTTAAAACGAAGGCTCCACATCGATCATACATTCGCCAGATATCCTTTTGGACCTCTATAAATTGAATCCGATTTAGTAAATTAAGCTGAACGACGAGCTTCTCAAGTTCAGACTTTTCGGACCCGCTTCCGACAATTTTTAAACCCCATTCTGGTAATTGCTCAGCGACCCTGGCGAATGCACGAATGAGAAGATCGAATCTTTTTTGCCGCGATAGTCGGCCGACTCCTAAAAAGAAATATTCACGAGAGGTTTTCTCATGTTGAGGAAAATCAGACAGTGGATTGGGAATCACTTCAATTGTTGATTTAAGACTTGGTCCAAACCAGTCGCGAGCCGAGGAGGTTTGCACGACGATGGCATCAGCAAATCGGTAAAACAGAAAGCGGCCTAAGCGAGCGAGAGCCCCGCTATCAAAAGCTGGAAAGACTCGCTCACAAAGAAGCACACGATAAGCGCTTCCCAGAGAAGCGAGTCGTGCAACAATATTGGGGGGGGTCATAAAGGATACCAGTAAATTTTTTTGATTATCTGCCTCGATTCGATGGAGTAGTTTTCTTAAGAATAATATTTTGAGGAATATATGGACGCAGAAGCCAATAAAAAAATAGCGCCTTAAGCGTGCTAGAATGGGATGTATTTCTTCTAGTCTGTAGATCTCGACACCCGGTGAGATGCTATAGAAATCAGGAAAACCGTGAGTAGTTAAGAGAATCAAACTCACAGAAAAGTTCCTGTTTTTTGATTCGTTCACAAGACTCGAAAGAACGCGCTCAGCACCTCCATGTGTGAGAGACTCGGTAACAAAGACAAGATTCTTTTGGGTCAATGACTTCACTGACCCCCAGTCTTCCGAAATTTCGATGACACCTCAACAGATTCTGAGGTCGGAGTTGATTTTAGTCTTTCAGAATGCTCGGATAGCCTTAGGTTCATGCGAAAATTTATCATCCGGATTCTCCGATTTTTTTTGAAGCAGCTCTTTCGCGGCGGTAAGCACTACTGCACTTGTTGTGGGTCTAAGCTTTCAATGTTTTTGCAGGTTAAAGTAGAAGGCTCTCAGAATATTTCTTGCCCCGCCTGTGGGAGCTTAGAGCGACATCGTTTGCTGGGTGCATGGTTTGAATCATCAGGTCAGAAGTCGATTGGCAGTGTTCTGCATATTGCACCCGAGAGATGTATCGAAGTGCTTGTGAAGCGATTGAAGGTCTTGAGTTATCTATCGATCGACTTTCAGCCTGGCAGAGCGGAAAGGGTTGAAGATCTTCGTAGTCTTTCATTTTTAAGTTCAGATTTTGATGAGGTGATTTGTTTTCATGTACTTGAACACATTTCTGAAGATGAAATCGCCATGAGAGAGATAAATAGGGTCTTAAAGTCAGGCGGTCGAGCATGGATCTCGGTTCCGCTTATTGGAGAGACGACTCTAGAGGCACAACCAAATATGACGAGTCTGGAGCGTAAACAGAAGTTTGGACAGGTGGATCATGTCAGAAACTATGGAAGAGATATTAGAGATCGTCTGGCATCCTCTGGTTTGGAGGTGAGGTTTGTCTCTGCCCAAGATTTTTTGAATGAGGGTGAAATCAAAAAACTAGGCCTGAATAATCAAGAAGTATTGATAATCTCTACAAAGCCTTGAAATCGAAGGTGGCTCGTTTCAAAAAAGTACGGCATCTTTCTTAAATAAGTATGCCAAACGTTTCTGTGGTTATTCCTTCTTACGGTGACGATCGGGTTCTGCCGAGTTGTTTAGCCTCCGTTACAAAGCAACTCACGGCCGAATCTGAAGTGATTGTGGTTCACTCTGGAGCTTCTCTTTCGAG
>JBILFF010000117.1:0-6515 GCA_044351695.1 Bdellovibrionota bacterium
AATGTTTCAATTTCGCGGAGCTTAAAGAGTCGAGCAAAAATAAAGTAAAGAGCTCCACCTAAAAAAACGAGTGCTAGTAGGGTCGAAATTTTTTCTAGGCGAATTCCGGGAAGAGCCCAAATGCTAACCAGCCACAAGTTGTTGGGTAAAAAAAGCAGTGCGCCCATTAAGAAAGATGCCATCAAAATCTTTAAACTTTCTCGCAAGACCTGCCCCCAACGAAACTCGGGAAATCGATAAATACAAATCATCAAAAGAACTACGAAATTCGCGAAAGAAGAGATGCTCGTAGCCAGGGCAATGCCGCCAGCACCCATCCTAGGAGCGAGTTGAGAGGCACAAATGAAATTCACACCAAGAGCGAGTAATCCCGCGATGGCAGGTGTGCGAGTATCACGGGCAGCAAAGAAAAGTGGAAGGACTCCTCGGAGACCGCAGAAAAACGGAAGTCCGATGGCATAAAGGATCAGGCATTGCTGAGAGCTGAGAACGTCACTCCAAAGAAATTCCCCTGAGTAGTAGAGGCTGGAGACGAGTGCCTGAGAGAGGGCCAGCAGACCGAGAGTGGAGGGAATCGCTAATCCCAAATTTAAGCACATCGAAAATCGAAACCCCTCGCCGAGAGCCTTTCGGTCTCCCGAGAGGTAGAGGCGGGTAAAGCTCGGTACGGCAGCGACTCCAATCGATGTGGCGATTAAGGAGACCGGAAGTTCAATGAGCAAGTCCGCATAGTATAAATGTGAAACAGCTCCTGGAATTCCACTTGCAAAGACGCGATTGATAATAATGTTGAGCTGATAGACAGCCATTCCAAAGACGGAGGGAGCCAATAAGAGAAATAATTCTTTAACTCGAGGGTCCCAAAGATCAAATCGGACAAGCGGAAAGGCGCCGAGTCTTCGAAGGGCTGGCCACTGGATCAAAATCTGCGTGATCGAGCTGAGCACCGTCACTAAAGCAAAAATGTGAATCTGATACTCGCCGTCTTCTCCTCCTAGATCCAAATAAAAAAGGAGGGGCGCGAGCAAGATCACCGTGAGATTCATCACCGCAGGACCTAGGGCTGGAGCTGCAAATTGATTAAAGCTGTTGAGTACCCCCATCAACAGAGCTGCCAGAGAAATAAAAATTAAAAACGGCCAAAGAATTTGCGTCAGCGTAATGGTGAGCTCGTATTTTTCGGGCAGATCGCGAAACTCGGGTACATAAAGATTCACCAGCCAAGCACTAAACAAAATTCCCAAGAGACTCAGCAGGCTGGTCAAAGAAATCAGCCAAAAGAAGCTAGCACTTAAAAAAGACTTCCAAGATTCCGGATGCTTTGGGTTTTGGATTTCTCGCGTAAAAAGGGAGACGAAAGCGGGGGTCAAAGCACCCTCGCCAAAAAGTCTTCGAAGGGCGTTAGGAATGGTGAAGGCAGCAATAAAAGCATCGGCAGCAATTCCCGCCCCAAAAAAATGGCTGAGGATCTGATTGCGAACAAGTCCGAGAATTCTTGAAAAAAGCGTCGCGGTGCTCAAAATGAGGCCCGCCCTGCCCATTTGTCGCTTTTCGTGCTGAGCGGCCGCATCGCTCATACTTTTGTCTTTCTCTGTCATTTCAGGGCTTTAGGATAGGCCCTCTCTCTTATTTGGTCTCTATAAAATTGACACCTGGAGGGGTGCAGACTAAGACTTCTTTCTTATGGCAACTCATCCATCAGCAGAGAAACGCGCTCGCCAAAGTTTAAAGCGAGCTGAAAGAAACCGTCGAGTTCGATCTGCCGTCAAAACGGCTGCTCGAAAAGTTTTAGAATCCTCCCCAGCAGAGCAGACGAAAGCTTTGTCTGAGGCCTTCAGTGTGATTCAAAAAAGCCGCGGAGTATTTCATCGCAATGCCGTCAGGAGAAAGATGGCTCGATTGGCGAAAGCGTCTGCGAAAAAAGCTCAGAAGGCTTAATTAAAAATCTAGTCGTCACTAGTTTTTCAGAAGGGCTTCGGGGCTTGGCGTTTTGCTTTTTAGCCTGAAGCTCTTGCCTAAGCATTTTCAGGGTTAGAAGTCGTAGCACCCAGCGTTGATCCTCATTACTTTTCAGTTGAAGATCTGCATTCTGTAAGTACTCAAAACATTTTAACCATTGGCGGTGATTTCTGGGGGGCTTTCGGACCCATCTCTGAACTGCAAAAGAGGGAAGTTTTAGAGAGGTGCAAATCTCTTGCTCCCCGAGACCCTTATCGCGAGCGTATTGAATCAATCGGCCCATTCGAAAATGGCGAGAGAGTAATTGCAAGCAAACCAGTCCCGGTTGATCAGCATCTAGACAGGCCTGTAGTTCACGAAGCGCTTGCTCGAGATTTTCAGCGTGTATCGCATCAATCCAACGAAAAACGGCTTTATCATCAGCCTCTTCTTTTTCTGCTAAAAACCATTCACTGTAGGTCCAATGCGCGGGCGCATTCTCTGATGAGGCAAACACCAACGCGTGGGGTGCTTTCACCCAAAGCGCGCTCGACTCTACCCATTTCTTTTCTCGCTTCACGAGCTTTTCAGCCTCAAGAACAACAATCACTTTCTTGTTTTTGAATAGGCTAAAAGAAAAGAGAGCATCATTGACTTGGCCCCAGCGAACATCGCTTCCAAAAAATTTTTGGACTTCATGCTGAGAGAGTTCAGCATGAGCCTTCACAAGCTGTGACCACCACTCGATCCAGGGGCTAGATGATCCGACTCGAGCCCAAATGATCTTAGATTTCATTGGGGCTCCTTTTCGCGAAAGCCTTCTCTAGAAATGACCTCTGTCAGCTCATCATTGAGTGCTTCGTCGATTTGTTGCGTATCAAAAATTGGAATTTCATCCGTAATATCTAAATTTTCTTCGAGAGCTTTATTGATTTCATCGTCAAATAGGGGGGGTGGCAAAGTGGCTTGATTGGCGGGCTTCAGAGGCATTTTCGCCCTATTTTGATCGGAAGTGTTTTGAGATGGCAACTCTTCTTTGTCCTTCTCTTGGAATTCTAAGATCTCTGTCTTCTCATTACCCAGGGAGTTATCCTCTGAGATATTGGTGGGCTCCGGCTCTGAAGTCACAGTCTCCTTTGCCACTTCTTGAGATTCCGCAGAGATGGGAGGCGATGGAGGAGCAGCCATGATTTCTTCAGCGATGTCGGTTTTGGCGGGTGCTGACGGCGTTTCGAGCTGAGCCGTTTGTTCGATTAAAACGTCTTGAGCCACAAGGGTTGCTTCATCCGGTTCGGCTGGGGGTGCTTCTACTGTGGTTGATGCTTCGGGGGCTGCGGAGGCCGCGGAGGCCGCGGAGGCCGCAGAAGCTGCGTGGGCTGCTGTGGTTGACGCTTCGGAGGCCGCAGAAGCTACTGTGGTAGCAGCCGATTGCTGAAAGATGTTTGTGGATTGAGGTGCAGCAGCGGGACGCGCTTTCTCTTTTCGAGCGAACACTTGAGCAAGCGACCGCTTAACAAAGATTAAAAACCGATCGATTTCAAAAAGCGACACTCCATAAAGCAGTAAGGCGAGGCCTGAAAAAAGAATAATCATTGTTCCGCCTTGCTGAAAAAAAGCTCGAAGGACCTCTTGATCCAAAAGGGGTGCAGAGCGCTTCAATGCCATATCGGCAGAGGAAGTTAAAAACTGATGTGTAAACCAATACATGGATCTTCAATTAGACTATTCGACACCGCTTCATTTGTGCAATCAAAGGCTAAAAATCTAGCGGAATACATCTCAACAGAGGGATTTTTTTAAGGTAAATGATTTCATGGAGCGAACCTCTCAACTTCCCTTAGGACTCACCTTTGACGATGTTCTCTTAATGCCTCAGGCCAGTCAGATTCTTCCGGCGCAGGCCAAAATCAAAACTCAGCTTTGTAAGGGCTTCGAGCTCAACATTCCTTTGGTCTCGGCGGCGATGGATACTGTGACGGAATCTAAAATGGCGATTCGATGCGCGCAAGAGGGGGGCGTCGGCGTGATTCATCGCAATCTCTCTCCTGAGAGGCAGGCCGAGGAAGTTTATCGAGTAAAAAAGTTTGAGAGTGGAATGGTTGTTAATCCGATAACGATCAGTTCACGGGAGTCCTTGATGAGGGCTCGAGAGTTGATGGACCTTCACGGCATTAGTGGTTTGCCGGTCGTCGATCAGGGTGTTTGTGTGGGGATCATTACCAACCGGGATTTGCGTTTTTTGCAAGACACTTCGGAGCCGGTGACCAGTCGAATGACCACCCAGCTCATTACGATTGATTCGGCAGATGATCCCGATCGTTGTAAAGCGCTGCTCAGCCAACACCGAATTGAAAAACTTTTAGTGGTGGATCGTACAGGCAAGCTTCAGGGGTTGATCACCATCAAGGACATAGAAAAAACAGCCAAGTTTCCGAATGCCACAAAAGATAAACGAGGAAGCTTAAAGGTTGCTGCAGCAGTGGGTGTCGGAAAGGATCTCGAAAAGCGAGCCAGTCTTTTAGCTGAGGCGGGAGTGGATGTTTTGTTTTTAGATACAGCGCATGGTCATTCCGCCGGGGTGCTAGAGTCTCTCAAGTTTTTGAAAAAATCTTTCGCTAATCTTCCGGTGGTGGCGGGCAATGTGGCCACGGCAGAGGCGACTCGAGCGTTGATCGATACCGGAGCTGATGGCGTGAAAGTGGGGGTAGGTCCTGGGTCGATCTGTACGACTCGCGTGGTCTCGGGTGTTGGGGTGCCTCAGCTTACTGCGATTTTGGAATGTGCTTCGATAGCTGAAAAGCAGGGCATTCCTTTAGTGGCCGATGGGGGAATTAAGTACAGTGGAGATATTGTGAAGGCTCTTGCCGCTGGAGCTTCATCAGTGATGATAGGTTCTTTGTTGGCTGGCACGGATGAGAGTCCTGGCGATCTGATTTTGTACCAAGGGCGATCTTATAAAGAGCATCGGGGCATGGGAAGTTTAGAGGCCATGCGCGAGGGGTCGAGGGATCGTTATTTTCAAGATCCTCAAGTGAGTGCCGAAAAATTGGTTCCCGAAGGAATTGTCGGCAGAGTGCCTTATCGAGGTTCTGTTTCTTCCGTGATCTATCAACTCATGGGGGGACTTCGAGCGGGAATGGGCTACTGTGGGGCAGAGGATCTGGTGAGCCTCAAAAAGAATGCGCGCTTTGTGCGAATCACTGCCTCTGGTCTCAAGGAGTCACATGTTCATGATGTGATCATCACCAAAGAAGCTCCCAACTATCAATTAAACTGAGGCGATAGATGGAAGCTTGTTGTGCGATTATTGATTTCGGAAGCCAATACACACAACTCATTACTCGCAAGCTTAGAGAGCTCGGTGTTTATTCAGAGGTATTTTCTCCAAGTGTAGATCTGCATCAGCTTCGTTTGCGATCCGTGCAGGCGATTGTTTTGTCGGGAGGTCCTTCAAGTGTATCGGACCCCTCAGCGCCCAAGCTCTCTTTTAACTTGTTGGACTGTGATGTGCCGGTCTTAGGAATTTGCTACGGCATGCAGCTCATGGCTCACGAACTGGGGGGGCTTGTGCATCAGAGTCAGCAGCGTGAGTACGGCACTGAAAAAATCGAAACGAAGAGTTCTGTTTTGTTTCCGTGTGAAGAAATTCGAACAGTGCTCATGAGTCACGGAGATCATGTGGGGCGATTGCCCGCAGGTTTCGAATCCACCGCAGTTTCTCTCAACGGGGTGCCTGCGGCCATGGAGAACCTCGCTCGAAAGCTCTTTGGGATTCAGTTTCACCCGGAGGTCAAGCACACCGATCGAGGATCGGAGTTTTTGAAAAATTTTTTGAAGTTCGCAGGGTTTGATTTTTCGTGGCAATCGGGGCATGTGGCCGAGCTGCTTGAGGCAGAGGTTCGAGCTCAGGTCAAAGCGAGCGACCGAATTCTTTGTGCTCTTTCGGGTGGGGTGGATTCTACGGTCTTAGCCGTTTTTTTGAATAAAGTGTTTCCGGGGCGGGTCGATTGCTTTTGTGTGGATACGGGCTTGCTTCGTGCGGGCGAGCTTGATCGTCTTCAGGAATTATTTAGTCTTCATTTTAAGTTTCCGATCTCGATTGTCCAGGCTTCTGAATTTTTTGTAAGTCGACTATCGGGCGTTATAGACCCCGAAGAAAAACGAAAAAGCATCGGCAAGAGTTTCATCGAGATTTTCGAAAGAGAAAGTCAAAGCAGATCACAGGCTCGATTTTTAGCTCAAGGGACTTTGTACCCAGACGTGGTCGAAAGCACGAGCGCTCACGGTGGGCCAACCGCTAAGATCAAGTCGCATCACAACGTAGGGGGCTTGCCCAAGACTCTGCCTTTTGAGCTTTTGGAACCCTTCAAAACTTTATTTAAAGATGAAGTACGCCGACTGGGTGAGTATTTAGGAATTCCTCATGACTTTGTTTGGCGTCATCCGTTTCCGGGCCCTGGGCTAGCGGTTCGGATTGTTGGTGAGGTGACGGAGAGTCGTTTGCATTTGCTTCGTCAGGCTGATCTTCGATTGCAAGAGGTTCTCAAAGAGACGGGATGGTACGAAAAGCTGTGGCA
>JBILFF010000033.1:0-19085 GCA_044351695.1 Bdellovibrionota bacterium
AAGCCGATTTTCTTCTCAAATCTGGTCGGTAAACAAAAACAATTCAGCAGTTGGAACATCTTAAAACAGGTGGCTCGGGCACCTTGGATTCCTGCAGTGACAATGCTTAGGATCCTCTGGCAAGCTGGTGTCCTACACTATTGGAAGAGGTTACCTGTGCATCCCAAGCCCTACCCAGATTCTTTAGACACTCTTCGCTCAGATCCCAAGCGTCTGCGCGATCGCTTGGCCATGCGTTTTTTGATTAGGAATTTCTTTTCAAAACTTCGATCTGGGTTTTTAGAAATAGAGCTGCCAGATCGTCGAAGGCTTGAATTTGGTGATCCAAAAAGCACAAGAAGGGCCCAGATGCGAGTTCGATCGTACCGGTTTTTCTGGCGCTGCTTATGGTCGGCAGATGTCGGTTTTGGTGAGAGTTTTGTGGATCATGATTGGGACACTCCGGACCTCCCAAAACTTCTTGGATTTTTTATTGACCATCATGTTGAGCTTAACGACCACCAAGCCTGGTGGGCTTTTGTGGGACGCTTTTTAAATCGGGTTCGTCATGCCACGCGCTTCAATTCTAAAAAGGGCGCTCGAAAAAATATTTTTGAACACTACGATCTAGGAAATGATTTCTACAGTCTGTTTTTAGATCAGCGTCGACAGTACTCTTGTGGACTCTTTTTGAATGCGCTCGATGATTTAGCGACAGCCCAAAAAAATAAAATCGATTCATTGATTCGCAAGGCTCAAATTACAGCCGATGATCATGTGCTTGAGATCGGTTGCGGTTGGGGCGGCCTGGCGATCGAATGCGTCCGGCAAACGGGTTGCCAGTATACGGGCATTACGATTTCTAAAGCCCAATACGATTATGCCCTGCAAGCCGTTGAAGCAGCTGGACTGAGTCAAAAAATCACCCTCAAACTCATGGATTTTAGAGATCTCAAAGGCAAATTTGACAAGATTTTGTCGTGCGAAATGCTTGAGGCCATTGGTCATGAGAATTTGCCCGAGTTTTTTAAAGTATGCGATCGTGTCCTGAAAAGAGACGGCTTAGCGGTAGTGCAGGTGATTACTTTGCCCGACCACCGCTACCCCGTGGCTCGTCGCAAAACCGACTGGATTCAAAAACATATATTTCCTGGCAGCGTTTGCCCATCACTCCAGGCGATCAGCCAGGCCATGACAATTTCTTCAGACTTAATGATCGAAAGTTTAGAAAACATCGGCCCACATTACGCGCCGACTCTTCGGCAGTGGAGAGAGCGTTTTCTAGAGAGCGCGAATGAGATTCGTGCATTAGGCTTTACTGATGAGTTCATTCGAAAATGGATTTACTATTTCTCTTATTGCGAGGCCGGCTTTTATAAAAGAGTGACCAACGATCTTCAGCTGGTTTTGACTCGGCCCAACAACAAGAAACTTGGGGCCCGATAGAATGAATTCTCGATATGCTCAGATGGATGTTCTGCGCTGTGTTTATTTTTTATCAGTTCATTTGGGCTGTCTGTTATTCATTTGGGCAGGTTGGAGTTGGGTCGCTTTTCTAACGGGCTTCGCTTTGTACTGGATCCGAATGTTTGCGATCACAGGTGGATTTCACCGATATTTTTCTCATCGTAGTTTTAAAACTTCACGAGGCTTTCAGTTCGTTTTAGCTCTTCTAGGCACCAGCGCTGGGCAGAAGGGCCCACTTTGGTGGGCAGCTCATCATCGCGTTCATCATCAAAAATCCGATCGAGTGGATGATGTGCACTCTCCCCTCAGATCAGGCTTTTTTTGGTCTCATATGGGCTGGATCATGAGCCGAGATAATTTTTCAACCAAAACACAGGAGGTGAAGGACTTAGCGGCCTACCCAGAACTCGTTTGGCTCGATCGATATTTTGTGATTCCACCTCTGGCACTTGCGGTAATCTTGACTCTAGTGGGTCTTGGCTGCCAGCTCTACATTCCCGATCCCCCGGTGACTGGGCTTCAAATGTTGGCGTGGGGATTTTTTGTGAGCACAACCATTCTTTACCATGGAACCTTTTCGATCAATTCCTTCGGACATCTTTGGGGATCGCGGCGCTTCAATACCAGCGATGCCAGTCGAAACAACTGGGCGCTGGCTGTCATCACGATGGGCGAAGGATGGCATAATAATCACCACCGCTATCCTCAAAGCGAACGGCAGGGCTTTTTTTGGTGGGAACTAGACTTGACTCATCAAATTTTGAAGATTTTATCATCGGTGGGCCTCGTCTGGGACTTGCAAAGTCCACCAAAATGGTTGCTGCGTCATCGGCGCTCTCAGTAGATTTCTAGCAGATGCTTCAAAAGATTCTGCCCTTATTGGAAGATCCTCAGAAGCCCTTCATTCATCGTGACCTCAGCTGGTTGCAGTTTAACGAAAGGGTATTGGCTCAGTCGCGATCCACAGATAATCCACTGCTAGAAAGACTCCGCTTCTTAGGCATCACCGGCTCTAACCTCGATGAATTTTTTATGATTCGCTTTGCTTCACTCAAAGAGCAAATACGATCCATGAGAAAAAACCACCTGATCAGTACGGAGCAAATCGATCGAACACGTCACATTCGAGATGAAATCCTTGTCTCTGCGGCGCGCTTTGAAGACCGCCAAACAAGAACCTTTAATCTGTTAAATAAACAACTCTTTGAAAATGGTATTCGTATCTACCGACGAAGCCCACACTTGGCTCGCCTGGATGAGATTGGCAAAGAAATCTTTGATAAGCAGTGTTTGCCTTACTTTCGGGAGCCTGAGCGGTTTAATTACGAGAAACTTAAAAGTCTTTTCAACCTGCAAGCCGCCGTGATCTCGCCCGACGGAAAGATGCTGACTATTCCTAAAAATTTGCCCGCTGCTTTCTACGCCTTTGATGATCAAAAAAAGTTGGTTCTTTTTTATCTCGATGATCTTATCACTTATTCGGTCCAGAGACTGCTTGGCACCACCAAGCGACTTTGTCTCATTCGAATGACACGCGATGCCGATGTTACTGTTGATCTCGAAGAAGAAGATCCAGAGTCGATTCCAGACTATATTAAAAGAAAGGTCGGCAGCCGGGAACTTGGAAGACCGGTAAGGGCTCAGCTTTCGGGCTTTCATCAAATGCTGAATCTCGAGAAGATTTGTAAGACTCTCAGCATTTCAGAACTTCAAGTTTATCGGACCAATCTTCCTTTGTTTATTCATGGCAGTTATCAGGTGGTCAATGAGCTTCAGAAGCAGCAGTTTGATGCGAAAAATTTAGTTTTTGCGCCGATCCATAGCCGGGTGCCTCGGGCCTTAAGATGCAAATCCTCGGTTTTTGAGAAGTTGACCCAAAGAGATCAGCTTCTTCATCATCCGTATGATTCATTTGAGGCTTATACAAATTTTATTGAAGCCTCGCTCGAAGATCCGCAGGTGAGCTCGATTTATCAAACTGTTTATCGAGTGGACACGCTCTCTAAAGTGACGGAGATGCTGAAAAAAGCAGCAGCCACAAAGAAGGTCAAAGTCATCATTGAACCTAGGGCTCGATTTGACGAACTGAACAATATTCAGCTTGCCGAGGAATTGCGATCTGCAGGCGTTAAGGTCGTCTTTAGTTTTGGAAAGTTAAAGCTTCATGCCAAAGTAGCGCTGGTTGAACGAAAAGAAGAAGGAAAGATCCGATACTACACTCATCTCTCAACAGGTAATTATAATGCTGCTACGGCCCGTCTCTATACTGATTTGGCGATCCTCACAGCCCACCAGGGAATCGGTGCCGACGCTAAGAACTTCTTAGATGCTGTTTCTGAGGAGCGTATTCCGACGGGCCTGCAGCATCTTGTGCTTGCCCCTACAGATCTTCATAAACGCTTACTTCAACTCATCGAGAGAGAAATTCAGGCGGCAAAGCAGGGCCGATCGGCCCGCATTTTTGCTAAAATGAATGCTCTTGTAGATTACAAAGTCGTCAATTCACTCTACGAGGCATCAAAAGCAGGAGTGAGAATTGATTTGATTGTTCGCGGAGCCTGTTCGCTGATTCCTAGAATCAAAGGCCTAAGCGATAACATTCGAGTTTTTAGTGTCGTCGACCGATTTTTAGAACACAGCCGGCTTTATTATTTTCAAGACTCGAATCAGGTCTACCTGACCAGTGCCGACTGGATGCCACGCAATTTTTTTTCAAGACTTGAGCTGGCCTTTCCCATTTTGGACCCAAGAATTCACGATTTTTTAAAGCATCACATGATCCCGATTTACTTAAGAGATCGAATAAAGGCCCGAGAGCTCGATAGTATCGGCGTTTGGCGAAAACGAAAATCGCTCGGCTCTCAGTTTGATTTACAAGCTCAGAAGATTTTTCAAAAACTTGCGGATTCAGATTACGATGACACCCCTCTTGCCTAAGCCAAGTGTCTTAGTGAGAGGACTTCCAAAGAGACTTGACCTCTTGGAGCTCGTAGCGATCTGCTGAGAGTCCCTGTCGTTCCAACTCCTCTTGTAAAAGCCCCTCCCGCAGCGCATACTTCGTGCGAAAAACTTTTTTGGCCCCCGTAAAATCCATCACCTCTTCAAGCACAATCGCCCCCGGCAAAATCAAATCAATCCGTCTCTCCTCCATGCCAGGAATCTTCTTGATCTCCGACAAACTCATTCGGGACATGCCCCCCACCAAGTCTTCGAGCTCTTTTCTCGCGATCTTTCGGCCATTTCCTAGCGCTTTCATGATTTTCATCAGTGCTTTAATGGTTCCGCTTGCTCCCAGCAGATAGTCCAGCTTAGGCCACTCTTTAAACCCCAGATTTTCTCCTAAGCTCTTTCGAATCCGACGGCGAATCTCAAAAATCTCTGTGGGGGAAACAGGATACGAGTCTAAAACCTGAGCAAATCGAGCAGCCCCTAAAGCATAACTATCGAGATGAAAAACTTTCTGATTCTCGCAAACTCCAACCTCGGTGCTTCCGCCCCCGATATCACAAAAGCCAAAGAGGCCGGTCGCCAGCGGCTCAAAGTATCGAATACCCTTCATGATCAGTCGGGCTTCTTCTTTACCAGAGATGATGCGAAGGTCGACAGCCGTCTTGGATTTCAGCTTTTGAACAAAGGCTTTGCCATTTTTAGCATCGCGGACGGCACTGGTCGCTGCACCCACAATATTGGTTACATTTAATTTTTCGGCCTCTCGAACAAACTGAACAATGGCCGCTTCTGCTCGCTGCATGGCCTCGGGTTGCAGTAGATTTTTTTTGAAGACCTCTTGGCCCAATCGAACCATGATCTTTTTTCGATAAAAACACTTTAAGACTCCGGGCCGTACCCATTCGTGAATATCGAATCGAACGGAGTTGGTTCCTAAGTCAATAACGCCTATTCTCATACGTTCTCACGGAATTCTTTGATAAGGCTCCATTTCGATTCCATCCATCTCAAAATGCGCAAATCCATACTGATGTTCGAGCCTCTTTATACGAAAAATACCTTTCGCCCAGACCGCGCGATAGAGATTTGTCACTGGATACGGCTCTTTTAACCGAACATAAACAATCTGATTCGGCGGTGGGGGTGGATAGTGAATGCAGGCCATCGGCGTCGGCACCAAAAGGAATTCAATGACCTGGCCGACCTCATCCTCTAAGGGCACGATATAGCCAGGAATTTTTACCTCTTTTCCATCAAAGGCCTGCAGTTGGGCACTTGGCTGTGAGGTTTTAAGATCGAAATTACGCATCTCTCTCCACGTAAGAATGGGATAGTTGTCCACTTTAGAGTCTGCATCCGAATTAAAATCAAAGAATCGCAAACTAAAGGGCGCGGCCAAAAGCAAAGCGGGAATTAAGATCACAAGCCACTTCCGTTTAATCACCTTCCCACTATACTTGAGGCGATAATCCGTCGGCCAGAGAGTTTCGATACGCTCTCCAAGTAGGCACAAGAGCCGCAACAAAACCTATTCCAAACAAAACGAAAATGAGCGTTAGTTCGCCGGGACCGAACCGAGCCATTCCGACGATTGATTCCGCGAGATCTCCCCAACCCCAAATACTCATCATGCGGAATACAAAAAACCAAAGCACCGAAAGCACTAAACTAGTCAAAAAAAGAAAGACATACTCTGCCTGAACAAAAAAGAGGATCATGGGTCGAGAAGCTCCCAGTGCCCTGAGAATCGCAAGCTCTCGCCGCCGATACTCGACCGCCTGAAGCAGCTGCGCCATCAAGAAAATTAAGCTCAGAGCTACCGCACCCAATGAGAGAATTCGAAATCCCCACTCAATCGCCGACAGGCTTCTCCAAAGCTCCTGTAAACTCGCCTGAGGAAAGATGGCAGTCATCGGCTCACGATCACTTTGATTAATCGCTCGATGAAGCTCCAAAAGCTGACCCATACGCTTGGCGCGCAAAAGAAATGCGCTCACTCCCGTAGGCAGCCCCTCATGGATAAGGCTCAAAGATTCCATCGAAACATAAAGCTGCTGATCAATCGGTGTTCCCGTAGCATTAAAAATTCCAACAACCGTAAACGGATGGTCAGAGTGCAGTTCTTCATCGAGAGCAAGCTCACTCAGGCCGTGGGTAATGATCACCTGATCCCCTAATCGATAATGAAGTCTTCGAGCCACCTCAAAACCAATGACCACCTCTAGCTGATCTCGAAAAGGACCTCCCACTTGAAAAGAAAGACCTTTCGATCTTGCGTATCGAAAGCGATTAAAAAAGTTTTCGTCTGTTCCCACCACACGATAACCCTGATGAGAGTCGCCTAACGCCAGCGGAATCGTCCATTCCACATCAGGGTTTTTGCGAATCGCCTCGTAAGTTTCAGGCGAAATCTGTGATCGCAGGTTACCCAGCCCAAAAAGAGAAGACAGTAATAAGTCAAACTCCCCAGTGCGAGCCCCCACCAAAAGGTGGGCTCCAGAAACAGTACTCTCAAAACTACTTCGAATACCTGTTCGAACTCGCTCGACAAACAAGCTCAAAAATAAGGCCAATGAAAGACTTAAAATCGAAAGCACGGTTGAGACTTTTCTGAAATGAAGGCTTCGAAGAAGAAGAATAAAAATCTTCATACAAAATCCTCCATTAAAATCTGTCGATCAAAGCGACCACGCCACGAAGGATCATGCGACACCATGATGATCGTTGGTCGATACTCTGATGCCGACCTAAAAAGAAGCTCCATAAAAAGCGCAGCCGATCTTTGATCAAGCGCCGACGTAGGCTCATCGAGTAACAAAACCTCTGGCCTTCCCAATAAAGCACGGGCCAAGGCCACTCGCTGCTGCTGGCCTAAAGAAAGTTCTCCGGGCCGAAGATTCAGCTCGGCTTCTAAACCCAATGATTTCAAAAGTCTCAAAGCCTCCGTGTTCACATCCGACACTCTAGATCTACGAAGACTCGAAAACTCTGCCGCTAGCGCTGCATTTTGCATACTTGTCAGATACGGCAATAGATTAAACTGCTGAAAAACATATCCGATATGATTTGCTCGAATTCGGTCTGGATTTTCTGATCTGATCTGCTTTAGGTTTCGGCCCAAAAACTCAATCTCTCCCTGATCGGGCAAATCGATCAGCGCCAAAATCGAGAGCAACGTGGTCTTTCCAGATCCACTCGCTCCTTGAATCAGCACGCTCTCTCCAGCCTTCAACTCAAGCTCTGAAATCGATAATCGAAACTCTTTATGATGACTCTTCTTTAAAACTTCAATGTTGCGAAGATGAATCACGGAGCACCATCACTTGAGGTAGAGCTTAGAATCACCCGGCTTTAACACCACCGATCTTTGCCCCTCCTCCTTTAAAATGAGGGCACGAAGCTTTTTAATGGCGGGGAGCTTCTTCCAAAATTCTAAATAAAGCTGCGCCTTCTCCACATCCGAAGCGCAATTAAAAATCATCTCTAGGTGGTAGTCAAAGTGCCCGGTCGATCCGCTTGATCGCGTTTTTACTTGAATTGATTTTCTTATACAGCTTGGGGGTGAAACTGAAAACCAATGCTGCCCTTCTGCTTCTTGAGTCAGCTGAGCATCAAAAATCTTTAGATCAGATTCATTTTGAGGCCGCTTTTTTAAGCCTGGAATTTCATCTCCAGGCAAAGAAAACTCTATTTTTAATTGTTCTTTTTCGATGGTTACAGAAATATTGGCTTCGCCATGAACATGGGCTGATAATAAAAAAGCTATAAAAGTCCACATGATCGCAGGATAGCGATCGAGAACCCTCTTGTCACCTACCAGCCAACATCTTGATGAAAGTCGTAAGAACTTTTTGGTCGTACTCGCCACTCAATTCGACTTGCATCATTCGCAGTGAGTTCATGGGACTTCGTGCTTCTTGGTAAACTCGATCTGAGGTCAAACTATCGAAACAGTCACAAATTCCCACAACCTTTGCCAAAATCAAAAAATCTCCAGAAAGGCGATAAGGATAACCCTGACCGTTCGGCCTCTCATGGTGCATCAGAATAACTTTCTCTGCGAGCTCCGGAAGGCTTCCTGATTTTCTAACAATTTCGTAACCGTATAGCGGGTGTTTTTCCATCTCACGCCGCTCGTCTTCATCTAACTCCCCTTGTTTGTCCCTGATCGCTGCATCAATTTTGATCTTGCCGATATCGTGCAGAATAGAGCCCACCCCTACACCAATGAGCTGATCGTACTGTTTTACTCCCAACTCCTTGGTCAGCGTGATGGCGTAAGCTGCTGAATGAAGGGCATGCGTGTATTCAGAAAAGTTGGCCGACGCGAGCTTCATCAGCTCAATGAAATTTTCTCTTTTTGCAAGAAAGTCGATCGAGGTCTCCACAAGTTTAACTGATCGGCGAAGAGCTTCAGGAGATTCCGGGTTCTTAAAAATACCCTCCAGAAGAGTCGATGAAGCCTCGTAAAGAATTTTAGATTTTTGGGAATCTGTGGCTCTCGACTCGCGCATCACTCGAATCAAATTACTTTCAAGGAATTCATGATGATCCGAATCCGAGTCAAAAATCACATGGAGGTGGCTCGTGCCAAAGCTTTCTAACTTTTGCACATCCTCCTGCAGCCAAACAAATCCCTTGGGTCTAAAAAGCAAGTACTGCCCCTGATAGTAAAGATAGAGATCCTCGGCAATGCGCTCCCCCGGCTGATAAATTTTTGCGGGAATTTGAAAATAGCGCACCGAAGAGCTCACACTCGGCGCTGACTGCACCTCACCCATAGTATAAGAGTAACACGACTCTTGGTTTTCTGCCCAAAACCCAAAAGCTCCCATCATTCTGATTTCACTGTCAAAAAAATGAAGACCCACACGGAGAGGGCTTAATCGACTCAGCAGAACTCTGACGCTCCGAAGAAATCGCGTAGCCACTCTCCGTGCTTTTAACGGGCGGTGATTCACCTCAGTGAGGCACCTTAAGCGGGTTCAGGGCTTAAGAGGGCTCCCACTGGCGGCGATCACCCATGATCTATAACGTTTGGACACGGGCATCACCTCCTTTCCATCCTAAACAGGATATCTTTAATATAAGAGGCTCAGCGTTTAA
This sequence comes from Bdellovibrionota bacterium, assembly GCA_044351695.1. Taxonomy (GTDB): domain Bacteria; phylum Bdellovibrionota; class UBA2394; order UBA2394; family UBA2394; genus JBILFF01. The sequence continues at coordinate 9,502 of JBILFF010000033.1, forward strand.
GGTCAAAGATCTCGACGGCTCACTCTTCTTTTTGCTTTCCGTAGTATCGCTTGAGCGCCTCCACCAGCGAGGCATGTTGCGAGCTCAACTCTGCATAGCCAATCTTTTCGCGCACTTCTTGCGCGAGCTGGGCAAAGGCCTGTGAGAGAGGAGCGTAATCCATTGGCATCGGCTGCGGGGCAATATGACCATAGGCAAAAAACTCGACCTTCCTTGCAAGCTCTTTAGCCTTTGCTGCGGCCTCCTCAGGCTTAAAGTCTCCGCCGTCCGAGAATAACTGAACGTAGCGATTGTATCTTGCCTCAGGAAACTTCTCGAGAATCTTCTCCACCACTTTCAGACCAGCATTGGTTTCAGTGCCGCCCCCCAAGCTTCGCTCAAAAAACTCACTGCGACTGACTTCTTTCGCTTCCGAATCGTAAATCACAAATTTTTCTTTGAGCGCTGGATAAATGGTCTTCAGTACCGCACTGGTGAAGGCCACCATTTTTCGCTCAATCAAACGATGCTCTGGGCCCATGCTACCCGAAGTGTCGGCCACATACACGATCACAGCGTCCATCTGAGGCCGCATGACAAGTTCATGATCCCACACAACGATATCTTCTGGCTCAAAGTGCTTAAGACCCAATAAGTAAAGATCCTCAACTGTCATTGCATGAATATCGCGTCCCTCACCCAGCGCAAAAGCGATTCCTTTTTCGAGCACCTTCTCAAAGGTGCGCTCCTCTCGCAAATGCCCCGAAGGACGAGCCGCGGCAGCTGCACGACGCTCGCTCTCCATAGGATTTTCACCGTCGTCCGTAATCCGGACATTTTTAAGTTCAAGTTGCTCCGCAATCATCCGTCCAAAAAGATCCATTGGGATCTTAATAAGACTGGGATCATCGGACTCCCCCTCGCCTCCACCCTCACCGGCTCCCTCTCCAGGCTCGCCCTCCTCAGCCTCTTCTCCCTCGCCCTCTGCTTCGCCATCGCCTGGCTTGGGCTTATCCCAAAGATCTCCGGGTTGATAAGGCCCACTGCCGACATCTAGATCCTCATCGGGTATCAAGACTTTTTGCGACTGCCGCTCGTTGATGTTCGCAAACAAATTAAAACTCAGCAGCTGACGATCCCAGGACGCTTCACTCGGCGTCGGCTTTTGATCCTTCATTTTCTGAGAGTAGACTCGCCAATCTAAAGCAAACTCCGGAATATCAGGCATCACACGAACGACTAAATTTTTTCCATCCGCCGTTTGTCGGAGGGGCCACTTTCCGGCCACCGCTCTTTTCAGAATTTCGGCCAACCTCCGCTCGACAGTCTGTTGATACTTAAACACCGCCTGAGCCGCTGTCGGTGCATGACCCATAATGTTTAATGAAGGACCGCTTCCCTTGGCGCCCTCCAAGACAAGCCGAGCATAATCCTCAAAGCGCGCGGACGATTTATCGCGGCTGTCATAACTTACCGATAGATCTGCTTGATAGGCCTCAATCGCATTTTTGAACTGTGCTTCTAGCTTATCTGCCCCCACGATTTGTGAGTCACTTCGATCATAGGTCACCTGCACATCTCCCTGCGGAGTCACTTGAACACGATAGCGATACTCGTAATGGGAATTGTTTCTATACTCTGGAGACAGACGGCCCATTGCTTGCAACTGGGCCACATGCTCCTCTGGAATACTTCGGACAAACCATCGATTCGTACCAAGCGCATCTAAAACAACCGGCTTCCTCAAGATCTGTGCGATCACAAAAAGGGTTTTGGCTACACTATCGCGCCTCAAGGGAATTCCCCCCACTTCATGATGCTTCAAGAGAACCCTACCCGTTTGATCTAAATCAAAATCCTCCACCATGATCCGTGGTTGCTTGAAATCAAAATTAGCATAGCGATTCGCGATGAAATCAACGACTCGATTTGCACGGCGACTAATCGCCACGTTTTTTTCTCCCGGAGCCACCCCTTCTAATTCACCCGCCTCTCGGTAAAGAAAGAGATTCCATTTCTCGACCCAAGCCTCGTCTAATGCAAACTTCAAAAAAGTATAATCGGTATGCTTTTGAATCAGCTCCTCCCGAGCAAAAGCAATAAAGGCTTTATCCTGCTCAAAATGAGAAAGCTTTTGAATCTCAGGCCTCTCCAAAAAGCGCTCCCGTATTCTCAACCAAGCCTGAAGGCCTAACCAGTAGGGATTCGAGAGACTGGGCACTGTCACCCCAGCATTGATTCCGGCAAACTCGACAAGATGAGCTCCGTCGTTCCACGGCGAATGGCTCAATATCATATACTCCATCAGGGTGGCCCAGCCCTCATTCATTATTTTCGTCGCCATGATGGCGGGAGCGACGCGATGAAGACGTTCGAATTTTTTGATCAAGTCCTTTTGATAATCAGGCGCTGACTCTGAGAGATTATAAACAAAAGATTGTAAAACATTAGGCGTCGGGCTACCCGGATGCTTTCGAAGGACGCCTGTCTCTTCGCTTCGATTAAAGCTCATCGGATCACGATTGCTGTGAAACGCTTTTAGTCCTGCCTGTGGCTTCGGTCTAAAATCTTCGGGGGGCGTGAAAGACGATCGCGACAAGTCCTGCAGATACCTAATCGACAACAGATACTGATAGAACCGGTCGACCTCTTCTTGATCATGATACAAATAGAGCTTTGTCATCGTAGTCGCTAATTCATAAGAGTCTCGAATGCGGTCTCCATCTCTAACCCGAAAGAGGTGGGACGTCTCTGCAAAATCGTAGTGTCCAACCACATGAGCAAAGACGATGAGTGTCTCTTCAAAGGTATTTCGATCTCTGAGGTATTGAACGTGGCTTTCTCTTCCTGTCTCTACAAACTCTAAAATATTCCCTGACCGAAACGAATTCTCGACCACTGCAGCCCCATCCACCGCATGAGGAGCAGGATGCCCCGAGTTTGCAGAGAGCGCAGCCATATCAGAGGCAGTTAAGGACTTGATGACCATGTCCGGCACCGCCAAGCCAAGACTTCGGGCAATCTTTGCGTAGATGATTTCTGCTGCCGCACGCTGCCTCTCGATCATATCGCCATCACGACCGCTATTATGAATTTCTATTTTTGGCAGCGTCAGCTTGCCTACAGCGTCAGCGCAGCGCCTTGAACACTTACCTCCACACCCCCCGTCGTCTGCCCAGGCCCCAGAAACCCCCGAAAGCCACACACAACACAAAAAGAAAATGGCTTTTGGCATCATGGCATCGCCCCCCCCGCGAGACTTAAAAGACTTCGACAATTGGTTCTAAAACGCGCATCCCACCGAATTTCTTGATCGGTAAAGTGATCTACCAAGGGCAAGCTTCTAGCTAAACCAAGCACTAAACTTTGATCCATAGGCGTAAAAATCGACGATTCACTTTTGAACAAAATGCTCTGCACCTGAGGCGATTGGCCTACCGACATATCGCGCGAGATCAACCTTAAACTATCGATCAGAAACTTAACCACATGCCCCCAGCGCTGCCTGGCTATGGCTCGATCGACAGCCAAAACCAAAAATCGCATTGCCTCATAGGGCGTGATTGCATCCTTCGCTTGAAGTCTCGCATCAAATATCGCTCTGTAGTATTTCTCGATCTCCTCCGTAATCGTCTTAGAAAACTCATTCACGAGTTTCTTGTCTTCAAAGCGCCCCTTCAGCCACTGATCCGCCCGGCTCAGCGCATCGACCTCAGGGGTCTGCATCATCGACGATAAAATCGAGTGAACCACTCCGCCCAGCGACGAAACCGTGTCCGCCAAGACCTGCTGACGAGTCACGGCCTGAGTTCTCTCTCCCATTCCAAGAATAGCAAGGGGATTCCCTCTCGGACTTTCTCCGATATTGAGTGAAACACTCAAGTCACTCTGCGAGCTCCTGAGCTTACCAATCAGCTTTTCGAGCTCCTGATTATAGAGATGGCGCTGACCGTCTCCTATTGCACCGAGATCGTCGGGGTTCAAAATCAAATCCCCCAAGAAGGGCTCGGGCACTTCTGTGAGATGCCGATGAATAGCGAGAGAAAGCGGTAGTACGAGCTGCTGTCTAAACTCGGGGCGCTTCATGAAGTCACGATTTTCACTCAAAGACTCCAGAATGAGTTGAAAAACTTTCAGGCGAAAGTTTGCAAGGACATAGCGAAGCAATTCCAACTTTCCTGAATAACCCTCTTCTACACTAATGGCCTGAAAATTTCTGTTAATGAAGTCCTCGATATGTTTAGCCTCGTCACCCCCAGAGGCGTAAAACTCGTCCCGCTCACTCCGCATCGTATCGAGTTGCACACGACGGTCTGACAAAACAAAAATCTGCCCGCTTCCCTTGGGAAGCTTCATCAAAGCGCCTGAGGCCGCCGACAAGAATGTCCGAGCATCTGAGTGTGGACTGTTAGAAATAATGCGATCGATGACAGCGGGGTTTACAAACACCACTCTTTGGCTGTTGCCAAAAGTCGTCTGACGAGCGGGCGCAAGCACACTGAGCAATGCCGGGCCCTTCGATGATGCCGGAAAACGCCCTAGATTAATGATATCTCCAAAACGAGTCAGCGCACTTCGCTCCACATCGTTCGATCCATCTCCACTGGAGAGCGACGCCAAAATGAGTTCTAGATCGGTCGGGGCCTGTGGATTCTTAGCAAATTTTTTGATCCGCTCAGGTGTATCAATAGGATTCAGAGCTAAGAAAATACTGATGTTCCTCGTAGGTCGCTCCTGCCCCTTCACTGTCTTGTAGGTTTTATCATCCTGAAGAGATCGCACCTTCTTCAAAAAATAAGCCTTCACGTCGTCTGGCGCTAAATGAACGTCGTCTAGAAAAACAAAACCGCGCGCTCCGTTCTCACCCGACAAGAAAAGATCCAAATGTTTTTTCGCCTCTTCAAAGGTAATCATGCGCTCGCCCGGCGTGTTGGAGTCCTTAGCCGTTCTCCCACTCATCACTCTCCCGAGATTGAGCTCAAAGCCCCAGGACTTGTCGTTCTCTAAAGCGTCTCCATCGAATCGGTACATTTTTAGCCCAAGCATTTGAAACAAAGTTCGAATCGCTCTTGTTTTGCTTGAACCTGTGGGTCCATAAATAATGACACTGCTCTTGAGACTGCGCACCTCATCGGTAGAAAGTTGTGCAAGGATCACTTTGATGATCCTCTCTTTAAAGTTCACGGGGCCCGCATAGCCAGCTTTCTGCCAAAGAAAATCCGCGTCCTCGCGAGAAAGGATCCGCAGCGGATCATCCTCTGGCAGGACCTTAAGGTTCAGGGCCATCGGGAACACTCGCGCCAAAACTTTTTCGATTACCCTCAGGTCTAGAATCCGTCGCAATCGATACTGCTCATTCGTCATGAGTTGATTTGCCAACTCGTTCAACACCTTCATGAATTGTTCAAAGACCGGCATGCGATTTTCAATCGCGAGTGACTCAGATCGATGAACTAAATAATCCATCAACTTCTCTTCAGCTTTTGCACGATCTAGCTGGGCTGCGTCCTCTTCTGAAAACATCCCCTTCAAATTTGGCTGATAGTCGAGAGACCTGATGACAGGATTATACAACACGTTTTCGAGCGCGAATTTCTTTCGCATCTCCACGTTAGGAGGTCCCAATTCAACAACCTCAAAATGCTTCGAAAGGCCGTAGGCTTCTTCGAGTTGGATGCTGCTCTTGAGCTGCTCCCACTGTCTCGCCGTTCCAATCAACAGAACCGAGGCTGTTTTTGTTTGGCTGCCAGGTCTAAACTGTGCCAGATCAATTCTCTGCCCCTCAGTCGCTAATAAGTACAACGCGTGGGGTAGCTCCCGAATATCAGAAGCATCGGATTGCCGTGACTCCCAACCAATACTCACTTGAGAGACTTTGGTGTTAGAGAGATAGAAGGCATCTTTAGGCTTCGTCTCCTCCTCATCCACTACGGGTCGCTCGAGCTGTCGAATTTTTTCAATAGGACTAATCAAGAGAGATCGTTTTCTTACTCCATCCTCACGCATGATACCGAGATTCTTAAAAAACTCCCCTTGGGTCGCTCGTTCTTCGGAGGCGGCCTCTCGCGGCATGAAAACTTGATGATGTTCATTACGTGCCGACCAGGATTGAGGCCGGCTTGAATCCCGATACCTCAAGGCCCAGGGATAATTTTGAGCGTAGTTTAACAAGTCATCCGGCACAATCAAAACAACGTGGCGAGCAGGCCGATCCCCGTTAGCCAAGTCATCGAGCAGATCTCTAAAACTCGGAAACACATCGGTTTGAAACTCTGGAGAATTGCGCAGCCAATCGCGCCTCGCGTGCGCCTCTTTGTCGCCGTAGGGGAGTGAATCACTAACCCGCCACCGACCTCGAATGACTTCTCGAATTCCATCCGAATCCGCCTCTCGCAGAGATCGAAGCCTGAGACTTTTTTCAACTCGAGGCCGAAAATCTTTTCCATCAACGATTCGGAGAACGTGAAACTTTTCGTCATTCCGGTCTCGATCAGGTGTTTTTACCCAGTAAGCCTGATTTTGTTCGTCAAAAAGAATTCGGGTTTGAATTTCTTCACTTGTTAGATCGACGCTATCGACGACTCGATCTACAAAGCCCGTAATCTCTAGGCCCTTCTCGCCTTTTCTCTCATAACGCACCTCCGAAATGGTGGTCCGGCCTTCGCCCGTTTGAGGATCTTTGTGCGTGAAGTAACTGATTAAGATGCCATTCTGAAATTTTTTAGCCTGAGAGTCTTTCTCGGTCTTCACCGGCACAGGATTAATGAGACCGAGGCTGAGCAGGTTTTGAGGAAGAATCGACTTACTGGAAAGCGGGCTGAGAGTGGTCGCCGATCTTCCATCTCTCGGTGAAAAGAAGATGTTCAAGTAAGCTGACCGCCCTGCTGTGTGCTGGGGATCAAACATGACTGCACTGACGTCTACTTCTCCAATTTCTTTATGTTGCGTATCGATTACAAGACTCGAAAGAACCTCCGTCATAAAAGCTGCAGGCAAGAGAATCTGCCCTCGCAAGAGGGGCTCTCCAGATCTCTCGGTCTCTTCTTTTGTTCCGCCATTGATATAAATGCCTGTCTTATCCTCCAGATCCTTCACGCGCTCGTAGGTTCGATAAATCAAAGTGCTCGTCAAAGATTTCTCGCTGGTCGGCTCCAGAAAAATCTGAGCCAGCCCATCTCGTGGCTTCGATTTAAGGCTGCGCAAGAGATCGATATGTAGTCCGGTGCGACGATACAATTGTTTATATTGCTCATCAGAATCGGCCTGGGGAGTTTGATCATCAAAAACGATCAAATGATTATGCCTGATGATGCGCCGCTTGAGATCTTCAGGATGATACACTTTATCGGAGATCGTTTTCTCGGAATCGAGATTGATTCGAGGGCCATCAAATCTAAATCGATAGGCAGAGGTGAATTGATCTCCCTCAAAAGTCCATGAACAGACTAAAAAATTTCCCATCGAGAAAAAAGACCAGGCGAATTCCTTGGGCACTTGTCGCACGAAATCTTTTTCGGTCGGCTCCAGAACGATAAAGTCAGGCTCCTCGCGGTAATCCCCATTCAGGGCAAACATAAGAATCTTGCCATCTTGCATTCGCAAGATACCCAGCTGCTTATCGGAACTATGGCTCATCTTTTCAAGAACCACCTGCGTTTGACGCCCTAAGAGCGGGAGACCCCTGATAAACGGCTCTTCTGACTGGATCGCCGACATTCTTGTATCGACTTCGCCCACATAAATACCGCTACCGCGTCCCTCAGGATCCATCACCACGCGGGATTCATGGCCCATCAAATCAAAGAGAATGGTCGGTAGACTGGCAATCTCGATGTCGCCTGTGGTGACATCGATATACGGCGTACTCTCTTGCAACTGAATTTGTTTAGTTGAAAGACTCTTTAGCTTTTGCCGAAGACCCGCGAAAGTCATTTTGCCGTCGCGATAATCTTGGTGGGCAAGTCGCCAGGTTTTTAGAATTCCATTATCGGTTGTTTTATGACGCAGCAAAGGTGCAAGTGCTAACTTTGACAGAAGGCCGACGCCCGATTCGTTTTCTCGAATTCGATTCTCAAGCGTGAGGCGATCTTCAAATTCCCAATCCAAAAGCAGAGGAGGAAAAACCAACTTAAACCCGCCCGCAATTCCTTCTTGATCGTTCTTGGACATCTCCAAACTCAAAGCGAGTGTGATTCCCCCTCCACTCGCACCTTTGTCAGTCTTTATAGAGACCAAAACTAACTCTAGAACTCGATCATCATCGAGCGATACCTCTTTAGTGACGATAGACAGGTCTCGCATGTCTTCAATCGACGGAATCAGAATGGGCTCGCGAGAGACCGGGTGCAAGACTTCATAGCCTGGAGAGCCTAGCTCAAGATAACTACCCGCATTACCCTCTCGAGAGTCGACATTAAACACCAGGAGCTTGCCGTTTCGGATAACGGCTGACTCGTAAAGTTCGGTATAAGCCGACATTTCGAGGGCTGCACTCACGCCTCCCGCAACGGACTTCGGCAGAACACGACCTGAAAAGGTCTGTATCCAGGCTCCGCCCTCACCTCGAACGTAAATCCCGGGTGCGCGCTTGGACCCGCCCTGAGGGTCTTCGAAGACGAGCATATAAGGAAAGCCACCATCTTGAGGACTAGCAACGAGCTCCTCTCTTGACTGAGCGATTCCCTCCCGCATCCCTGTTCCCAAAAATAAAAACAAAGATAGGATCCACAAAGACCATGGATTTTTAATCATGTTCAACCTCTAACTACCGAGCCCCCGAAGACTGACTCCTGTTTGCTTCTAGTGTGGCCAAAACTTCTATGGCCGACTTTGCAGCGACCAAGTTGTAGCCCAATTCATCTTGGAGAATAGTTATCAATTCCGACGCCAAAGCACGCTCTCGAGTCTTGGCATCATTGACGGTGTTATCTGCCACATCCAATAACCGCTTAAAATTCGTCTTCTCTTTCGCAAGCACTACTTCGGACTGATAGGCTGAGATCGCTTTTGAAAGCCCTTGATGTCTTTGCTTTGTTCTCGCTGGATCCGCCTGACGGTGAGTAAACATCGTCCATGTCGCAATCTCAGAAGCGCTCAGCGCACGGCCCTGTAGTTTTTGGTAAATCTCTGTGATTTTCTTGAGTCGCTCTTTATCGATTCTTCGTCTCTCATTGGACGGCTGAGCAATGTAAACTTCGGCGCCGTTATCATGGCCCAAAGCCGCGAGCTCCTGAATCACCTCATCGTACACCGTATCAATGACTTCGCGACCTTCTGATCGTGCGAAGGCCAAATTGAGATCTTCTTTCATAGCTGGTGCCACGAACTCACTAAAAACCTGTAAAGCAAAGATACTCAATCGATCCTGCATCGCCTTGTTGCCCGCAAAAATCTTATCTTCGAGAACGTGACGCTGAAGAACTTCGTACAATAAAATGGGTGTTAAAGTATGGCCACGACTCGAAGCTTGAGCCTCGGCGATCGCCGCTGTGAACCAACGCTCGAAATCTCGATGATCCATTCCAAAATTACCCTCGCCAGAGGCTAAGCTAATTCGGTGAAGATCCTCGAGCTGAGCCTCGGTGACATCTTTTTGACCCAGCAAA
>JBILFF010000030.1:0-19747 GCA_044351695.1 Bdellovibrionota bacterium
AACAAAATGGAAAAGACGGTAATCGTTCAAGTGACTCGGCTTACGAAACACCCGAAGTATGGAAAGTATTACAAGGTGTCTAAGAAGTACAAAGTTCACGATGAGAATAAAGAAGCGAGAGTAGGCGATACCATTCAAATGATTGAGAGTCGTCCTATTTCAAAAGAGAAAAGATTCAGACTTCAAAAAATTGTAGAGCGAGCAAAAATGGACAGCTCGCTGGTCGTTGAGGTGTAAGATGGTTCAATTTCATACCAGGCTCAAAGTAGCTGACAATACCGGCGCAACAGAAGTTCAGTGTATTAAGGTACTGGGCGGATCTAAGCGGCGCTATGCGCGAATCGGAGACATTATTATCGTTGCTGTTAAAGATGCGATTCCGGTTGGAAAAGTAAAAAAAGGTGAAGTGAAGAAGGCTGTTGTTGTGCGAACAAGCCGAGGCTATCTCCGCAATGATGGTACTTACATTCGGTTTGATGATAATGCTGCGGTGTTGATTGATAACAACCAAGAGCCGCTAGGAACTCGTATTTTTGGGCCAGTGGCCAGAGAATTGCGAGCTCGGAAGTTTATGAAGATTATCTCTCTAGCTCCGGAGGTTTTGTAAGATGAGACGAATTCGTAAAGATGATTTAGTTCAAGTGATCTCGGGGCGTGACAAAGGACGATCAGGCAAAGTCATTCGAGTACTGGGAGCGAGTGAGTCCGTCGTTGTTGAGGGTGTAGGAACAGTAAAAAGACACCAGAAGGCAAGTCCAACGGGAGCGCCCGCAGGAATTGTAGAGAAAAATGCAGCGATCCACTGGTCAAAAGTCATGCTAGTGGACCCGAAGACGAACAAGCCGTCCAAGGTGCGGTATAAAGTAGAGGGCGAAAAGAAGAAGCGAGTCGCCAAATCAGGTGATGAAATTAAAACTCAGGGAGCCGCGTAAGCGAGACTGGGTTCAGAGGATATAATTATGTCTGAAGAGAAAAAGAAATCCAAAGAGGCAAAAAAAACCAAGAGCACAAAGGCAGAGGCCTCAGATATTGAAGTCCCCTCTGAAGCTCCGGCCCCTCGATTAAAGCTCAAGTACAAAAACGAACTTGTTGCGAAGCTGAAGAGTGAGTTGAGCTTGAGCAACGTGATGGAAGTCCCCCGAGTGAAGAAGGTCGTGATCAATGCAGGTTTGGGGCGAGCCACACAGAACATCAAGGTAATTGATGCGGCCCTCAGAGATATTCAGTCTCTTGCTGGTCAAAAGCCCGTGGCTACCAAGAGTAAGCAGGCCATCTCTAACTTTAAGTTGAGGAAGGGGCTGCCTATCGGAGTGATGGTAACCCTTCGAGGCGATCGAATGTGGGAGTTCTTGGATCGTCTCGTGACTTTGGCTTTGCCTCGGATTCGGGACTTTCGGGGAATTTCGGATCGTGCTTTTGATGACCGAGGAAATTATACCCTGGGTCTTAAGGACCACCTTGTATTTCCTGAAGTCAGCTATGAGTCGAGTGATGCCGCGATCGGTATGAACATTACCATCGCCATTCAGGCTAAGAATCCGGAGCAAGGAAAGGCTTTGCTTGTGGCTTTAGGCTTTCCGTTCCGTAAGAGAACCCCTGCGCCGAAGGCTGCAGCGTAACTAGAGGTGAGAGATGGCAAAGACTAGTTCGATTGTTAAATTTAAGAGAAACAAAGAAAAAGTGGCTCGGTTTCGAGCTTACTATCTTGAGCTAAAAGAAAAAATTCGAAGCCCTAAAACGAGCGCTGAGGAGAGAGCTGAAGCTCAGGTGAAGTTGCAGAAACTTCCTCGTAACGCTCTGGCGGTGCGCTTAAGAAATCGTTGCCAGCTGACTGGTCGATCGCGAGCGGTTTATAAGAAGTTTAATCTTTCTAGAATCAAGTTTAGAGAATTGGCTCACCAGGGTTTGCTTCCGGGTGTAAGCAAGGCCAGCTGGTAAGAGGAGTAAGAGTATGATCACGGATCCAATAGCAGATTGTCTGACGCGTGTGCGAAATGCGATTCAGGCGGGTAATGAGGAATGCATCACTCGCTATTCGAAAATTAACCAAAGCATCCTCGATATTTTGAAGTCCGAAGGCTACCTGACGAGTGTCACGGTTCTTGAGCCAAGAGAAGGTCAGGCCTCTCGATCGATTCTGGTGAGAATTAGAACGGATCGATCAGGTAAAGCTTTATTGAAGAACCTGCGACGTATCAGTAAGCCAGGGCAGCGAGTGTATCAAAAAACTCCTAAGTCCCAGTCTGTTCGTTCAGGGTACGGAATCAAAATTTTGAGTACATCAAAAGGATTGATGACGGATAAAGATGCGACAGCAAAAGCTGTCGGTGGCGAAGTGATCGCAGAGTTTTATTAAGCAGGTGGAATATGTCTAGATTAGGTAAAAGACCCGTAAAAATTCCAAGTGGTGTCAAGGTAAGCGTAAGTGGGGCCACAGTGAATGTAGAGGGTCCAAAGGGAAAACTGGCAAGGAGCTTTCCGGAGAGCGTCAAAATCGAAGTGAAGGGCGATGAAATTCATTTTCATCGAACTGGCGAAGATAAATTGGCTAAGTCCTCTCACGGAATGGTTCGTCAGATGCTCAATTGTATGGTTACCGGGGTTTCTAAAACATTCACCAAAACATTGGTGACGGTAGGTGTTGGATACCGAATGGCGGTTCAAGGAAAGAAATTGAACCTGAGTCTGGGATTTTCTCATCCCGTAGTCTTTGATTTGCCAGAAGGTGTAACGGGAGCTGTCGCAGATCAAACAAAGCTTACCTTGAGCTCGGCAGACAAAGAGCTTTTAGGAAAAACGGCAGATACAATTCGCAAGTTTCGTCCCCCTGAGCCTTACAAAGGTAAGGGAGTTCGCTATGAGGGCGAGCAAATTCAACTTAAAGAAGGTAAAGCTGCGGCTAAATAATTGAGAAAGGATTGCTGTATGGCTTTAGCAAAAAAGACAAAAGCAAGGTTAATGAGAAAAGCGAGAGTAAAGAAGTCGATCATGGGAATGACCGATCGACCCCGTCTCTCTATTTTTAGGTCGGCGAAATACATTTACGCACAGATTATCGATGATGCTCGTGGGCAAACCTTGTGTGCAGCCTCCTCCATTGAAAAATCGATGAAGGAGAAGCTGAAGAGTTCTCGCGACATCGGTGCGGCAAAAGAAGTGGGCAAGTTGTTGGCAGAGAGAGCGAAGGCCAAGAGTGTTCAGGCAGTCGTCTTTGATCGTGGCGGTTACATTTACCACGGAAGAATCAAAGCCTTGGCTGAAGGGGCACGTGAAGGCGGATTGAATTTTTAATTGAAGGAGCGAATGTGATCGTATCGAGACAAGTCGTAGAATCGTTAGATTTAAAAGAAAGAATTATTAACATCGCTCGTGTCGCTAAAGTGGTGACGGGTGGTCGTCGATTTAGTTTCAGCGCCTTAGTAGCTATTGGTGACGAGAAGGGTCATGTGGGTATTGGACTCGGCAAAGCTAATGAGGTTCCAGATGCCATCAAGAAGGCGACCCAAGCAGCGAAAAAGAATATGATTCGTGTGCCTGTTGAAGGATCTACAATCCCTCATGAGGTCGTGGGCAAATGGGGTGCGGGTCAAATCTTAATGAAGCCCGCAAGTGAAGGAACTGGCGTTATTGCAGGAGGTGCAACGCGCGTAATCCTCGAGTTGGCGGGTGTAAAAGATATTCTCTCCAAGTGTATTGGTACCAGCAATCCCCACAATCTTTCGAAAGCCACGATGAATGGTCTAAAGCAGCTATCCGTTCATCGTTACAAAGAATTAGCCGAAGTAAGATCGGCGAAGAGCGCATAACTTTAGGATCAGTTTAGAGGCATAAGCGTATGGCAAAGTATTTAGAAATTAAACAAGTAAAGAGCGGATCGAAGCTAAAGCCGAAGCAAGCTCAAACCTTGAAAGCTTTGGGCCTTCGAGGTGTAGGAACAACGGTGTACCGCACCGATCTTCGAGCCATTCGCGGAATGTTGAATCATTTGCACCACATCATCGAAGCTCGCTTGATCGATAATCGTGTTGAGAAGAAAAATAGCGTTAAAGCACCACGGGAACGTGGCATTAAGATTGTGGCGTAACTAAGAACGAGAGAGCGATCGAGGTGAATATGTCGTTGCTATCAAAATTAAAACCAAGAAAAGGTTCGCGAGAAGCGAAGAAGCGTTTAGGTCGGGGCGAGAGCTCTGGACTAGGTAAGACTTCGGGTAAAGGCCACAAGGGTCAAAGAGCGCGGAGCTCACCTGATATTGGTGTGGGGTTCGAGGGTGGTCAAATGCCGCTTCATCGACGCTCGCCCAAGTGGGGATTCACGCAGAAAGATCGAAAGATTTATTTAGTGGTGAACCTTATGGATCTGGAGTCCAAGTTCAAAAGTGGAGATGAAGTGACTCCGACTGCCTTGAAGAGCAAGGGACTCATCAGCCATACGCGAATGCCCGTAAAGGTTTTGGGGACAGGGGAGTTGAAAAACTCTTTGAAGGTCTCAGTCCATGCTTACTCACAAAAAGCAAAAGCATCGATTGAGAATGCCAAAGGAACGGCTACAGTAGTCGCTTGGAAAAAGAAAACAGCCTAAGGAAGGGGTTGTGCCGTGGCTAATCGTTTGATTTCGGCAGCAAAGGCGCCGGAGCTCGTCAAAAAACTTTGGATCACTTTGGGTTTAATCGCAGTTTATCGGATGGGTGTGTTTATTCCTACCCCAGGGGTGAACGCTGGAGAGCTTTCAAAGTTGATTCAGGGAACTAATCTCTTTGGGATGTTTAATTTATTTTCTGGCGGTGCTTTAGAGCGTTTTTCGATATTCGCTTTAGGAATCATGCCGTATATCAGCGCCTCGATTATTTTTAGCCTTCTTACCGTCGTTAGTGAGAGGCTCTCTCAGCTCCAAAAAGAGGGTGGAGAGATGGGTCGTAAAAAGATCAGTGAGTACACTCGCTATGCCACGGTGGTGATTGCTGTGATTCAGGCTTTCGGAATTTCGACGTGGCTGCAGTCTAATCCCAGTGGGTTTTCGATTGTGGATGATCCAGGCTGGAAGTTTCAGCTGTTGTCTGTGATTACCTTAACTTCCGGAACCGTTTTTATCATGTGGTTGGGGGAGCAAATCACTCAGCGCGGGATCGGAAATGGAACCTCTTTGATTATCTTTACGAGCATCGTAGCTCATTTTCCTCAATACGCAACACAGCTCTGGAGTCGAACGGGCGATCAGAGCGGGTTCGGCATGGGGGGTATTATCACGTTTGTGGTCCTAGCCTTGGCGGCAGTGGCGTTTATCGTTTTTATGGAGCGCGCCCAGCGTCGCGTTCCTATCCATCACGCAAAGCGCGTGGTCGGTCGAAAGATTTACGGGGCGCAGACTCAATTTTTGCCTCTGAAAATCAATATGGCAGGTGTTATTCCTCCGATTTTTGCGTCGTCGATTCTTTTGTTTCCAGGGACGCTATCGACATTTTTTGGAGAGAAATATCCCATTCTTCAGCGCGTCTCGGAGTTTTTTCAGCCAGGTACGAGCTGGGTGTACAATCTTTTCTACGTCGCTCTCATTGTCTTCTTCAGTTATTTTTACACGGCGATTCAGTTCAATCCGGACGATGTGGCCGAGAACGTAAAAAAATCAGGAGGCTTTGTTCCGGGTATTAGACCGGGTAAGCAGACGTCAGAGTTCTTAGATTTTGTTTTAACTCGGCTCACTACATCGGGAGCGATCTATATGTCTTTTGTGTGTGTGGCTCCATTTTTTGCGGTCGAGCAATTCCAAATCTTTCTGGGAGGCACCTCTCTACTGATCGTGGTCGGCGTAGCGATGAATTTTATTGAGCAGATCCAGTCTCACTTACTTTCGGTCAAGTACGACAGTTTTCTTGGCGACAATATCAAGCCCCAGAGACGTTTTAGTCGCAGAGGCGCCTGATGCCTTTTTTTGGGTGTATTTTATTAGGAGCTCCGGGAAGTGGTAAAGGAACGCAGGCTCAGATCATATCGAGGGATCTGAGCATTCCTCATATTTCCACGGGAGATATCCTAAGATCCGAAGTGAATTCGGGCTCTGCACTGGGACAAGAGGTCAAAGAAATTATGACCTCGGGTAGCCTGGTGAGTGATGAGCTGATGATCAAGATTGTTGAAAAAAGAATGAGTCAGAATGATGTTAAAAAAGGTTTTATCCTTGATGGATTTCCGAGGACGATTCCTCAGGCCGAGCAACTGGCCCTGATTTTAGCATCAAAGGCACTACCGACTCCTGCGGTGATCTTGATGGAGGTCCCCCGCGAGATTCTGGTGGAGCGATTGACGGGAAGGCTGACTTGCTCTGGGTGTGGGAGAGCCTTTCATCGCACTTTGAATCCCCCACGAAAGCCGGGAGAATGTGATCTTTGCGGGTCCGCATTAGTGGAGCGCAAAGATGACAGCTTAGAGACGGCAAAGAAGCGTCTTGAGGTCTATGGCCTAGAAACGCAGCCTTTGATTGATTTTTATGCTAAGCGCGGAGCCCTTAAAGTGATCCCCGCGGATAGGCCCATGAGCGCCATTAGTAGCTCGCTAAAGGAGGCTTTGGGCGTAGTTTGAATAGGCTTTGACATTGCCCACAAGCAGCAATAAGCCATTGCTTTGATCAAAACTTCAGCTATTTTGCGGGGGCTGCGACTCAGGGCGCTTGACCTGTTTGGAGCTGTTTTGGTGAGTTTTAAGACTTGAGGAAAAATTTATGAAAGTTCGTGCATCGATTAAAAAGCTTTGTGAAAAGTGCAAGATTGTAAAACGAGAGGGCACCATTCGTGTGATTTGCAAAACTCGTCGTCACAATCAGAGACAAGGTTAAGGAGAGAATTAAGAGATGGCTCGTATCGCAGGCGTTGACCTTCCGAGAAACAAGAAAATTGAGATCGCTTTAACGTATATCTACGGAATTGGTAGAACGCGTTCTCGTCAGATTTTAGAGGAATTAAATATCGATGCGACGGTGAAAGCAGGAGAACTGCCGGATCAGCAAATCAACGATATTAAAGAGTACATAGAGAAAAATTTGCCCGTAGAGGGGGATCTTCGTCGACAGGTGAGTTTGAGTATCAAGCGCTTAGTCGATCTCGGAACATACAGAGGTCAGCGGCATAAAAGAGGTCTACCCGTTAGAGGGCAGCGAACAAAAACAAACGCGCGAACTAGAAAAGGCCCTCGTCGAATGGCTGTCGCGATGGTCAAAAAAGCAGTTTAATTGAGGTTGAAAATGGCTGAAGAAAAAGCAAGCACAGCAGAAGCGTCGGAATCATCAGAGGCGAAGGCCGTTAAGAAAAAGAAGAAGGGCGGAAGATCTGTCCCCGTGGGCGTCGTTCACATTGATGCTTCTTTTAATAACACAGTGATCACTTTTACAGATCCAGCAGGCAATACTATTTGCTGGAGCTCATGTGGTTCGCATGGATTTAAAGGCTCGAGAAAATCGACTCCTTTCGCCGCTCAAGTGGCTGCTGAGGCCGCTGCGCGAAAAGCACTGGATAACGGAATCAAAAGTGTATCCGTTTTGGTGCGTGGCCCGGGTACGGGTCGAGAGTCGGCTATTCGTGCGATTGGTCAATCCGGAATCCGCGTATCTTTTATTAAAGATGTAACGCCGATTCCTCATAATGGGTGCCGTCCCGCGAAAAAGAGACGCGTTTAATTTTTTAAAAAGGTGCGGCTTCTGGCTTTTCAGAAGCATGCTAATTGTAAACTCATCATTTCTTGGAGGTCTTCATGGCTCTTTCAGATACTGTGTATAAAAACTGGCGAGATTTAATTAAGCCCCGTCGTGTGGATGTGGATCCCACCACGATCTCAGATACCTATGCGAAGTTTGTCGCAAAGCCCTTGGAGAGAGGTTTTGGCGTGACCATTGGTAATGCTATTCGCCGAATTCTACTTTCAAGTATTCAGGGTGCGGCAGTGACTGGCATTCGAATCCAAGGAATATTGCATGAGTTTTCGCCTGTTAAAGGCTGCCTTGAAGATGTGGGCGACATTATTTTGAATTTGAAATCTTTGCGCCTCAAAATGAACACAGCAGAGACAAAAACTCTGCGACTTCGTGCATCGGGTGCCGGCGAGGTTTTGGCGAAGCAAATTGATACACAAGGACTGGTAGAGATTTTGAATCCCGAGCATCGCATTTGCACGCTCGGAGAGGGCGCCAGCATCGACATGGAAATTCAGGTGCGAATGGGACGAGGCTATGTTCCCGCTGAAAAATTTGAGGCAGAGAACAAAGAGATCAGTTTTATTCCGGTGGATGCCTTCTTTTCTCCCGTTAAGCGAGTAACTTACTTTGTAACCAATGCACGGGTAGGACAAAGAACAGACTATGATCGTTTAACTCTTGAAGTTCAAACCGATGGATCGGTAGCTCCTTTGGATGCAGTGGCTTATGCGGCTAAGATCTTGAAAGATCAAATTTCGATCTTCATCAACTTCAATGAGGCTGATGAGCCCGAAGTGATGGAAGAGCGAGACGAGGGGTCGCCACGCTTCAATGATAACCTCAATCGACGAGTGGATGAGCTTGAGCTGAGTGTTAGAAGTGCAAACTGCTTAGCGAACGCCAATATCCGTTACATTGGGGAGCTTGTGCAGAAAACCGAAGCTGAGATTTTGAAGACTAAGAACTTCGGAAGAAAATCTCTTAACGAAATCAAAGAAATCCTCGCAGAGATGGGCCTCTCCTTGGGCATGAAGCTTGAGGGCTGGGTACATCCCGATCAGATCGCAGCGATGGCCTCTCCAGAAGCAGAGGAAGAAGAAGTGGGTTTCTCAAGTTCTGCAAGTGATTTTGCGACAGACGTTGAAGAAGACAGTTCCGGAGATGACCGAGGCGAGGCATAAACCATGAGACACGCGCGACCCTATAGAAAACTAAGCCGCCAAAGAAGTCATTATCGTGCGATGATGAGAAACTTGGCATTGGCTCTTTTTGAGCACGAAAGAATTACAACGACTTGGGCAAAAGCCAAAGAGGCGAGATCTTTTGTGGATCAGATTATTACTCTCGCTAAAGAGGGTGGACTTCATGCTCGACGTCGAGCGATGGCTTTAATGGGTAACAAAGTCATTCACCTCTCAAAAACAGAGAAGGTCGATATCGTTGGCAAGGTGTTTGATGAAATTGCAGCCCGGGTAAAGAATCGAAAGGGTGGCTACACTCGAATTATTCGTCTCGCACGTGAAAGAGCGGGAGATGCTGCGCCGATGGTGATTTTTGAGCTCGTAGATCGAGTAGAGAAAAAGAGCAAAAAGTCATCAGACTCAGTTGAAGCTGCCACAGAAGGCGAAGCGAGTGAGGCAAAGACTCCTAAAAAGACCCCGAAAAAAAAGGCAGCAGCCGGGTAAAGTAAGAGTCGCATGAGATCTTTATGGATCGTTTTGGTGGGTTTGGTGTTTTTCACCAAACCCACTTTTGTTTGGGCTCAAAAAAAAACAGTCTCAGGCGCGTATCAGATAGGTAGTACCTTAGAGGGATTCGAATTTCATTTTCCTGGTGCAAGTCCGGTCAATATCGAGTCTCTTCGTGGAAATCTTGTTTTGATCAACTTTTGGGCAACGTGGTGTCCGCCTTGCATCGAGGAGATGCCCTCCATGGATGAGCTCAGCCGCCGATTAAAATCAAAAGCCTTCAACCTCATCGCCGTGTCTGTAGATGACAATTGGGAGCCGGTGGAGGAATTTCTGCAACAGCTGAATCGAACCCCCAGCTTCGCCATAGCTCACGACCCCTTAAAGAGCTTGGCCATGGGCCGTTTTGGGATAGAAAAATACCCCGAAAGCTTCTTGATCGATAAGAATGGGCGAATTAGAGCCTTTTATCAGGGTTCCGTAAATTGGAGCTCTCCTGAGATCCTGGCGAAACTCAACGAGATTTTAAACGAAAAATAGCAGTCATTTCAATCATTTCGCTGGCTCATTGGGCCGTGAGCTGGTAGTTTTAGCTCAGGGTGCCATGGCAAAGCGAAAATCAACCAAACCCGCTAGTAAGAGTAGGGGTAAGGGCGATTCGACTGGAGGGGGTTCTGCAATGCACGGGGATCTAAAAGTCGCTCAAATTGAGGTGGCTCAAATGAGCGCACAGTTAATTTCTGTACAAATGGAACAGTCGGTTGAGTCCTCCTCAGTTCCAAAATCTAAGTCCAACAGAATCGTTATTTGTAAGCATGTGGGTTGTAATGATGTGGCAACTTCACACGATTTTTGTCGGCTTCATTACCTCTCCAACTGGAAGAAACTCAAAAGCAAAGAGGCTAAAACACAGGGGCTGGGTTTAGAGATTTACCTCAAAGAGTTGTCGAGTCGTTTTCCAGAGGAGTTTTTTGAGAAGCTTCGAGCAGACATCGAGGAGCTCAGCGCAGACACTACGGTTGAGCCTGAAGAGAGCTCCGAGAGCATGGGAAGGGGCCTTTTTGATGTCGAGTCTGATGAAGACATGGACGATATCATGAAGGGAATCCGCATCGAGGATTACTGATCTCAAGTACCTGAAATAATTACTGTTTTAATCACAATTTCTTTGCTTTGCCCGGATTGTTGATTTCTCACTCTTCCTGTAGAGAGAGAAATCATGGCAGGCACCAATCAAGTACGAGTACATGTTTATCTAGCTCAACGTGGCTTTGGATCTAGGCGGGCGATTGAAACGATGATCCGTGAGGGCAAGGTTTCGGTAAACGGAAGGCCGGCCACTTTAGGTCAGAAGATTTCACCTGCCGATGATCAACTAAAGGTGCGCGGGAAGCTTATTCCAAAAGGCTTGAGCGAATCAGAGACGGTCGTGATTGCACTTTATAAACCCCGTGGGGTTGTGACGACTGCAAAAGATCCCGAAGGCCGCCCAACCGTTTTGGATTTCGTTCCCAAGTCTCCGCGCGTTTATCCTGTGGGTCGGCTGGATGTGAACTCTGAGGGCCTCTTGCTGCTCACCAATGATGGTGATTTGGCTTACCGACTCACTCATCCTCAGTTTGAAGTGGCGAAGGTTTATGAAGTTAAAATTCGTGGTGAGCTTAATCAGCGAAAGCTTGAGAAGCTCAAGCGAGGCTCTAGAATCGGAGAAGAGAGATTTCAGCCAGCAGACATTTTAGATGTTCGGGGAGCCACACGAACCGGTGTTGAAAAGAATATCGTGAAGATTCGAGTTCATGAGGGGAAGAATCGTCATGTGCGACGTTTGTTTGAAGCTGTGGGCTGTAGAGTAATTCGATTGAAGAGAATCTCCATGGGCTCGGTGCTTCTTAAAGGTCTTGGTCGAGCTCAGTATCGCTATCTTTCAACCAAACAAATCTCAGAGCTCAAAAAAGAGACTCGCAAGCTGAAGGACGCCGCATGAGAGCGCGTGTCGGATTTGTGAGCTTAGGATGCTCCAAGAATTTAGTCGATACGGAGGCCATGATTGCCCGCTTGCAACAGAACGATGTGATGATCTCGGGCCATGAAAAAGACTCAGACATCGTAGTGATTAATACCTGTGGATTTTTAGAACCCGCCAAAGATGAGTCGATGAGCACGATTGGTGAGTTCATTGATCGAAAAAAATCTGGACAGCTGAAAGCCGTGATTGTCGCGGGTTGTATGACGGAGCGCTACTTGGGCTTAATGTCCGAGACCTATCCTGATGTGGATGCCTTCATTCGCACCGGTGAGTTTTCAAAGATCGCAGAGATCGTTCAGGCGATCTCTGACGGAAAAAAACCGCGAGTCCACCTCCTGGGGGAGGAGCCTCAGCTGGAGGGTCATTCAGAGCTGCCCGATCGAGTGACTCGACTGCAAGTAAAGCGTCCTTACGCCTATGTGAAAATTGCAGAGGGCTGTAATCGTACCTGTTCTTTTTGTATCATTCCGAAACTGCGCGGAAAGCTGCACTCGCGAAGTGAGGAGGGTGTGATTGATGAGATCGAGCAGCTGACTCAGCTGGGCACTCAAGAAGTTCTTTTGATTGCTCAGGATCTCACCAGTTATGGTCGCGATCGAAAAGACGGAGCATCTCTGGTGAGCTTGGTTCGTCGGATGGCAAAGATCGATGGATTGGCGTGGTTTAGGTTGATGTATAATTATCCCCGCTTCTTCACTGACGATTTGATTGATGCTTTGGCGGAGGCACCGAACTTCACGGGCTATCTGGATATTCCGTTTCAACATTTCTCTGATTCCGTTTTGAAAACGATGCGAAGACCGGAGTCTTCGAAAGAGATTTTGGAACTCATAGAAAAGCTAAAAACTCGACTCCCTCGTCTCTCACTTCGAACTACTTTGATGGTGGGCTTTCCAGGTGAGACGGATCTCGATTTTCAGCGGCTTCTCAGCTTTATAAAGGAAGAGCACATTGATCATTTTGGAGCCTTCACTTTCTATCGTGAGCCGAATACTCCAGCTTTTGATTTGCCTAATCAGGTCAGCGAGGACGTCAAAAAAGAGCGAATGCATGAACTGATGATGCTCCAAAAAAAGATCTTGAGAAAAAAATTGAGTCAAAATTGGGTCGGCAAAGAGTTAGAGGTGATGATTGATGGCTTGGGGGAGCAAACGCGTCACGGCCAAGTGTATCGCGCGCGGCATTGGGGGCAGGCTCCTGAAATCGATGGGGTCTCCTACGTAGTCTCAGATCAAGAACTTACGATTGGCAGTTTTGTGCCCGTAAAGATTGAAAAGCGGGTGGGAGATTATGATTTGATTTCTACTCCGGTCATCCAGAGCTCAGGACAGCGAAAGACTTCGTCACGTTCAAGTGCCAGATCATAGAATAGCTTAAAATAGCCAAATCGATTTTATTTTGCGATCCTCTCTAGATGGGGGCTCCTGAACAAGAGTTTAAAAAGCTTGCAAAAATCAAGAGAGGCCGTGAGCTGGTTGAGTCCAAAATCAGAAGTGCACCTTTAAAAAGCGAGTTTGCTCCCCCCCAAAACGTAGAAAAATTGCCACGCTCGGTTGTCTGGTTTGTCAGTCGAGTCTCAGATGTTGTGCTCACATTACTTGATTGGTCTCAAAGACCGTCTGACTTTGATCGAGTCATGATTCTCTTTATGGATTCAGAGGATTTGGCCAGCATTATTAAGAATCCTCATTTCGATTCTTTGTTTGAATGCAATTTTTTGTCTTTTGTTTTGATTGAGAAGAATAGGTTTTTTGAACCTCGAGAGTATCGAGAGATTTTTCAGCTTCAGCCTAAAGAAGATCCCAATGACACCAAGATATTGATCGATTTGGGCGCTGTCGAGAGCGGCGCTCACGAGCTCTATCAACAATTTGAATATTGCCATTCTTTGATTGCAATGAGTCTGAGTCGATCTTCTACTCCCGGCTGGTTGATGGATGATACGATTCTAGGATTTAAAAATTTGCTTTTGAATCTTGAATCCATAGCTCGAGGGGCGGACATCGGCCTCTGGGCGGGGAAAGGTCGTCAAAAAACAGTGGTGATCGCTGGTGCCGGCCCCTCCATTCAAAATCAAATGGATTGGATCAGGAGCCATCGCTCTAAGATTTTTTTATTGGCAGCTGATACTCTCTTAAGACCTTTCTTAAATGCCGGTATCGAGCCAGACATCATTTGCTCGCTGGAGCGAACTGAGCCGATTATCGATCTTCTTGATACTGGAGCCAAAGAGCACAACACGGTTCTTTGTGGGGCCGGAATTCTGGATCCAAAATGCTATGAAGTTTACAAAGGGCCGCACCGATCTTTTTATCAAGGGCTGGATTTTGAGAAGTTTATAGGGTTTCGCCGAACGCCCATCTCAAGTGGACATAGTTGTGTGGGGGTAGCGATGGCCGTGGCAGCTTTGTACGAGTTTCAAACCGCTCTGCTCATGGGAATTGATCTTTGTTGGAGTGCCGAGGGTCAGAGCCATATGTCTGGAGTCACTTATTTAGAGGAGTCGTTTTATAAAGAAGGCAATCTGGAACTTCTGCGCAAATCAATTGAATTAGAAAATAGTCAGGGACAACGTGTCCGAACGAATCGTTTTTGGATGCTCTTTCGACACCAGTTCGAAGGGTGGGCAAAGTTGATGAATAAGCGACTGGGAGCATCCGTTTATAATTTGTCTCCCTCCGGTTTAGAGCTTAACGGTGTTCAGAAGCTCAATCTCAAACAAGCTGAAGAGTTTCTGCAGTCAGGAGCTCAGGCTGAATTACGAGGCAGTCTATCGGGTCAGTTGATGCCTCTGGCGAATCGGCCCCGTTTGACTGAGAGGCTGCAGGCTTTGCTTGAGCGATGTCGATCGGCAAACGTCATTTTAGAGTCGGCGATTGAGAAACCTTTTCCGGAGGATAAAATCAAGATCCTAAAAAGTAGTTCTTATTTTGGAGACCTCTTTCATCCGCTATTCTCGCCTCTTTTTGAGTTTTATGAGCGTGCCCCCGAGAAAGTTCAAAGATCTGATATCGACAAGTTTTTGGGTGATTTGAGCCAGGTTTTGAGTTTGGGCTTGGAGCGAAATCGGCAGTTTTTAGATTCAGTTCAAAACTCTTCAAAAAAGTACTTTGAGCTCTAGGCTTTGAAGCTTTAGCAGCCGCGTCTAGTTCAGAAGAGAGACAAAATCTCGTCCTTAATGCCGCAAAAAAATACCCCGTGGGAGACACGGGGTATTGTAATTTCGTTGATCAATTTTTAAACTAGGCTGTTTCGGCAGACTTCTCCATCAACAGAATAGGCTTCTCTTTCTTCATGATCACATCCTCATTCACGATGACTTCACGAACATCATCGCGGGAGGGAACTTCATACATGATATCGAGCATCGCCTCTTCAAGAATCGCTCGGAGCCCTCGAGCTCCGCTCTTTCTCCGGAGTGCTTCTCGTGCAACGGCACGAAGAGCATCTTCGGTGAACTTAAGCTTCACATTCTCAAAACCAAACAGCTTTTGATACTGGCGAATAATCGCGTTCTTGGGCTTGCGAAGAATATCCATCAGAGCTTCTTCGTCCAATTCATGAAGGGTCGTGATGACCGGAAGACGACCAATAAACTCCGGGATCAACCCGAATTTGACCAGATCTCCTGGTTCGCATTTCTCGAGCAATTCACCCACTTTTCGAGACTTGCGAGATTCCACCTTGGCTCCAAAGCCCATGGAATTTGTTCCGATGCGTCTTGAAATAATCTCATCAAGTCCTACAAAGGCTCCACCGCAGACAAAGAGAATGTTAGTCGTATCGACCTTCAGAAACTCTTGCTGTGGATGTTTACGACCACCCTTTGGTGGAACATTGGCCATCGTTCCTTCGATGATCTTGAGAAGGGCCTGCTGCACGCCTTCACCACTGACATCTCGCGTGATGCTGGGGTTTTCGCCTTTTCGAGAAATCTTATCGATTTCATCGATGTAAACGATACCACGCTGAGCTTTATCGAGATCATAATCGGCATTTTGCAGAAGATTCAAAATGATGTTTTCAACATCTTCTCCCACATAACCGGCTTCGGTCAGTGTCGTGGCATCGACGATGGTAAACGGAACCTTGAGCAGTCTTGCCAGAGTTTGAGCCAAAAGAGTTTTTCCTGAGCCGGTAGGGCCGATCAGAAGAATATTACTCTTTTGAAGTTCAACCTCATCTTTTGAAGCGCTCTTTGAGTTAATTCTCTTGTAGTGGTTATGAACTGCAACCGAGAGAGCTCGCTTTGCTCGCTCTTGTCCGATGACGTAATCATCTAAAACTTTTTTGATTTCTGAGGGCTTCGGAACTTTTGCAGTCTCTGCAGGTGCCTCTGAAGCGTCGTATTCTTCGGCGATGATGTCGTTACAAAGTTCGATACACTCATCGCAGATGTAGACGCTTGGACCAGCGATTAATTTTTTGACCTCACTTTGGTGCTTTCCGCAGAAGGAGCAACAAAGATCCACGTTGCGATCATCTTCTTTTCGACTCAAGTGTCCCTCCTTTTCCAGCCTTAGCTGGAGGCCTTTCTTTGTACATCGTTTCGGTCCACGATTTTGTCGATGAGCCCGTAACGGAGAGCTTGTTCCGAGGTCATATAGTTATCTCGGTCTGTATGTAACATAATATCACTAACGGGCTGCCCTGTATGCTTTGCTAAAATCCCGTTGAGCACTTCTCGGAGTCTCAGAATCTCTTTGGCTTGAATCTCAACATCCGAAGCCTGACCCTGAGCGCCGCCCAGGGGTTGATGAATCATGATCCGAGAGTGCGGGAGGGCCAGTCGCTTACCCTTTTCGCCCGAGGCCAACAAAACGGCAGCCATTGAAGCGGCTAGACCGATACAAATCGTGTTCACTTGAGGGCGAATGTACTGAATCGTGTCATAAATCGCCATTCCCGCGTCAATCACTCCACCTGGGCTGTTAAGATACAGGTAGATATCAGTGTCTGGATCTTCGGACTCCAAAAATAACAGCTGAGCAATAATCAAGTTGGCTACCTGATCATTAATCGGAGTGCCCAAAAAAATGATGCGATCTTTGAGTAGCCGAGAGTAAATGTCGTAGGCCCGCTCCCCTCGAGGCGTTTGCTCGACGACCATCGGAATCAAGGTGTTTTGAGGGCTGATGAGCCCAGAAGACTCCTTGAGTGAATGGATGGTTTGGTTTGGGCTATATCGAGAATCTAAAATCATTAAGAAACGCTCCCTCTATTTTTAATCGTAACCTTTGAAAGCGCATAATCAAGGGATTTCTCGTCTCGGAGCTCCATCTGGAGCCGGTCCATCTGGGGACTGGAGCCATCTTGTTCTTTTTGCAGGTAAAACTTTTTTACATCCGTTAAACTAATACCTGCGCGCTTAGCGATATCTTCGAGCTTTTTCTCGATGTCGGCGAGACCTAGCTCAAGTTTGGCCTCTCTCCCAATTTGATCCAGAATGTAAGAAAGTTTGATCTCGCGGTCGGCAGCACCCTGAGCAAACTTAAGAATCTCTTCTTTTCGGTTTTGAATTTCAGCAGGACTCACGCCCATGCGCGAAAGTGCTTGGACACGATCATTATAAACTGACTCCACAGCCATCTGAAGTTGTCTCGGGCTCACTTCGAATTGCGCTTTTTTAAGAAGTTCGCTTGAAACCGCATCACGAAGGCCCTGCTGATAAGATCTTTCTTTTTCAGCGACCAACTGTTCACGTGTTTTTGATTTCACCTCGTCGAGAGTTTTGGCATCTGTATAAACGCGTTCGACCAAATTCTCTTCGTCCCAATTGGGTCGATGTTTCGTTTGAAGCTCTAAAACCTCCATCTCAAAGTTAAGCTTTTGGCCGCGAATTTCTTCGACTTGATGATCTGCTGGGAACTCGACTTCGATTGTCTTTTTGTCTCCAACTTTTAGGCCTTGAAGCCCGACTTCAAATTCAGAGAGCACCGAGCCCGTACCCAGCTGGAGTTCATGACGGTCGGACGAAGCTTTCTCGAGCTTTTGACCATTTAGAAGTCCGGTGTACTTAACGACTACAGAGTCTTGAGGGCCAATAAGAGCTCCTTCAGCCGCCGGGTGGAAATGAGCAAATGCATCTCGAATTTCATCGAGGCGTTTTTCAAGGTCTGCATTGGTTACGTCTTCTTTGGCTGGTGCCTCAACGGTGATGCTTGTGAGATCGATCGAAGGAATCTCAGGTCGTAAATCGAGTTCGGCTTCAAACCGAAAAGGCATATCTTCTTTTGCGGCATCCACCGCTAAAAGCGTCGGAGGCAAAATCAATTTGAGGTCATGCTTGCGAACGACTTCGAGAAGACCTTCAGAGATCAGCTTTTCGCCGATCGAAGATGCCGCTTCTTCGCCATACAATTTTTTAACAACATGCACGGGAGCTTTGCCCGGTCGGAAGCCTTGAATCTTGGCCTGCTTTGCGACGGCGCCGAAATAAAGTTGTAAATGATGATTCACTCTCGCCGGAGGAAGTTCGATGCTCACACGTGCGCTTACGGGCGAAGTACGTTGAATCTGGTCTTTAATATCAAGCATGATTGAGCCTTTCTTGATTACTGTTTGAGGCGAGGACCTCGTCTCAATACAAAATGCGGGATGAGGGACTTGAACCCACACGGATCTCTCCACTAGGTTCTAAGCCTAGCGCGTCTGCCAATTCCGCCAATCCCGCGGACAAAACCTTAAAAAGGTTTAACCCATTGGTCCCAAAACCCGCGTCGCTTTGCAACTTTGTTTTAGGGGAATTCAAGAGCTCGGCTACAATGGTTTTATGGGTTTTTTTGATGGTTTAAAGGCCTTTTTTGAGGCCATTGGGCTGATTCTAAAATCGGGGGAGCTGCGGCGATGGTACCGAAAGCGACTGTTTAAGGCGATTTTGCTAGGAATGATCGTCCTCTTTACGGTGCTTTTGATTTTGGGCTTCGCGATTTATTCAGTGGCGGAGTGGATTCCGACAGTAGTGCCGATGGAGTGGTTGCAGCAAATCGTTGTCATTGCAATCGGGGTGGTGTCGATTATCGTCGTCTATTTTACGGCAGGGCCAATCGCGCTCCTGTTTGTAGGGCTTTATCTTTCGCAGGTCGGCGACTGGGGTGAACTTCAGAGGGCGCTTCCTCAGCTGCCGGCACTCAAAGAAAGGACTTCTCTGCTGAGGGATCTCACTAACACTCTATCGCTCGCCGTGATTGTTTTAGCGGTGAGTGTGATTGCTTTAATTCCCCTCTTTTCCATTTTGAGTTTGATGATAGCGGCTTACTCCTTGGGCCGCGACTGGTGCTGGACAGCCGATGCTTTAGTGGATGAGGGGCGCCGGCGACCAGTGGGTGGGGCGTACGTTTTAGGACTCGGAATGGTGCCAGCCCTTGTGGCGACGATTCCCGTTTTGGGTGTCGCGCTCTTGCCTGTAATCCAGCTTGCGAGTTTGATGAGGTATGCGAATTCATCTCGTTAAATTCTTTGTGATTTGGGTAGTCGCTGGTGCATCGCTATGGGCGGCAGGCTCCGACAAAAAACCCACATGGATTTCGCCCCCCGCCTCGAAAAATAATCCTCAAGCAGTGATGTGCGCCACCGACGTTAAAATTTGCGAGGATGGATCGGCGGTCGGTCGTGATCCCAACAAAAACTGCGCATTCAAAGCCTGTCCTGTAAAGGCAATGCCCAGCTGCTCTGAAGCTTCAGAGGAATGCCCCATTCCTGAGTCAAAGTCATCGAAGTAGTTAAATAATGAAGTTTAGTCCTACACGCACAGAAGCTTTAAGACGTTTAGAAGATTTTATTCCAAGAGCAGGCAGTGTTTATACAGAGCAAAGAAACTACGATCTCGGCCCTGATCAGCGTGAAAACGTCTCTACTCTTTCGCCCTATGTGACTCGCCGGCTCGTGCTTGAATCAGAAATCATCTCTAAAGTTTTAGAGCAGCATACGCCGCAGAGCTCCGAGAAGTTTATTCAGGAGGTTCTTTGGCGCACGTACTGGAAGGGGTGGCTTCAGCAGCGACCCGGAGTTTGGCGTGATTATCTTGCGCAAACCAAGATGCGCTCGGGAGATCTAGAACTTTACGATCAAGTTGTTTCTCAAAAGTCTACACTGTCGTGGCTGAATCACTGGACGCGGGAGCTCGTCGAGACCGGTTATCTGCATAATCACACGCGCATGTGGTATGCGAGTGTTTGGATTCATACCTTAAAATTGCCATGGGCGCTGGGCGCAGAGTTTTTTTATCGGCATCTTTTAGATGCTGATGCAGCTTCAAATACTTTGAGCTGGCGCTGGGTAGCGGGCCTACAAACAAAAAATAAAACCTATCTTGCCTCTGCTGGAAACATTGAGCAATTCACCCGATCGCGAG
>JBILFF010000153.1:0-4262 GCA_044351695.1 Bdellovibrionota bacterium
CTGTAGATGTTGAGGTATTGGATGAAACTAAATTCCCTTTCAAAAGCCCCGATTCTTTTTTGTTTATTAGGACTCGTTGCTTGTGGGCAAGATAACGCTAACAAGCCCAGTAGCCCCACTGAACAAACCAAAGAGGCAGAAGATATTGCCGACGAAATCAATAAAATCGTCGATGAAGAAGTCGAGATTGCGGCGAAAGACTCTGAGCAAAAAACGCCCAGCGAGATTCGAGCTGCAATTGCCTCTCGAGTTGAAGAACTCCAAAAAGCAAAAGATATTTCTGACCGCGAGTTTTTAAAAGGCTTGCTCTTCTTAAAACAAGAAAGCCTCTTCACCTATTTAATGCGACTTCAGTATTTAGGAGAGGATCGAGATTTTGTACTTCCGAGAGACGAGAAAGTAATGAGCAAACTCCTTGCCGATCTTGTAGAGATTTCAGATCCAGAAACTGGCGATCTGGCCGAAGCCAATCGCGCAAGAGGTCTTCGCAGTTTGACTGCCGTGCAAGAGGAATATCAACGCTACAATGAGGAGTCTCGCGCAAACTTTATGGCCATGCGAGCCCTGGGTTATGAACCAACCAATGGACAGTGGGAGTCTTCAGAGAAGAAAAATAAAAATCGAAAGAGAGTAGATGAACTTTTGAAGCGAGAGAAAGAAATCGACCATCTTCTGGAACTCAATGATCAAGATTTTGGACGAGCCGATAAATATGAGAACCAAATAGATCCCATTAGTTTGGCGGAGAAACGTGGTCAAAACACTTATAGAGTCTTGTCGGCTCAGTTTGCAAAGTACAAAGAAGAAGTCGCCGCCAAAGCTGCGCAAGATGCCGAACGCAAGAAGCGAGAAGAAGAAGAGTTAAAGCGACAACAAGAAGAGCTGAAACATCGATTGTTTCCGAGATAAATTGGAGCACTATGAGACGTCATCTTCGTACCTTTTTGATTCTTAGTTTTGTCGCCGCGCTCTTTGGTCTTAGCGAACTCAAAGCGCAAGATACCGTCATTGCAGGCTCTGAAAATCTCAGCGCCGAACAAATTTTTGACCAATACGCGACCTCGCCCGAACAGATATTTTTTCGCGAGTTCGTCAGGCGTTTGTCTTCTGTTGCTGATTACCCTGATCGTGAACAAATCCGCGCCCTCTTAGAGCAGCTGATTGCAGAGTGGAAGCTGAAGGAGCCCTCACTCGCGCTAAAAGTCGAGGCGATGCGTTTGTTTGGACCCGGGAGTGATTGGGGATGGATCGATTTGAGCGGCTTCTCTGCTGGAGTAATCATTCGAATGGATTTGAAGGATCGTTTAAGTGGGGATGCCTTGAACTTTCGATTAGACCTCGACCGAGAAAAAATGGCTGAACTCGAAGTTGAACCCGAGCATTGGAGAATTCTTCGTACCCAAGTCGTTCAATTTCACGCAGCCGGTTCTGATTGGATTGCCAAAGACGAAACGCGCGATGGACATCCCTTCTTAAAAGGCTATCCGCGTAAGTGGGCAATTAAAATGCCACGCACTCGAAAGCCTGCTCCGGACCAACTCCAGAGAAAGACAGACCCCCAAAAAATATTGGTCGCTTGGACTGGCTTGCAAGTCCAGTACTCCATGCCCGCAATTTCTCAGCGCATTGCTTTTGTGGACTCACAAATTTCAGACGAGCAAGCCAATCTTATGTTCGATGGCGACGATGCAGCGTGGAGAGGCTGGGGCACGGCTGCAGCGGGCTGGTTGCTCGCAGGTCTCGAGACCGTAGAGCTCATGCCTTTACGCAAGTTTTCGAATGATCATGATAAAGATAAAGAGGAGAAGGATTTAGAGCAGTGGCTGAAAGAGCTTAGATCGGCCATTGAGTCGGGTGCAAAGATTATTGTGCTCGATGAAGAGGTTTCTGCAAATCAAGCGAACTCCAAGATTTTCATTCAGAAACTTGAGAGATTGATGAGTGAAAGTCCTAACGTTCTCTTTATTACTTCAAGCTCGGGACTTTCAGGAAATTTGGATCGTCATCCGATCTATCCGGCCGCGCTCAAAGCGCCAAATTTGTTAACTCACACCGTGATTAGCAGTTCATTTCCGAGACATTCTGGATACGGAAAGAATTCTGTAGGCCTCGGAATTCATCAGTTTGATCGTGTTTACGAGTTAAAATCTAAAGGAGTGTACGAGTCGAGCGTACTGCCTCCAAACCACATCAACTTTCCGAATAGCTACATGGCAAGAGTGGCAACGGTCGCACTCTCCTTGAAGCCAGAGCTTACAGCAACGGATTTGGTTACTGCTTTGTACGAAACGGCGAACCCGAATCCCAAGTTTGCTGGACATATTCACGAAGGAAGAATTTTCGACATCGACGCATTTTTCGGGCGTCTAGAAATTCCTCAAGGGGTAGAGCTGGTGAAAAGCGCTTTGGAAATTAAGCCTTCCTCCCCGAAAGCAACCAATAATAGCGCACAAATAAAAGCCCTTGAAGCGGCTTGTGCAGGAAGAAATCCTTCCCTAGGAGAACGGGTGAAGAATTTTTTGGGTGCCGCCTTTAAATGGCTTTGAAGCTCTTATCGCCTCTGACCACTGAACGCATTTGCACGCAGACCCTCTGAATCTGCAGTTTAGGATCTTTGACCCTGCAATTCAGGATCTTTCAGGACTCATCAGGATCTTAAAGGCTCATTTGCTGGAGCTCCCAGCGCGCACGATGTTTGCAATTACTGCTGCCGTAGTTGTCTTGGTGAAAAACCAAAGAGGTCTCTATGCTGATGGCAGTACAACTTGCATTCATTTTAATGACTCGACTTCGCGATTCAGACTCCCTTCCCCAAGACGAGCTCTTACAATTTATTGAAGACGCCCCGATTGCTTGCAATGAACGTGGTGGTTGGACAGCCATCTGTGATGGGCCAGATGCGCAAGGTGGTTACGAAACCGATCCGGTACGGTGTACAGTTCGACTGCCCTATCAAGTCTGCGATTCA
This sequence comes from Bdellovibrionota bacterium, assembly GCA_044351695.1. GTDB lineage: Bacteria > Bdellovibrionota > UBA2394 > UBA2394 > UBA2394 > JBILFF01. The sequence continues at coordinate 2,969 of JBILFF010000153.1, forward strand.
TGTAATCTTGAAGGAGGAGTGACATATCAAGACTCAACTCTCTCGGCATGTAAAGCCAACCTGCCGAAGTTCAATTGTAAGTCAGACTCTCCCATCGATGAATTCAACTGCGCGATGAATCAATGCATTGGCGTACACGAGCTCCGCCATGTACTCGACTTTAAAAATATGAACGTCAGGAAATGCGAGACCGAGCGAGATGCGTTTCGAGCCCAGGTCCAGTGCCTGGAAGATATGAAAACAAATGTGAGTTCTGATCCTGCAAAGAATGAGCTGGGCATCAGAATTTTGATGTACGATGCAGTCGCGAACCTGAACCAATGCATCTGTAGCGGCAAAAGCGAGGCAGCTTGTGGAAGACAGTGCATGCTCGACATGCCCTGGGCCCTGAAGGATCAAACTAAGGATAAAGCTAAAGAGCTGTGCGGTGGATTTTGGCAGGTTTACGAGAAGCAATTTCCTTGGTCGATCAGCCCAAATGCAGTGAATCAGAATGTTCTGACAATCCCTTGAATTTAGCCTTAATGCGGTAGAGGCAGTGCTTTTCGGCATGAGTATCGCGTGCTAAGACTCTGACGATGACTCATCGGGTGCGGTTTTGGAGCCTTCTTTTCTGCTGCAGCTTTTTGTGCACCAAGCCCCACGCCGCCGCTCAAAATCTGCCAGGGGACATTCGCTTTGGAACCGAATTAGAACTTCGCCACCCTCTTCAATTTTTACAACCCAGTATACTTTATGGCGCCTTCAATTACCTGACCGGTAAGCCCAGAATTAATCCCCTCTACCAGCACGACATTATTTCAATGATCGCTCGCAAGATGTATTTGCACGCTCTGAAAGCTTCTCCGGATTTTGGAAAGCGCTTTGTGATTAAAGAGAATCGCATTCTTTTTCCGGATCTTGATTTTGAATTTCAGATCAATCTAGATGCAACGACTCTGGAGCTGACGCATCGACCAATCAAGACAAGAGAGTTTCGAAAGCTGGGTCCCGTCATTCAAGAATTTATGTTTAATACTCCAATCGCCTTGGGTCTCAGGCCATCACGCTATGATCTTTTGGGGGCGGGGCACCTTCATCTCGATATTCAAGATGCGTTTGGCGAAGACGCTCAACTCTTTCGAAACTTTGTGGTCGACTATCTGAATCACTGGGAACTCTACAACGAGGGATAGGACCTCCAAAGGCCATATTTTTCGTGGGGGGTCAGATCTGGATGCCTGCGTTTTGAGTTTGAGTAAGGCGCAATCGACATAAGATTATCTTTCCTGGGCTGTTTTCCTGATTATTTTTT
>JBILFF010000119.1:0-6276 GCA_044351695.1 Bdellovibrionota bacterium
TGCTTTGTAGCTCTCGCGCGAAAGGAATTGGCTCAAACTCGGACACAGATTGTATCGGTGGTGAGCTTTCCGCATGGAAATGCGCATAGCAAATCCAAGCGCGATGAGATCCTGACCCTCATCGATGCAGGCGCCCACGAGCTCGATGTCGTCATGAACTGGGGCGCTCTTAAAGAACAACGAACTCAGTTTTTACTGGATGAGCTCACTATGCTCACTCAAGCGGCTGGCAGTGTGCCTCTCAAGCTGATTATTGAGGCGTCAGAATTAACGGCGCCTGAAAAGCGAACCGCCTGTGAGCTGGCTCAAAAAGCAAACTTTGCCTTTGTAAAAACATCCACTGGCTTTGCCAGTAGTGGGGCGAGCGTGGCCGATGTAGAACTGATGCGTGAATGCGTGGGACCCTTAATGGGAGTCAAAGCTTCGGGCGGAATCAAAAGCTGGGCGCAGGCGCAAGACTTGATTGCGGCGGGAGCCAATCGCATCGGCACGTCAAACTCGTTACAAATGGTGCGAGAGTTTACCGAACAATCACAGAATCAGTGAGGACTCATGCAAAGTAAGTTCAAACGAGTCTGCGTTTTGGTCTTAGATGGCTTTGGTGTGGGCGAGCTCCCGGATGCCGCGTCTTTTGGAGATCAAGGGGCTAACACGCTTCGAAGTATCATGAGTGGGCTTCGTGCGCCTACGCTTCGCCAACTTGGCCTCTTGGAGTGTGGTGATTTTTCGAGTGATCTTCAGAGTACGAGTGCACGATTTGCAAAGATGCGCGAGGCTTCTGTGGGTAAAGACACCACGACCGGCCATTGGGAGATGATGGGACTGCCGCTCATGAAGGCTTTTAGTTATTTTCCGCAGGGCTTTCCTGAAAGTCTCATGAATGAATTCATATCGCTCAACCAACTGACCGGTTATCTAGCCAATCGCACAGCCAGTGGTACTCAGATCATTGAAGAGTTGGGTGCGGAGCATATTCGCACTTTAAAGCCAATCGTTTACACTTCTGCAGATAGCGTGTTTCAGATCGCTGCTCACGAGGAGCACTTTGGACTTCAAAGACTTTACGAAGTCTGCGAGCGAACACGCGAGCTTTTAAATAAAAGTCCCTTTGTGGTGGGCCGAGTGATTGCGCGTCCCTTTACTGGCGAAGACGAAAAATTTTATCGCACGAAGAACCGACGAGACTATTCGATTAAACCGCCCGGGCCCACGGCTTTAACAGCACTCAAAAAACGAGGACTGCGCGTTCTGGGGCTTGGCAAGATTCCATCGATTTTTGATCACGAAGGTTTTACCGAAGAGTGGGCCGCACGCGATGATTTTGAGGGATTTCAAGAAACACGACGAGCGCTCACTGAACTACGAGAGCCTGGTTTAATTTTTTCAAACCTTAATGATCTCGATACACTTTACGGCCATCGCCGCAATGTCCAAGGCTATCGAAATCAGCTCGAGCAAATTGATGAAAATCTCGAATCGGTCACGAAACTCCTGGGAGAGGATGACCTTTTGGTGATCACCTCAGATCATGGCAATGATCCGGCCTTCAAGGGGAGTGATCACACTCGGGAGTATGTGCCACTGATTCTCTGGAGTCCGAAGTTCACGCATCAATCCATCAACGAGGCCCGATTGAGGACACGAGAAAGTTTTGCCGACCTCGGTCAATTCCTAGCTGAAAACTTTGAGGCAGCTCTACTCGGCGCCGGAAAAAGCTTTTTAAAGGAGCTTCGATGAATCTTCTCGATTTGATTTATAAAAAGAGAGAGGGGCAAGAGCTCAGCTCCGAAGAAATCAGCATGTGGGTTGAGAGTCTGAACTCTAAAACTCCGCCGCCCGACTATCAGCTGGCCAGTCTGCTAGCTTTTGTTTTTGCCAAGGGCATGAGTGATCGAGAGATATCAGACCTTACGCTCAGCATGAAGGACTCCGGAAAAACTCTCGACTACAAAAAGTTTCCGAAAGAACTGGTAGTGATGGATAAGCACAGCACCGGAGGGGTGGGCGATAAAATTTCATTACCGCTTGCGCCCTTAGTGATAGCCACGTGCGAGCGTGCGCTTATTCCTATGGTGGCGGGTCGCGGTCTTGGTCACACGGGCGGAACCGTCGATAAGCTCGAAAGCATTCCGGGCTTTCGAATTCCAAAGGACTCCAGTGAATTTTATCGGTGGCTCAAAAAAAATCGCATGGTATTTGCAGGTCAAACAAAAGACATCGCACCGGCCGATCGGGTGATGTACGCCATGCGTGATGTGACAGGCACGGTACCTTCTATTCCTTTGATTACCGCAAGCATTCTTTCTAAAAAATTAGCTGAAAATTTGAAGTATCTTCTTTTAGACGTCAAATTTGGATCGGGCGCCTTTATGATTCGATACGAAGACGCTTTACAGCTTGCGCAGAGTTTACAGCGCGTCTGTCGCCTTCAGAATGTTGAGAGCAGCGTTTTTTTGACCAATATGGGTAGCCCCCTGGGCGAGTGGATGGGGCATCGAGCTGAAGTTTTTGAAAGTATGGAGATTTTAAAAGATGCGGGCCCAGCAGATTCTAAGGCACTGACTCTCGAGTTTGCTCGAAGCATGTGCTTAGCGGGTGGTGTTTTTGTAGAAGATCTTGAGCCCGCACTGGAGAAGTCACTTTCGACCGGTGCGGCTTTTGATTGCTGGAAGCAAGTGATTGAAACGCAAGGAGGATCTCTTTCGAAGTTTGAAAAGCTCTATCCTGCGAAGACTCTCAAGCGAAAAACTCTAACGGCAAAGGCGGAGGGCTTTTTGAGTTGGGATGTGCGAGAACTTGGCTTGGCACTGCTGGAGTTGGGGGGCGGGCGCAAGCAACTTAAAGACAAAATTGATTTTGATGTCGCCCTGAGAAGATTGGCTTCAAGCGGAGCGAAGGTAGAGAAGGGACAAGCCCTGCTTGAAGTCTATCATCGATCTCGTGGACTTGAGGCTTGCGTGGCTCGAATACATCGCGCCGCTCGAATATCGCAATCAGGAGAAATTCTGCCCTTAATCCGGCAAAGACTGTAGGAAGAATGATGACAGCAACACTCGATCGATTAGCTGAAGCCGTTCATTTTTTAGATAAAAGTTTTGGAGCTGCGCCTGAGTTAGCGTTGGTTTTGGGCAGTGGCTTGAGTGCTTTTGCTCAGGAGCTTCAGAAATCCGAAAACTGTAGCATCGATCAAATTCCGGGGGCGCATAAAAGCAGTGTCCAGGGTCATCGAGGCGAGCTGATTTTAGGATTCGTAGAGGGCAAGAGAGTCGCTGTTCAGTCGGGACGCATTCATGGATTCGAAGGCTATACGCCTGAGCAAGTCGTGTTCGTTGTTCGAACGCTCAAAATGTGGGGCGTGAAAAAGTTTATTCTCACCAACGCTTCGGGTACAACCCACGAAGGTGTCGCTCCCGGCAGCCTTGCTTTGATTGCTGATCAAATTAACTTTACGGGTCAAAACCCCCTCGCAGGCAAAGAACTTTTTGGAGGCCAACGCTTTCCAGATGTGAGTGATCTTTTCTCTGCCGCATGGCGTGAGCGAGCTAAAAAAACAGCAGCCCATCTAGGGCTCTCATTAAAAGACCTCGTCTATATTGGTGTGTTAGGGCCGAGCTACGAAACCGCTGCCGAAATTCGGGCGTTTCATCGAATGGGTGCTGACATTGTGGGCATGTCTACCGTTTGGGAGGCCTTGGCGCTTAAGCAATTGGGGGCGGAGCTACTCGGCATTTCTGCCGTCTGCAATTGGGGTACAGGAGTTAAAACAGGCGCTCTTTCGCACGAAGAGGTTTTGGCAGCCGGCCTCCAAATTGAAAGCGATTTTCGACGCTTGCTGCGCAGTCTGATTCGAGAAACACTAGACGGGTGAAGAAACTCTTTCGGGTAGGCTATTTATGGAGCGGCGATTCTGAAATTGGAGTTTTAGAAGATGCATTTCTTTTAATCGAGAACGATATAATCCTCGCACTCGGACCATGGAAGTCTCGTCCTCGAAGCCTTAAAGATCGAAAGTTTTTGGATTTTCGCTCTCATGCCGTGATGCCCGGCATGATCAATCTTCATAGTCATTTAGCGATGAGCTTGTTTAGGGGTTTTGGAGAAAACGTCGAGCTCCAAACTTGGTTGAACGATTTTATTTTTCCGGCCGAAAAAAAATGGGTGGGCCCACAGATGGTGCGTGCCGGAACAGAGCTTTCTTTATGCGAGAGTATTCGGTCGGGGGTGAGCTTTGTGACCGATATGTATTATCACCCGGAGGTTAGCTCTAAACTGATTGAAGATTTTGGTTTGCGAGGGATTGTGGGTGTTTCTTTTTTTGACGGGGGCGGATTCGACACCCAGTCTTTAGAAGAAAGCTTTGTAAAGGCTCGAAGGCTTCATCGATCTTTGCAAAAAAATTCTAAGGTTCAAATGACTCTCGCCCCTCATGCTCCTTACACGTGTTCGGTGGCAACCCTGAAGGCCACGGCAGCCCTTGCACAAGAGCTTCAGTGCGGCGTCATGATTCATACCGCCGAAACAAAGAAAGAATTGGTCGATATTAAAAGGCAAACCGGTTTAAGCCCTGTCGCTCTTTTAGATCAGGTGGGACTCTTGCGTAGTCGATTTGCATTGCTAGCCCATTCGATCTGGCTCGAAGATAGCGACTACCGCCTCTTGGCTCGGCCGCAAGTGTCGTGCGTCTTGAATACGAAATGCAATGCTAAAATTTCAAGTGGCTTTCCACACGTGGCAACCCTAAAGGCAACGCACGTCCGCTGGGTTCTCGGCACCGACGGCCCCTCGACCAACAACACGCTCGATCTTTTTTCAGAGATGTCTTTTTTAATGAAGACGCAAAGACTTCAATCGGGTGTGCTCACCGAACTGAGTCCAAGGGATTTGCTGGAGTCCTGCACGATCAGAGCGGCAGAAGCCATTCAAATGCAAGATCAGATCGGTAGTTTGCGCCCAGGCAAGCAAGCGGATCTGGTGTTTCTGAACTTAGCGGCTCCACATCATCGACCGCTCATAGATTTAGAGGCGAGTCTTGTTTTTTCAGCACGCGCTTCGGATGTCACGGACGTTTACGTCGCCGGCCGATGTTTGCTTGAGAGGCAAAAACTCAAGGGTATTGCAGAGCCAAGAATTTTAAAGACGGCACAAGACTTTGCCGAAAAAATGATGCGGGACCTGCAACGCAAAAAAAGTCTTTCATCTCGGTGAATGACTTCGAAATCCGCACTTTTAAAACCGATACCAAATCCTGAATAACTTTTTTAGATCATCGAAAGGGTGCAGCCCCTCCCCATCTGGATTTTCAGCCTTTGGGGACCTGATTGTCCCGCACGGTCCCCAGTTGGGAGACTTAAGACACATGAAAAAAGTAGCGGGCGGGGGTGAAAGTATAAGAAACGTAGATACTTAGCCCTGAGGCACCGATGGCATATGGAGTGCAACTTCCTCTGTCGTCATCGGTGAAAGTGTATTCATCGGTGGTGACCTGAGACGCAGGCAGAGCGTCTCGAGGAGGAGGAATATGAAAACGTCTGGGACCTCAAGTCTCTTACTTAAAGCAACATCATTCGCATTCGCGATGAGTATTTTAGGAACGAGTTCGATTGAACTTCGAGCTCAAGCCTTTAGTGCCCGCGAAACGATTATTGAACAGCAAGTGAGCGTTTCTCAAATGAAGACGCTCTTCTCGCAGCGCGCTTCAAGCGAATCGAGCAACACGGTCAAAGATGCTCGAGGCAATATCTATACAAATTTGAGCTTGCCCGAGATGCCCGCGATCACCACATCTACTTTGGTGAGCAAAGGGATTTATTTGGACGATGCCAACGATGTGCGCAGAGTTCGAAATTCTCAGAACGCTTTTATTGATTTGCTCGGGGATCCTTATCCGAGCTCGCTCGATATTCGAGCCGACATGACTTACATCTGGAAGCTTAGCGCTCAGCGCGTCTCTGAACTTCGCGGCATGGGCTTGGATGTCGTTACCGATGGCAGCGGCATCATTCAATCGATCACGGTGAACAATTCTGCCAGCCCCCAAGTTCGCGATGGATTTTTAATGGTTATGCCCTCCGGAACAGGGCTTGGAAGTGGAACAGGAATCGCACTCAACTCGCCCAACAACTCCGTGGGAATGACTAGTCCTGGAGGAATTTCGATTATCGGAAGTAACGGCGGAGGAATGGGAGCCGGTGGAAGCGGCGGAAATGGATTGGGCCTTGGGAACGGTGGCGCTGGTGGCGCAGGCACGGGTGGCGTGGTTGGAACGATCAGCGGAAA
>JBILFF010000120.1:0-6248 GCA_044351695.1 Bdellovibrionota bacterium
TTCAGATATGCAGCAGAGATAATCGTGCCTCCTGACTCCCTTGTCGAAAAAAAAGTCTCACGATCTACTTCGTGGGCGACAGCGTCGTGAACAATGTATCGAGTTTCGAGACCCTTGTACTGAGATATCAGCCACGTATCGATCCAAAAACTCTCGGTTCGAACGATCGCCTTTTGCTCATCCCCCATCGATCCCGAAACATCCATCATAAAAATAATCACAGCACTATTGTTCTCAACGGTTTTCTTTTTAAACGATCGATATCGAAAATCACGAGACTGGGGAATGATCATCGGATTGTCGGATTCGTAGGTGTCCATCGAGATGCTGCGTTTAAGAGCTTCTTGATAGGTTCGCTTGAAGTGAAGCAAAGAGCGCGGACCGATTTTATGAATGCTGTTATAGACCGTTTTTTCGCCCTCAATATTTTTATCACCCTTGGGCTGAATGCGCGGAAGGCCAAGCTCTTCACTCATCAATTCGGCCATTTCTTGAAAAGAAAGATCGACCTCTTTAATGTGCGAGCCTGCTGAATTGCCGGCGCCGCCTGTGCCCTCTCCCGGCGCTTGTCCGACTGGGTCACCCTCATGACCCTCACCAGATCCCACTCCTGTTTGATCGTTTTTACCAAATTCGAAGTGCGGAAGATTAATGCTCGGAACAGGTATCGAGATATACTCTTTTCCCTTTACGCCAATCATTTCTCCATTGCTTATATACTTCCGCAGGTCTTGCTTGATCTTGCCTTTGATGATCTGCCGAAATCGGGCGTGGTCTGTTTGGATCTTCAAATACAAATCACAATTCCTCTCAAGACTTGTTCTTGACGTCTCCGCGAGCAAAAATAGAGGCGACAAAGTTGAGAACGTCTGTTGCACTCTCTTCGTTGTATCCAAAATTTTTGATCAAGCGACTTTTAACGACATCAATCTTCTCTTGGGTTTCTTTGTCGACCACATTAGAGACTAAGTTGGTGAGCTTGATCGAATCTTTTTGATCTTCAAAGAGCTTAAGCTCCAAGGCTTTATGAAGCCGCTCATTGGTCTTGTAGTTGAAGGTCTTTCCCTCAATCGCTAAGGCTCCAATATAATTCATGATCTCTCGACGAAAATCGTCTTTACGTGAGTCTGGTACATCCACTTTGTCTTCGATCGAGCGCATGAGCTTCTCATCTGGCTCTTCGTACTGCCCAGTGAACTTGTTTTTCACCTTTTCTTTTTGAGTGTAGGCTTTGACGGCATCAATATAGTTCGCGCAAAGCTTCATGATGGCATCTTCATCAGCCGATATGGCTCGTTGAACCTCGTTCTTGACGATGTCCTCATACTCTTGTCGCACCACGGTAAGAATTTCACGATAGCGTTTTTTAAGATCTTCATTGGCAATTAAAGAGTGATTCTTGAGTCCGCCTTCGAGTTCGTTAAGAACCATAAAGGGGTTGATCGAATGACTTTCGTTAGAAACTAAAGCATTCGAGATTTTGTCTTGAATATACCGAGGAGATATTCCTTCGAGGCCCTCTCGTTTTGCTTCTTTACGAAGCTCTTTGATATTGTCTTCTGTGAAGCCAGGCAGAGATTTTCCATCGTAGAGCTTTAGCTTTTGAAGGAGAGTGAGATTAGCTTTGGAGGGCTCCTCGAGGCGAGTGAGAACTCCCCACATGGCGGCCATTTCTAAAGTGTGAGGAGCGATATGTTTACCCTTCACGCGCTCTTCGTTATAATCCTTTTTGTACACTTTAATCTCTTCATTCCATTTAGTGATGTAGGGAATGTCGATCTTGACGGTTCGATCTCGTAAAGCCTCCATGAACTCGTTGTTCTGAAGCTTTCGATACTCTGGTTCGTTAGTGTGTCCGATGATCAACTCATCAATATCGGTTTGCGGAAACTTTTTCGGTTTGATCTTATGCTCTTGAGAGGCTCCTAAAAGATCATACAAAAAAGCCACATCGAGTTTGAGCACTTCAATAAATTCGATGAGCCCGCGGTTCGCAATATTGAACTCTCCATCAAAGTTAAAAGCACGGGGGTCAGAATCGCTGCCAAAAAGTGCGATCTTGCGATAGTTGAGATCACCCGTGAGTTCGGTAGAGTCTTGATTCTTCTCGTCTTTGGGCTGAAAGGTCGCGATCCCTTGTCTTTTTTTCTCAGAAAGTTCGTAACGGCGAATCACCACATTCTCGAGAACTTTTTTGTAATCGCCTTTGTAGTGATCTAAAAGAACGCCATAAATGAATCGACAAAAAGGATTGAGATCACCTTCTAAGCGAATTCGCTCCTCTGCCGCGCGGGTTTGATTCAATTGCTCCAGCACGCTCTGACGGACCTCAGGCGGCAAAAGCTTGAGGGGTTCCTCGGCCATCGGTGAGGGAGATTCCTCAATCCCTTCACCCAAAAGCGGCTTACCCTCAAATAAGACCGGCTCTTTGAGTTTCCAAGAGTAAGTGTAGAGTCGACCCTCGGGTTTTCGCGAGTAACGCTCTAGTCCCTTTTTGAGCAAACGAACAATCGTCGACTTCGAGGATCCCACGGGACCATGCAAAAGAATGACTCGCTTTTCTGTTCCGTATCCTTTGGCGGCAGCTTTCAATACGCTCACAAACTTCATCAAAGGAATGTCGAGGCCAAAAATGGCATCTCTTCCACCGTCCTCGGGATCATCAAAAAAATTGTAATGAATAATCGGCTTCTTGGCGTCGATGTACTCCCGCGTGCCGTAAGACATGATCATATCGTAAACTCGCTGATGAGCATTGCGAGCGACGTTGGGTTCTTGATCGAGAATCTTTAGGTAGTCCCAAAAACTTCCCGACCATCTCATCTCTCTATAGAACTCACTGTGCTTTGGATCCGATAGGATGTTTTCGATTGCACTTGTGAGACTTTTGTTCTCGCTCCCCATAGTTTTCGCCCTCCATGCTCCTTGCGAGCAGTAATCAAAGAAAGATGCCCCCGTAATGGCCCTCCTTTATATTATCTCGCGTTTGGCTCAGTTAGTCAAAAAACCCAAAGATCTTCGCATATTGCGTTGACACGTGGCCGAGGGCCTCATCAGAATCGTGACATAGCCTGGTGCGCTATCAGAGGGATTCGAGCACACTCGATACTCCTAGCGCCAAAGCTATAGGACTATTGGGGTTTTTGGAGTTGAAGCAGAAACTTCAAAATCAAACAACCAGGCCAAAAGCCTGATAACAACTAATCGGAGGACGCATGACCAAAGCAGAGCTCGTTGCTCAAATTGCAAAAAACAACCGTGATGTATCGAAGAGAATGATCGGAACAATTTTGGATGAGTGTTTCAATACTCTGGCTCGAGGCATCAAAAAGGATAAGCGTTTTTCTTATCCTGGCTTCGGAACCTGGACCATGAAGCAAAGAAAAGCTCGCAAAGGTGTAAATCCTCAAACGGGTCAACGAATCACCATCAAGGCTTCAAAGACTTGCACTTTCAAGCCCAGCTTGGAGTTCAAAAAAGCTTTAAACAAAGCTTAATCTCTTAGATTTCTAGGTTTTTTTATAACCCCCGGGTCAGCAGGCTCGGGGGTTTTTTTGTACATATTGGTTCATCAAAAGAGAAATCTCAATCTGGGCTTCGATCGGCAGTAAATTAGAAGGTCTCGGGTAAAGACCATGTTGATTGCCACAGACTTCGACGGAACCATTTCAAAACAAGACGGCCTCAAGATGATTTTGGATCACTTTGTGGGGTCGACCTGGAAACCCATAGAATCAGCGATGAAGACGGGGCTTTTAGCCGAGCGAGTGGGGCTTCGGCGCTGTATGGAGATGCTTCGGGCGACTGAAGATGAGGTCTTCGATTTTATTTTGAAGAATGTTCAATTGGATGAGAGCTTTAAAAGTTTTGCGCGGTGGGCTCGATCGGAGGGGCACTCGCTCGTTATTTTGAGCAGTGGAATCCAGACCTTTATAGAAGCGCTCTTAAGGCGGGACGGACTTGAAGACGTGATGCTTTGGGCAAACCAGGCCGAGTGGGATGGGCGGCGATGGCATCTTGCCGAAAGATCGGGTCCAAGGATTTGCAAATCACAGTCTCACTGTAAGTGTGCCTCGATTCTTAAGCTCAATAAAAAATCTGAAGCAGTCGTTTTTATTGGGGACGGCCACTCCGACCGATGCGCTGTTCGCAAAGCCGATCAGGTTTTTGCTAAATCTTGGTTAGCTGATTACTGCGAGAGCGAAAAAATTTCTTACCATTCGTTCAGTAAGTTCTCGGATGTTCTTGCGGTGCTTCGTGAGACAGAAGCGGTTGCTGAAGTGCGCCTTTCAATCTTACGCTAAGCTCCACACCAAAATGGTCTGAGACGTGTAATTCTCTTCCGTCTGAGTTTTTTCCAATTGGCTTGTCCGCAAAAAGTCTGGCTTCGCCCTCAACGTCAATATGAGTCCGAGGTCCAATCCAGATTCGATCCAAGCACAGCCCCTTTCCATCGTTACCCCAATAAATTCCACCCGCAATTGAATTTCTTGCAGGGACAAATGTCTCAAGTTGAGCTGTTGGATCTTGCAGTCTCCACTCTTTCAAAAAGCTCTCTAAAATCTGAAGAGCTTCCCGACGATGCTTCGGCTTAAGGTAGGCTGTAGAGTGATTCATATCTCCCGCAATAATCAAAATGTCTTTCGGTTGGAGATCTTTTTTTAGATTTTTTGAGAGCGAGCCGAGTTGTCTTTGTCGAAGCCTAAAATTTTTTTCAAAGGGGGTCAGGTGTGTATTCACGATTTTAAAGTGGTTGCCCCAAACATCTCTTAAAGAAGTAATCAGGTAGCCCCTTAAGAATCCCGTGATTCTTTCGTGAAAAGCTCTTTCGTTAAAACCCAAGAAATTTCTGAAAAGATGGGTTCGGTGATCGCTGAGTTGAAGGTTCGCATCTCGGCGAACCAAGGTAACCAATCCGAGACGTTCACTCCAGCGCGCAGGCGACCGAAGCACCAAATAGCTCGATTCGATTTCTTTTTCGAGAAGGTCAACGTCTTCACTTTTCCAAAGCTCCTGTAGAACGACCACATCGAGCTCATGATTTCTCAATGTCTCATGCAGACTGGGCGCGAAGTGGTCTTTTCTCCAATAATAAAAAGGGACCTTTGAAAAAAAATGATACAGCAATCCTAGATTGAGCGTGGCCAGCTTCATGAGCTGCTTAGTCTATCAAAATGTGTGTTGGTAACCAAGTCCAGCACTGATCATCTTGCCGGAGGATTTTGCATCGCGAGTCGCGATACCCGCGCGATTGCCTGTTCCCGAAAACTTTTTGGATTGGTCTGACATGGTGCCATAAATTCGGACACGGGAGTCTGGAAGTCCTAGAGATCGCAGCGAAAAAAGTAAGGATCCCCCGTAGGTTAAAAGAAATTTTTGTCCCTGAGGTACGCCCGTTCTCATATATTCTGCAGCGCTTCCATTGGCCTCGGGAATCAAAAGGTCGACGGGCTGTTCGGAAATTTTTTCAAACAAAAGCAAAGAGACTTCGGGCTCCAAAATAAAATCGCCAGGAAGATAGGTTCGAAGCACGGTGCGCGCATAGGCTCGAATCTTTTGATGGCCGAAAAACACACTTTGATTGAGCGTAGTGTCTTTTAGGCTGTTGAGGCTTAAAAGCTGAAAGCTTGCTCCAACTTCAAGCTCAGGCTCCACCGCAAATCGCTTAAAGTCCCACTTTCGATGGATCAAAGTGCCTAGCTGAGCCTCATGGAGTTGAGCCAAGACGCTTGAGCGGGCGACACCTACTTTTGTGTTGCCGACTTCCGAATCATAAAAATGAAAAAAGTAGCGCCCTCGTAAACCCAAGCTCAACAATCGCAGCCGATAGGTCCATTGCCCCATCAGATCTAAACCTAAACCCTCTAAAGCGAATTTCAGAAACGGAACTCGTTTGTTGCTGGAGTTGAGTGTCGAGATGGACTCTGAGTAGCGGGAATATCCAAACGACAGCTGCCCACTCCACTGAGAGTTCGAGCTTGCTGTTTTGTTGTGATCGTTTGAAAGAGTGTTTGAAGACTCAGAGTTGGGATTTTTATTTTTATCGAGGAGATCGAGAGCCTGAGATTTTTGTTCTTGCGCTGTGCCTTCTGGAAGTTGCGCAATTTCAGGTAATTCTTTGAGTGTTGCTTCTGGATTCGTAGCCTCCACTTCTTGTTTGGGTGAGGGACGATAAGGATTCAGTTTTTGCTGTTCAATGGGTCTTGCCATCACCTCATCGAGTTGGACGCTTTCTTGCAACACCCAAC
>JBILFF010000135.1:0-5242 GCA_044351695.1 Bdellovibrionota bacterium
GGAGGAAATTGTGCTTCCCATCTCTCGGGCCATTGAGGGTTTTTCAACCATCGTTTTTACGCAAGACTCTCATCCCTCCCCCCACATCTCTTTTGCGAGTTCCTACAAGCAAATGAAGCCTTTTGAGCTTTTAAAGCTCTCTCAAGCTTCGGCAGCCCAAGCTTTCTCAGTCAGTGAAGTGCAAGAGTATTTGAAATCGGTGAAGAATTCTGAGCAAGTGCTTTGGCCAGACCACTGCGTTCAAGGACGCACGGGCTGGGAGCTAGACGCACGACTACATCCAGAAAAAGCGCATCTGATTCTTCGGAAAGGGACAAAGCCCTTGGTTGATAGTTATTCCGCTTTTTTTGAAAACGATGGAACTTCGACAGGTCTCTCAGGCTTTCTGCGTGCTCGGGGCATTCGGCGAGTTTTAGTTTGCGGCTTGGCCGGCGATTATTGCGTGCTCTGGACGGTGCAAGATGCTGTTCGCGAGGGGTTCGAGGTGTTCTTTGATTTGTCCCTCACGCGCTTTGTGGATTTCCCGTCGGGTAGTCGGCAAAAGGCGGAGGAGTATTTGAGTAACTTTCTGTTTCATTGACCCTATTGCAGCCCTCTCCTATGTTTTTGATGTGTTAAAAGTAGGAAACGACATTAAGTATTTTTGCACTCGTTGCAATTTAGAACTCGGGCATCGAATTTTAGCGATGGTCGGATCAGAGCCGGCACGGCTTCGCTGCAACACCTGTCAAAGCGAGCGTAATTATCGGGCAAGCAAGCGTCAGCCTTTGTCTTCGTCACAGAAAGAAAAAGAGCGTCCTTCAGCGCGAAAGCTGAAGAGCCCTGATTTCTATGAGCAAAAGCTACAGGCTTCTTTAATGAAGACGCCCAAGACCTATCGAATAGATTTGGAGGTCGAGGAGGGGGATGTCGTTGATCATAAGATTTTTGGTCGAGGAATTGTCATTAAAGCGATTCCGCCAGATCGAATGGAAATTCTTTTTAAAGAAGAGGTCAAAGTCTTGGCTTGCCGCGTTTTAGCCTCGGCCTCCTCAGGAGCGTAAAGAGTGGACGTACCTTTGGTTTTTCGGCCGGCCCTGGCTCGCCTGTCTCTGCCATCCTTTCATTCGAATCTAAAGCAAATTCACCGATTGCTTCGGCAAAAAACCGCTCTACATGCAAAAAACTGTCAGATGATGGCAGTGGTTAAGGCCAATGCCTACGGACACCAGAATGAGCGAATTGTTCCTGAGTTGCTTCGCTTTGGGGTACGTCAATTTGCTGTAGCCTCTCTAGAAGAGGGAATGGCACTTCGAAGACTTGCTAAGCGCGAGCAAATTTTGGTTTTAGGAGGAAGTTTCGAGTGGAATCGCGGCAGTCTAGAGCTCGTTCGCAAACTCAAATTGAGTGTGGCCATTAATGATTTAAAGGCGCTTCGGTTTTTTTTGGATGAATCCGATATCCCCCTGCATCTTAAGCTCGATACGGGGATGAATCGACTGGGCTTAAGATCTGAAGATTGGGGCGAAGCTCTTCAGCTACTAAAAAGATGTCGGCGAAATTTAGACGGACTTTTCACGCACTACGCTTGCTTCAGGGGCCCCGATTTTAGAAAGCAGATTTTGATTTTTGATGAGGCCGCAAGGTGGTTTTGGTCGGAGGGACAGAGGCCACAGTGGATTCACTCAGAAAACTCGGCGGCTTTGTTTTCAGACGAGGATTTCTCTAAGAACAGCTTTCTTTCGGAGCATGCCAATCTCGCTCGACCCGGAATTTCGATGTATGGCTATCTGCCTCGAAACTTTCACTTAAAGACCAAACTTGAGCCCGTGCTTGAGCTCTCATCAGAGATTGGATGGGTTAAAAAGGTCTTGAAGGGGGAGGGAGTGAGCTATGATTTTGATTACCGTGCAAAAACGAACCACGAGATCGGGGTGGTGCCCATCGGTTACGCGGATGGAATTGCTAAAGACTATCGGCATTCGCTGAATCCGGTTTTGGTAGACAGTGCCGGACGAATCAAGGCTAAATTAAAGATCTGTGGAGTTGTTTGCATGGATCTTGTGATGGTCAAAGCGAATCCGAAGATTCGACTTCGGACGGGAGACCGTGTGATTTTTTGGGGATACTCTGATTGTGAGTTTATTAAGAGACGTTTAGCAGATCCGTACGAGCTCAACTTACGAATTGCTGGCCGTATCCCGCGTGTGTGGGTCACATGATCGAGATTCTCATTAAAATTCTACAGGCATTCTTCCGATTCACGCTCGAAGCGGGGGGTCTCATGATGACTCTAATCGATGCCATCAAGGCCTACTTTACGCAGCCGTTTCGACCTAAGCTTTTATTCAAGCAGTTAGAGTTCATTGGGGTTCACTCCGTCTTCATCATTTTTTTAATCGGATTATTTACGGGAGCTGTTTTGGCTTTGCAGTCAGGCAAGGCATTTCAGATTTTTAATGCTCAAAGCATCACGGGAGCGCTTGTGGCGGTCAGTTTGCTTCGAGAGCTTTCGCCGGTTTTGGCGTCGCTCATGGTGGCGGCTCGGTGCGGCAGTGCGATGGCGGCTGAAATTGGAACGATGCGCGTGACCCAACAGATCGACGCCCTCCAGGTGATGTCGGTGGATCCAGTGAGCTACTTGATTTCTCCGCGTATTTTGGCGGGTCTCATTATGATGCCGCTTTTGTGTATTCTCTTCTCACTATCAGGAATGGCGGGCTCCTACATTATTTCGATCTGGCTGCTGGACATCAATAAAGCAAACTATCTCGATAACATTGAGCAGTATGTAAAAATGGACGATCTGACGAGCGGTTTGTGGAAGGCCGCTGTGTTTGGGGTGATCGTAACGGTCGTCGGTTGTCGTAAAGGATTTCTCACCTCGGGCGGTGCTGAGGGCGTCGGGCGATCAACGACAGAAGCAGTGGTGCTGGCGTCTGTTTTGATTTTTTTGGCAGATTATTTTTTAACCGCATTTATGTTTTAGCGAGAGAAGGCGAATGTCGAATCCGAGAAACTTACAGATTAGAGGTCTTCACAAGAGTTTCGGAAGGCAGCATGTTCTTTGCGGCCTAGATCTAGATATTCCCCTGGGTCAGATTACAGTGATCGTCGGGGGGAGTGGTACCGGCAAGAGTGTTTTGCTTAAGCATCTCGTTGGTCTTTTGAGGCCTGATGCGGGGGAGATTTGGCTTGATGGACAAGATGTCAATGAATTGGAAGGCGAAGATTTAAAGCGCGTCAGAAAGCAGTTTGGATTTTTATTTCAGGACGCGGCGCTCTTTGACTCGATGAACGTTTTTGAGAACGTTGCTTTTCCGATTCGCGAGCATACGACTTACAGCGAAGAAAAAATCGCGCAGATTGTTAAAACTAAACTGAGCCAGGTCAAACTCAAAGACGTAGAGCATAAAATGCCATCAGAGCTGTCGGGAGGAATGCGTAAGCGCGTCGGACTCGCTCGGGCGATTGCGATTGATCCGCAGATTGTGCTCTATGACGAGCCGACGACGGGTCTGGACCCGGTGACGACTCGAGCGATTGATGATTTGATCGTAGAAACGCAGCAAACGCTACGCGCCACGAGCATTGTCATTAGCCACGACATTCCCTCGACCTTAAGAATTGCCAATCATATTGCAATGCTTCACGATGGCCGCATTGTGGCGAAAGGAACACCTCAGGAAATTTTGGATTCTGAGCTTCCGGTTGTAAAATCGTTCTTAGAGCCCGTGTTGTCTCAAGTGAAGTCGGGTACCAGGTCATAGTAGGAGAGGGTTAGGTTTCGGTGGATAAAAAGGCGTTAAGCATGGAAATCAAAGTGGGGATTTTTGTAGTCCTCATGTTGTTGGGTCTTGTTTTTCTTACCACCCAAATCTCAAAGTCCGGCTTTAGCTGGAAGAAGATGCACACTTATACTCTCTATTTTTCAAATTCCTCCGGCTTGCTGCCCAGTTCTCCCGTCGAATACGAGGGTTTTCGTGTGGGTTATGCGGAGGAGATTGCGCTAGAAGGCCGGCGAGTGCGAGTAACGGCGAGGGTGGATCCGGATGTTAAAATTTATTCTGACTCGCGCGTGTTTTTAAAGGCTCGAGGCTTGCTCGGCGAGAAAATCATTCAGATTGAGGGGGGTGGCGAGGGCGAGATCATTCCCGATGGTGGGCGAATTGATGCCGAGAACCGAGCGCAGAGTTTTGAGGACGCCGTCTCGAATATGAACGAACTCATTGTGTCCGTAAAAGATATGGTGAAGGGCGGTCCTGGAAAGGCTTCGGTTCAAGATATTATTGAGAACACCAGCCAAGCGACTCAATCCCTCAAGCGGCTTTTAAAAGATCGCGATCAAGACATGGATAAAATTGTAGCCAATTTGCGTGTCATCACAGATTCGCTGCGATCAGCGGTTGAGACGACCGATCCTAGCCAAAAAGATATTGGGCAGGCCATGCGAGATACGATCGACAAAATTGATCGTGTGGCCTCGAATCTCGAAAAAATCACTACTCGGCTTGAGCGTGGAGAGGGATCTGTTGGCAAGTTGCTGAAAGATGAAAAGACGGTTGAAAAACTCAACGATGCACTAGATGGCGTGAACGAGTTTGTCGGAGGGGTGAAGCAGCTTGAGTTAGGAATTGGGTTTCGTGCGGAGTTCATGGCGACAGACAAAGAGCCTGTGGCTGTGACTTCTTTTCGTTTGAAGCCCGCGTTCGATAAATATTTTCTGTTAGAGTTCACTGATGGACCCATCAACTTCGGAAAACGGTCCCTCAAAGTCACAACGACTAAAAGTCTGAATCCCAATGGTTCTCCAGTGGTGGTTGAAGAGAGAGTGAAGCGCGATGTGTTTAGTGTGACGGCTTTGTTCGCTCGACGCTTTGATTTCTTAACGGCTTCCGCGGGCTTGATTCGATCTTCAGGAGGTTTTGGGATCGAATTTCACCTTTTCAAGGATCATTTGGATCTAGGCTTTCAAGCTTTTGACTTCAGCCGCGATGAACATCCGCATCTTCGGCTCTTTGCTCGAGGCAACTTCTTTAAAATATTCTATCTGAATGCAGGGGTGGATGACGTTCTTCATAGCGATAAAGACTATAACTTCTTTGGTGGCGCTGGATTCATTATCACCGATGAAGACGTGAAGCGCCTCTTGGGCCTGGCAACTCTTTCTACCGTGGGACAATAGAACCGAGATTTATCATTAAGAATAAAGAGCGGGCGCGAGAGCTCCCTTCTCGCGCCCCGAACGCTTACTTTTGGCGAC
>JBILFF010000125.1:0-5724 GCA_044351695.1 Bdellovibrionota bacterium
ACGAAACTTGCTTTTATAAGGGTCATCCCCAGTCCGCTCGTATGCAGATCGAGAAGCATGAATCATGGCACGAGAGTGAGTTCCCCCGTGCTCCAAAAACAATCCTGTTTCAGGCTGAACGCCCGCACTCCCACTTAAGAAAAGTCGAACAGAACCAGAGCTATTAGCAAACCAACCTGAAAGCGAACCTTTGAATCGAGCCAGCCCCGATGCATCCTCTTCTACCTCAAAGTCATGCGGACCACGAACAGCATCATCGTACTGACTGGGCTCGTCACAAAAGAGCACCCCCTGATCACCCATACTGCTGGTTCTGCGCCTCTCGATTTCCAAGTCAACAGAGACCTGATCACCCGACTTTTTCTTGGTGAGACCGGCCCAGGCCCACGTCCGATCATACGCCTGGAGCGAGTAAGTCAGTTTTGTTTTTTCAGCGTTCAATGCATATTTAGAACTTAAAATGATCGAAGGATATTCGCCGGCATTCATAAGAATGAGGCCCTCGAGGTTACGACCGTTGAGACTCTCGATAAGAAGATATTGAAGATTCACATGGCCACGAACAAAGTGCTTTACCCACCGAACGACAGCCGAGCTCTCTTTCAGCGATATATTCATTGAAAGCTGACAGATGTCTAGACAGCCGAAAATGGAGTTTGATCGAACAGCGTTGGGCGAAAACGAGCTCGAATAATCGCTTTGAAAAATGCGGTAAACACTCTGAATACGCTCCAAGTTGTGACGCAGTGGCGCTATCAATGGCTCATCGAATCCAAGCTCGTCTGCCATCAGAGTCGCCTCTGCAAAACCCACACTAGGTAGTCCATGACCGGCTGGTTTGAGAGCCTCGGGCAACCGCTTAAGCTTTGCCAGAAGATTCGACTCCGTTTCTAATCCGATTGCAAATGGAACCTCTTCAAGCTCCGGAACATAGTAAGCCAACTCCTCAGTGATTCCCTCGTTCCAACTCAAACTCGACTCAGGTCGACGGTCGACCGCGAGATAATCTAAAAATTGGTCTTTCACCGAACCAAATACATTTTTGCTCGGTATCTTGTTGGGGCCAACGTAGTATTTTGTCGTCAGAGTAGCGCCCTTATGCAGGTAGTAAGAGACCGGCAATCGCGGAGATCTTTGGTATTGCTCTAATACTCTCATGAGCCACTGCCTATCTCCTGGCGCGATCGGACCAACGAAATGAGGATCTAACTCCTCGGGGCGAGGATTCAGACGGATTTCTAAATTCGAAATTAGACTCTCAAAGTTGAGCGATTCGCCCAACGAACCCATGGCGCAGTATCCAACAAATGAACCAGATGCTCGTCTTGCATAAAAACTATCTGCTTCATCTCGACAGCGACACTCCAGGCCCCCTGTGAATACAGCTCCTGGGGTTTGACTGCAAACCAAGCGCAGACTGTCTAAGGCGGCAGCGACGGGGTCTGCAATACCTCTTAAACGTTGGTACTCATCGGAGGTGATTTCAGACTTGCTCATTTTAACTCGATCCGGAATGTCTACAGAGGTCCAGTTTGGCGGAGCGATTTTTTTATCCTCGCAGCCACTCAAGACGATCAGCGTTAAAAAAATTAATTTCAGATTTTTCATTTCACCACCCAAAGAGGGAGGAAGCAGAGTAGCACTCTTACCGCTCCACTTCCTCGGTTGCCCTATTTTTACTTAATCACTGCAGCTACGTTTTCTCTCAAAAGAACTCGGTTCAGTTTTTCAACTTCTTCATTCTGATAACGTGCAGATCCACTCAGAAGCCCTTGAGCAACGATCACGTTCGCTTTCTCATCGCCCGAAACCATCTTCACATGATGAACTTTTCCGAAAAATGAAGCGGGCGTAATGCTCGCAATACGATCGGCTTCACCTTTATGAGACACTAGCTTATCGCCAACAACAAAACTCTCCGCCATTCTAAGCTGCCCACTAAAGTCAGCTAGCGGGTGGTTTTTTGTGACCGTGATCTTTCGTCCTGCTTCAGTGACAAATGTAAGCACCTCTTGCTTCGCCTCATCGCTCTCCATGAAACTCGCGACGGGCTCTACTGAAAAGTTGATATTCTCGAGTGTAGCATTTCGGGCGAGAGCGACCACCAGCTTGTCTTTCTGAGCTGTCGCGCTCGTGATGGCCTCATAGCCAGACGGAAATAAAATTTGCTGACTGCCAGTAAAACAACCCGACATACAGAGATGAGACATCCAATGACCTTCTGGATATTGAAACGGATCGTCTTTAGTTATGGGAAACTGACGTACAGGAGGATCCCATCTTACTCCGCCTGCCGAATCGACCTTCATCCGCTTGAACGTGGGATAGTGATATTGATTATTGCCTTCCCCTACCTTCTTCTCGATCCAAGTGCGAATGTTTGAAGTGACTTCATCACTCTGATAGGGAACATTTTTTAAGCTCCATTCGTTTCGACCCAAAGCTTGTTCATTTCCTAAACTGTCCGCATCACAGCGGTGATCGACAGAATTTTTAAAATGAAATGACGAGAATTTAGTGGCGGCCTCCTTCTTCTTGGTCTCATCCGTGAGCTTATTCTTACAGACCTTGAATAAGGCCATATCGATCTTCTCATCCTCAAAAAGCTTGATAGCGTTGTCGAGGTCTGTGCACCAATCTCCTAAATTATCAACAGAGTACTCTTGCTCCTGCGCATGCCCCGCAGCCGGAATTGCGAGCATCAGGCCAAGCAGAGCTACAGGTTTAAAACTTGGGTTCATATTCTTCCTTTCTTAAATCTCGTCTCACCCACTGGAGCCCATCTCCAGTGCCGCTTCATTAAGCAACCCCCATGCCACCAGAGCGTGGGCTCTAAACAGCCTCTAGCCAGCTCGAATCATTCTTACTGTCTGAAATTTCGACAGATCGTTGATGAACTCCACAACCCAACGCAAAAAACAGCCAACGGAGCGGCTGAATCACAAAGCCATGATGGCACCAGACTTGCGTAGGTGAGTCGAGAAGGAGTGAATGAGAATGAAAGTTTGCTTACGATATCTTTTTGGTTACTTGGTGGCAGTCTACTCGCCTTTGCTCATCGCTCAGGACACTCCTAAGCCGCCAAGACCCCCCGTGGCGAACGCCCTCCTGGCCAAAGATTCAGAGTTCAAAGTCATTCCAGAAGCTCTGAATAGAGAAGACTATGATTGTGCATCGAGCTGGGCCCCCATTCATTTCTGCTTAGATAAAAAATACTCTCCTAGCGCCAAAACGATTCTTAAGAATGCTTTAGCAGAATTGTATAAAGCGAGCGTGAGCACCGCGGGTGCTGCGACTTGCTTGAGCCGAGTGGGGACCGGCCTACGAAACCCCAGCCATTACCTTGAACTTTTAAATCAAGTCTTTTTACCCGGAACTAAAGGAGAAGAAGATATTGACGACCCGTCAAACGTGAAGGCTTATCGACCCATTTATGTTTCACGCTTTAAAGAGGATCTAAGCGACAGATACAAGAAGCACGCTGTTTTTGCTTACCGGTACTTTCGGGTAAACCAAAATGGTAGATTTAGTCCCAAATTCTCGATCGGTGTGAATCAAGAATACATTGAATCGCTCGATAATGCCCTCGCACAGAATCCCCGTTTTTGGGCTGCGATGTTCTTAATCTCTTTGGCTATCAATTACGGAGTGAGCGAGGACATGAGTCGATTCGACGAGTCTCCCTCTCACCAAGCAGCATCTTGCCTACTTGGACTCGATTCACTCGATGCTTTCAAAAGCCTACCCCTGGAGGACCTGAGATGAAATTCAAACGCTTTTACTTATACGCCTTCGGAATTTTTTTATCCCTCAGCAGATCCATGGCCGCACAAGAAGATGGCGTACCCGCTCTTACTCGACCACTGCCTCAACGGATTCTCGCTGATCATGAGCACTTTCAGATTTATCGAGACAGCCAAATCCATAATCGCTTTTATCTGGTCCCCACAAGCTTGTTCGTCGCTGATCAATTTGTTTCAAATCCGACCATTGATTCCTTTGAATGCGAAATCGCTGAGGCCTATCAAAAAGCGAATTCGAGCTTAATGAAGGCACGAGCCAGCTTATCAGAATCTCAATCTTCACTTTCAGCGATCGTGGCAGAGATCGCTAAGCTCGCTGCATCACCAGACAACGGTGATGACGACACCCAGGACCAGGTCCGTCAAAGACTCAAAGATCTCGAAGCCAGACGCAATCAACTGCAAACACTCACTCTCGCCCTCACGGAGAGCATAAACAATCAGCATTCTCAACTCAAAGCACAAGAAAATGAAGTCCTTCGAAGTGTCGCCACGCTCGTGATAAGATTTACTCTTCCCGAGTTACCTTCAAAAGACAGCCCAGAGTTTAGAGCGCTGGGATTTTTACAAACAGATGATGAACTTTTGTATCCTCTACTTGCGGGCCTACAGCTTACAACCACGACACCTTCAAGCGGTGGAGTGACAGACGTTCCCAATATGGATGATGCGACCTTAGGCAGCTGGAATGTTAGATCTTTTCGACTCCACGAGAATATACTCAAAACCGCAGATACTATTCGAGAGACAGGCGCACAGTTCTTTCCGCGCCAATTAAGTTATCAACGAAAACTTCGACTGATCGACTATTGTCGATATCTGAAAGACAAGCCGGACCTAAAGAAACAACTCTTGGTACCCACTCATCTAGAATATTCAATCCTGGGCTGGTTCGATGGAGCCCTCAACGCTCTGAATGGAAGCTCTCTTCTTCGCTATCGTGGAGAGCTGGGCGCCGACAAGCTGAAGGCGATTTTGCACTTCCTTATTGATGTTACATCCACGGGCCGGTCCGTCGAGGATCTAGGAGATCCAGAGCTTTATCGTGGCAGGGGCGAGTTTGCCCTTGGTCCAAGCACGATGATGAAAATTATTTTTCAAAAATTAAATGTTCAGGAGAACGAATAATGAGATCACTCATCACGGGAATTGTTATCCTAACTGCTGGCATCTGTTGTGAGACGCACGCTCAAGAAGTGAAAACCGTTCGACCTGGTAAAATCCGAGCTTTTTGGGTGATGCCTTTTTCAACGGACTTTGACGCAAAAAACAGTTGGATCGAGATCAATGCCTGCAGCGACGAGAGCGACAGCACGACATGCCACTACAATATCGAAAAAATATCGCTCGAGAAAGTGCTCACTCGCGGGGAGTTTTCGATTGAGATTGGTAAAATGGGAGAGGTTTCTTTGACCTCGACGCGTGAGGTAGCCGAAGGACTTCATTCACCTGAACCCGTCACAGCACGGATTGCAATTCAATACCCTAAACCCGATTGGTACCCAAGAGCAGAACTCTGCAAACATCCCAAAATCCCTCTCCAGTGTCGATACGACATTCAGATCGACACTAAAAAAGAGGCCGTAGAGCTGAGAGTCAAATATTTTAAGTGATCAATGAACTAACCCATACAAAGGAGACAAAAATGAACCTTCAAAAACAATTTAGCTTAAGCGTGTTGAGCTTGGCACTCTTTGTGCCAAGTCTTGTCGTAGCGCTACCAAGCGGATTGGCACCCGTACCATCGGGCATCAAGATTCCGCTGATGAAAAATGGACGCGCCCTACCTGTAGCTCTGTACAGAGACAGTCGTGCAAGTAATTCATTCTATGTAAAGCCTCTCGAAGCTGTATTTACAGACGAGGTAAACAAGTTTATCGGCACGGCGAACTGCAATGCCGTCAAAGCTACAACACGAGAA
>JBILFF010000149.1:0-4402 GCA_044351695.1 Bdellovibrionota bacterium
GTTCATCACCTCAAGACTGATGCCCGAAATTTTCGTATCGAGTTGAAAGCCTGTGATCCCGTCTTTGGTACCCGTCACTTTAAAGTCCATATCACCCAAATGATCTTCGTCGCCGAGAATATCGGTGAGGACTTCCATTCGAGAGCCTTCAGCGATCAAGCCCATGGCAATTCCCGCTACAGGCTTGAAGTGAGGTACGCCTGCATCCATCAAAGCCAAAGTTCCACCGCAAACGGTCGCCATCGAGCTCGATCCGTTGCTCTCTAAAATCTCCGACACAATTCGAAGCGTGTAGGGAAACTCTTTCACACTCGGAAGCATCTTCTCTAGAGCTCCTTCGGCCAAATTGCCATGCCCGATATCGCGTCGAGAGGGTCCACGCATGGGCTTTGTCTCACCCACCGAAAACGGCGGAAAGTTGTAATGCAACATAAAGTGCTTCGTTTGATCGCCACTGACCGACTCAATAGACTGAGAATCGTCAGGCGATCCAAGAGTACAGCTCACCAGAGCTTGAGTCTCGCCTCTCGTGAAGAGAGCGCTTCCATGAGTTCTCGGAAGAACCCCAGTTTCGATTTCAATGGGGCGAACCGTGGTTAAATCCCGTCCGTCGATTCGCACCTTTTGATCGAGAATCATTTTTCTCATAATTTCCGACGCCATCTCATCGAGCCCAAAGGCCACGGTTTTCTTAATCAAATCAGAATCAAGATCTGCGAACTTCTCTGTCGCTTGCGTTACTGCTTTTTGCTTGATCTCATCTTTCGTCGAGTATCGTTTTTGCTTATCACGAATGCTCAGCGCCTCTTTGAGGGGAGCGTAGAATTCATTTCGCAAAAGCTCGAGCACTCCCGCAGGTCTCTCAGGAGCCGTCCAAGCCATCTTGGTTTTGCCGAGCTCTTTCTGCATCTGCTTTTGCAGCTGAATCAACGGCTGAAATTCTTGGTGCGCTTTGAAAAGCGTCTCCGTCATCGTTTTTTCGTCTATCTCTTTGCAACTCCCCTCAACCATGATGATTGAGGACTCAGTGCCTGCGATCAAAACATCCATATCGCTCTTGCTCATTTGCTCACGCGAGGGATTAAAAACCATTTGCCCTTGGATTCTCGCCACGCGAACTCCGGCAACAGCCTCTTTGAAAGGAATGTCAGAGATCATCAGCGCTGCCGAGGCTCCCAAAAGTCCCAGCAAAGCCGGCTCATTGTCTTTGTCGACCGAAAGAACGGTCACAATGACTTGGACCTCGTTCATAAAGCCATCAGGAAACAAAGGTCTCAAAGGTCTATCCACAAGCCTCGAGGTTAGAATCTCAAGCTCACTCAGCTTACCTTCTCTTTTGAAGTAGCTGCCTGGAATCCGACCCGCTGCATAAGCTTTTTCTTGGTACTCTACGGTGAGAGGAAAGAAATCCTGACCATCTCGCATTGATGTCGCAGCACAAGCCGTAGCCAAGATCATGGTGTCGCCACTACGAACCAAGGCCGCGCCCCCGGCTTGCTTAGCCATGCGACCTGTTTCAACTGTAATTTCTTTTCCGGCCACAGTGGCCCGGAAAATTTTTGGACTATTCATTTTTTTATTCCTTTATTCGGATTATTTTCTCAGACCGAGCTTCTGAATCAAATCGCTGTACGACTTAAAATTTGAAGTCTTCAAGTAAGTCAAAAGACGTCGACGTCGACCAACCAGTCTCAGCAATCCTCGTCTGGTTGAAAAATCTTTAGAATGCTCTTTGAGATGCTCAGTAAGTTCATGAATTCGAGCGGTCAAAACGGCCACCTGGACTCCCACCGAACCGGTATCCCCTTCATGTTTTTTATAGGTTTCAATAATTTGTGTTTTTTGTTCTTTTGAGATCATGGATCCTTATTCCTTTCAATGACTGTTAACGATAGGGGCGCAATCGCGACGAAATATCACCGACAAACTTGAGGGTGGGAATCTGAATCGCTTCTTCGATTCCATAACGTCCCACTTGAGTTCGTCTGAGAGTTTCAGTGACTGCACCTATGCCCAACCGCTGACCAAGATCGTGAATCAGCGTGCGAACATAGACCCCTTTTTGTACTCGGGCCGCAAATCGACAACGCCGATCTCCGTCCCAATCCAAAACTTCAAATTTCTCCACCACGACACGGCGTGGCTTGAGCTCCACACTCTCTCCTGCACGAGCATAGTCGTACAGGGGGCGTCCTGCTTTTTTAACTGCCGAATACATGGGCGGAAACTGATCAATCTCGCCCACTAAAGTTTGTGCCGCTTCTTGAATTTTTTCGATGGTTAAGTCGATCGGCAAAGAACATTCAGACAACTTGCTGCCCGAAATATCTTGGGTGTCAAAAACATAGCCCAAGAGAAAGCTACCTTCGTATTCTTTGGTGCCCGCCATAATGCGATCACTCGCTTTTGTGGCGTCATTGATCAGAATAGGTAGAAGACCTGTCGCTAGAGGATCAAGGGTCCCTCCATGGCCCATTTTTTTAGGGCGAATAATTCGCTTCACCAGACGAATCACATCCATCGAGCTAATGCCTGAAGGCTTATCGATCAGCAGTACGCCGGACTCATGAAAGTCTACACCACTTTGTCTCTGACCTTTTTCGCGATCCTCAAGACCAAGCTCACTCAATTGTCTCGCCGTTAAAAGACTCATCCCTCACCCCCTACCGAGCTCACAGACTCTTCTGAGGGGACGGAGCTTCGCGCCTCCGCTTCTTTTGAAAGCAAAGCCCAAACCTTGGCACTCTTAGCTAAGGAGTCATCGTATCGATAACGGAGCCACGGCGTATGACGAATCGCTAGACGCCGCTTGAGACGTTCAAAAATAAAGGGCGCAGCCGATTTGAGAGCTTTCTCGGTTTTCTTTTTCTCTTCTGAGGACGGCTCTGCAAACTCACCCAACATCGATTTACAAATTCGAACAACTCCTTCACTCAGATCTTCTTCAATCTCGACACTGGTGATGGTGATCGCTCGAAGACGTGGATCTTCTACCTCGCGCAAAAACATCTCAGCGAGTTCTTGGCGAATTCGCTCGGCGATTTTATCGCTTCTTTTGAAAGAATAACGTCTCTCCATAATCAGATCACCGCCTTTGTGACTTCGACTTTTTCGTAAACTTCGACGATATCGCCTGCTTTAATGTCGGTGAAGTTCTCGAGTTTGAGTCCGCATTCAAAACCCTCAGCCACTTCTTTGGCGTCTTCTTTGAAACGACGCAACGAAGCAATCTTCGTGTCGTAGACCACCACCGAATCTCGGATCAGTCGAGCATAGGCTCCACGAGTGACTTTCCCACTCTTCACAAAGCAGCCCGCCACAATTCCAAACTTGGAGAGGTTAAAGACTTCTCGAACCTCCACGTTTCCTACCACATTCTCTTTAAACTCGGGGGCAAGCAGACCCTGCATCGCTAGTTTCACATCATCAATGAGTTCATAGATAATGGAGTAGGCTTTAATTTGAATCCCTTCTTGAGCCGCCATCGTCTTCGCTTGGCCTGCCGGTCTCACATTAAAGCCCAAAATAATCGCGCCGCTTGCAGCTGCTAAAGAAACATCGGACTCGGTAATTCCTCCTGCCCCACGATAAATAATGTTCACACGAACCTCTTCGTGTTTGATCTTTTCGAGCGCATCAGCAATCGCCTCGATCGAGCCATGAACATCGCCTTTCAAAATCACGCGAAGTTCATGAATATCTCCGGACTGCATCTTTTTATACATGTCTTCGAGAGAGACTCTTCCTGCTCGCCGAGCCTCATCTGCTTTTTTCGCTGCGGCCAATCCTGCAATCTCTTTGGCCACCGATTCATCCGAGACCTCAACCAAAGGCTCTCCGGCCTCTGGAACATCGGCCAGTCCCAAAATCTCAACCGGCATGGAGGGCCCCGCTTCTTTGATCATTTGACCGCGATCATTAAAAAGCGCGCGCACCCGACCAATCGCCGAGCCTGCCACAATCGTATCGCCCACATTCAGCGTTCCTTGAGTAATCAAAACGGATGCGACCGGACCCTTGCCGCGATCCAATCGACTCTCGATCACCGTTCCTTTAGCCGGTCCCGTATAGGAGGCCTTGAGTTCTAAAACTTCCGACTGCAGCAGAATTCGATCTAAAAGATCATCGATTCCTTGACCCTTCTTGGCCGAGACTTTGACAAACATCGTGTCTCCGCCCCACTCTTCAGGAACCAGTTCTTTACCCGACAACTCTTGCATGACGCGATCAGGCGCCGCTTCGGGTTTATCCATTTTGTTGACAGCGACGATGATTGGAACCTTGGCAGACTTCGCGTGAGCAATCGCTTCTTCGGTTTGAGCCTTCATGCCCTCATCCGCCGCAACAACAAGAATCACAAGATCGGTCACGGCCGCACCTCGAGCACGCATTTTAGAAAAGG
>JBILFF010000102.1:0-7841 GCA_044351695.1 Bdellovibrionota bacterium
CGTGTCGTAAAAAAGCCGATAAATACTGTCGCCATCATTCTGATAATTTTTGGCAGCATTGATGCCACCCTGCGCGGCGATACTATGAGCTCGACGAGGACTCTCATGATAACAAAACGATTGTACTTGATAACCAAGCTCACCCAAACTGGCGGCAGCCGAGGCTCCCGCCAGACCTGTGCCCACCACAATCACTTTATGCTTTCGACGGTTCGCTGGGTTCACCAGCTTCATCGAGAATTTGTGATTGGTCCATTTTTCAGAGATATGACCACCTGGAATTTTTGCATCCAACTTCATTTACAACCTCTTCTTTAAACTCTCGACTGTATGAACAAAATCAGGGGGATGATGGAAAAACCACCCATCACCAAGATCACAAAGGCCCGACTCAACAAATACATCAGTTGATGAGTTTTATTTGTCTCTACACCGTAGGTGCCCCAAAGACTTCTCACGCCATGCAACAGATGACCTGCAATCACCAACATGGCCACCACATAGAGAATCACCTCGAGAGGCTCAGCAAACTCGGTCTGCACTAGACCAGCCAAATCTCGCATCTCTACTCCATTTTGAATCGTGGGAGTGTTCGGTCCCCATTTAAAATGCCAAAGATGATACGGGACAAAAAAGAGAACAAAGCCGCCAGTGATGATCATATTCGATGAAAACCAACTTCTGCGGCTTCGGCCAGAGCTTGCCTTTACGGCATAGGCTTGCGGACGTGCCGCTCGATTTCGCTTGGTCAAAACAATGGCCACGAGGATGTGGGCCAAGACTAAGCCCAACAGACCGGCCTCTGCCGAGTACAAAAGCACTTTGTTGGAAGTGAGCATATGCGCGTAATTGTTGTAGGATTCAGCGCTGACTAAAATGAGTAAGTTGCCTGCCATATGAGCAAACAAAAACAAACTCAATAAAGTACCCGAAATCGCCATGATGACTTTCAGTCCAATATTCGACCATAAAAACCGACATAGTTGCGTCACCGATTAACTCCTTCAATCACTACTTGAAAAATCGCCGCTTACGGCTTCAGCCCACTAAAAATTATCGAGAAGCGGGTTAAGCAGCAAGTCTTGAAGACTATTAAAAAAGGGCGGATCGTAGCAACAGCTTACGATTCGCCCTTTCAGCCTGGAGAAAACAAAAAGTCTTCGCGCTAAAGCCGACTACGGGGCCAAATTGAGAAACAAAGGGCCGCCAGAAAGCACCGGCAAGCGCTGCGGCGTCGTTCTGATCGAACGCAAAAGCTTGGACCGAATATCCCTAGCCCTTCCATAACCAGGTAAAGTGGCAATTAAAGCCGCAGCACCCGTCACATAAGCAGCAGCAATCGAGCTTGTGGCCATTCCATCCGAGACCAAAGCACCTGGAAAGTAAGAAAGCATCCCCTCAGCTGGTGCCGCAAGGGCGGCCAACTTAACGCCTGAGTTACTCCAAGGCAAAACTTGTCCGTTTCGGCCCAGGCCCGCCACGACCAAGACGTTCTCGAGCTGCTGAAGTCTTTCATCCTTTAAAAAATCTGCCACATCGGCGTTGCCGTCATTTCCGGCGGGAATCACCACCAGGACATTTCGACTCGCAGCATACTGAAGCGCTTGAATCACCATTTCTCCGTAATCGATGGTCTCCCCCCAAAAGCTTTGCTGTTTGGGAAAACCGCCCTTTGGAAAATTGAAGTAAGCGACTTTGGCTCCATTATCCACAGCATACAAAATGGCAAACACCGCATCGATCGCAAGCATTTGGCCGTCGCCATTGATGTAACGAAGAATCATGAGGTCCGCATTTGGCGCTACCCCAACGATCGAGGCATTTTTTTGTCCCGACGCACCGATTAAAGCAGCGGTAAAAGTGTCGTGCCCGTGCCAATCGTAGGGTCGACCATCCCCGGAGGCAAAATCAAAGCCTACAACGTCGTCGTCATAACCATTTCCATCGTCATCGTAAGCATTATTAGATTTCTGATCTCCCAACTCCCCTACATTGAGCCACAGAGAGTTGCGCAAGTCAGGATTGGCATAATCAATTCCTGTTCCGATCAGGGCGATTTTTATGCGGTTGCCATCTCTTTCTTTTCCAGAAGTTCGGGTCCAGACGGCGGGCACATTCAGCTCTGCTAAAGCACTCCCCTCTTTAATTTCAAAATTTCTTGTTTCGACATCTTGCCGAACCCATCGCATATCCATGGGAGGATCCACTGGACCCGGCTGACAAGCGTTCAAAAGCAAAAGAAAAGCCAGACCTACAGGAAGAAAAACAAGCCTTTTCATTTAGTCACCTTCAAGCTTTCTGTTTCAAAACCACGGCGCGGACCAATTCCATCACCGCCACCCGCAAAGGGAGAAGAACTATACAGTCGTACAAAAATGCGGTCCCCAGGCACCGGCGCGGAGCAAAGTTCCTTGGCCTTGCCTGAGCGAAGTCCACGATTCACTCGCGTGCCCGTGATGATATCCCGAATTCGATAGTCTGATCCGTAAATTTGAATCCAATCAATCGAGTCATCCAACTTAAAATTGTCAAAACACACTGCGATATCTTTTGCGCCCTCCACCTGCAATTCGGTGACGTGATCCAAATTTTGAGAGCCGGTGATTTGAGGCGACTTTGCTTTTTTCGAAATCTTTTCGATCATGGGCTCAACCGCTGGAGCAACGTTAAAATCTCCTTCGACCGCCCTGCGAATATTGAGCCGACCATTCGAAGACACATAACCCTGCAGCTGGGGCACGATATCCACAGTGCTCAACAGCACCCTCTTTACATCTCGAGCACTCATCTGCGGATTCTGAGACCATACCAAAGCCGCAGCTCCAGCGACGTGAGGAGCTGCCATGCTTGTCCCACTCCACGCCTCATATTTGTTTCCTGGAAGTGTGGAGTAAATCAAAACTCCTGGAGCGGCGATATCGACCGAGTCCGATCCATAATTCGAAAAATCGGCGATCTGATCAATATTATTGGTCGCGGCGACAGAAATGAATTCTGGAATGTCTTTCGCATAATTCGCCGGAAAGAAATCATTAAAACGAGTACTCATTGAGCTATTCCCAGCAGCAGCCACCGTCAGAATGTCGGCATCCGCCGCTTCTTGAAAGGCTGCCATCAAGAAATCATTCTCTTCGTTCTCTCCAAAACGAGAAGTGCCGCCCCAAGAACAATTCATGAGAAACTTTTTATCAGGAAAGCGCTTCTTCATATCGATGACATAAGAGATGCCTTTAACGGCTGCAAAGTAACTGCCGCCACCCGTTGCACCAAGAAACCGGACACCCATCATCTTTACCGATTTGTTGATGCCCACTACTCCTATAAAGTTATTTCGAAGCGCTCCAATCACACCTGCGACATGAGTTCCATGGCCGTGATCGTCCATGGGGTTTCCGCTGACGCCCACAAAATCGTAGCCATAAACATCATCTACATATCCCACGCCTTCATCGCCGTTATTATCGTCGTTCACACCATTGGCAGGAATCTCGTCGGGATTCTTCCAGATATTGCCACCGGCCACATGCAAATGATTCCCCATTCGCTCTGTGACGGCTAAGTCTTCGTGCAAGTAGTCAATTCCAGTATCTACAATAGCAACCACGACTTCGACTTTGGCTTCGTAGTCTCTGTCGGGTAGTCCTGCGTCAGCACCTCGACGGCCCGCTAAAGAACGTGGCGCTTCCTGCCCATAGTTCTTCAACGCCCACTGCTTGCTTAAGTCGGGAT
Source organism: Bdellovibrionota bacterium (assembly GCA_044351695.1). Classification (GTDB taxonomy): domain Bacteria; phylum Bdellovibrionota; class UBA2394; order UBA2394; family UBA2394; genus JBILFF01. The sequence continues at coordinate 3,730 of JBILFF010000102.1, forward strand.
CGTTAAAGCTCTCAATCTTAATTTCATAATTGGGAGAAGCTCGAAGCACCGCGGAATCTTCGAGCAAAAGAATCGCGACCTCCTCGGGACTTTGCTCGCTCGCAAACTCAAAAAGATAAATGGGGCGCCCTGCAACGCGATCGAGCAAACGTAAAGCCACGCCGGCCTGATTGTAAGTTCGACTTACAAAATCATCGAGCTGACTCGACTCTTCTAAGGCAACCTGAACCTGACCCTCAAAAAACTTCTTTTCTGGGTTCACTTTTGCTTTGTGAATCTTCTCGATCTGTACTTCTCGGCTTGGCAACACCGAACTCGGAAGATGGTTGTTTTGACATGCCATCATTCCCATCGCCAATAAACTGATGGATAGGATCTTCATTTTCATTTTCCCCTCCTGCAACCCTTACTGAATCCGCTCTAAATTATCGCGGAGTCGGCCCAAAAACTTTTGAGTCGCATACTCAGCCGTCACAAGCTTGCGCTCGCCAAACCCTGCAAAATCTCCCAAGGACTGTTTGGGCACCACAGGAACAAAAGCAACCTGGGTCGTGAACAAGGTGAATTTTTTTGTCTCATCTTCTTTCTTTTCTTTTTCAAGCCTTAGCTTTCCTTCAGCATCTTCCTCTGACTTTTCGTCTTCGAGAGCTTTGCCAATCTGGATCTTGTTTCCTGAATCAGGCTTCTTTTCTAGCGTGTAAGGTTTAAACGAAATCTGTATATCAACGCTCACGCCCTCGAGCGCGAAAGACTCATGCAGTGGGCCGATCATACGAATAGTCTCTCCCACTCCCACAGTGCGATTGAAGAGTGATTCTTTAGAAAGTCGCTCCACATCGGCTTCGAGTCGCGCCTCCCAAGGGTTCGAAATATTCGCGCCACTGGGGCGTAGCATTTTAGCTACTCCCGAAACTGGAATCATAGGAGCAGACTTAAAGGCCTCATTGAAACCCTCAATCACCTCCACCATCGCTCCGGTGCCACCGCCAAGACTTCTGAGCTTTAGGTACAAAAGCTTCTTGTCATTCGAGGTCCGGAAAGCTCGGGCAAAAGCAAGATCCGGAATCGTGCGAGCAAACTTCACCAGGTCTTTGCTCATCGCCTCCTGAATTCTCGAGGGATCCTGCCGAATTAAAGTCTGCATCACAAAAGAAGTGGCCATTCGTGCTGTAAACATCTCACCCCGTTCCAGCTTCTCAACGACACTTAAGCCAGAGCGATCAACAGACGTAGTCTTGACGACCTGCTCAAATTCATCGGGTCCCGCCTGAACAGGCGCCCCCAATGAAACAGCGAAGATTGCTAGAAATCCCGATGAACAAATGCGACTCAATGAAATAAATGACGGCCGCCCACTTAAAGCAAATGGATTTAACCCCATGATACCCCCTCTCCCACCACGATCATGGCTGTGATGCTAAAATTAACGCAAGGCTTTTGTGCAATGCACTCTATTTTAGTACAGAATTATTTTCTGTAGCTTTCGGAGTGCCAGAACAATGCGATGATTAAGCCGCTTCTCGAGCAGCATTTAAGGCCGACCCCGCCCTAAACCAAGTAATCTGCTTTTCTGTCATCGTATGCTTTAGTTCGACTTGAATCACCTGACCACTCGCTTTTTTGATGCTCGCCTTTACGGGCTGCTTTGCCTTCAGCGACTGAAGTCCATGCAAACTCACCCGATCGGTGGCCTCAATCAAATCGTAATCGGACGGATTCACAAAATGCAGAGGCAGGAGACCTTGCTTCTTTAAATTTGTCTCATGAATTCGAGCAAAGCTGCGCGCAATCACTGCCGCACAACCCAAGAATCGAGGCTCCATGGCCGCATGCTCTCGAGAGCTGCCCTCGCCATAGTTTTCATCCCCGATCACCACCCATCGCTGGCTCTTGGCTTTATAATCACGTGCAATCTTTGAAAACGAATCTCCGCTCGCCCCAGTCAAAACATTCGATCCCCTACCTGCTTCTTTCGTAAACGCGTTAATCGCTCCAATAAACATATTGTCGCTGATCCGATCGAGATGACCCCGGAACTTAAGCCACTGACCAGCCGGTGAAATGTGATCGGTCGTACATTTGCCATGGGCCTTCAACAAAATCGGCAAGTCAACGAAGTCATTTCCATCCCAGGTATCAAAGGGCTCGAGCAATGCAAGTCGCTCCGATTTTGGATCTACCGCTACTTGCAAATGAGCGCCATCTTCTGCGGGAGCCGCGTAACCTTCCCAAGAAATTTTAAAGCCCTTTGAGGGAACATCATCGGCAAGACCAGGGCCTTCAAGCTTAAACTTTTTGCCGCCCGCCTCAAGACTGTCGTTCAGCGGATCAAAACTTAAGCTGCCTGAGAGTCCCATCGCCATCACGACTTCGGGCGAGGCAATAAAAGAAAGAGTCGCTGGATTACCGTCGTTTCGAGCCGGAAAGTTTCGATTATAAGAATTTACAATCGCATTCATCTCGCCCGGCTTCACATTGTCGCGCTTCCACTGACCAATACAGGGTCCACAAGCGTTGGCCAAAACCACCGCGCCCACTTTTTCTAAAACATCCACAAATCCATCGCGCTTCATGGTTTCAAAAACTTGAGTCGAGCCCGGCGTCACATAGACCGTCGTCTTTGCTTTGATCCCCGCCGCTACGGCTTGGCGAGCGATGGCCGCAGTTCGCTGAATGTCTTCGTACGATGAGTTTGTGCAGCTTCCAATCAAAGCGGCGGCTAAATGATCGGGGAAGTTTTCTTTTTTGACTTCTTCTTTGAGTTTAGAAATCGGCCGCGCGCGATCGGGTGTATGCGGTCCGCAAATATGTGGCTCAAGCTTGTTAAGATCTATCTCAATCACTCGATCGTAAAACTGATGCGGTTCAGCATCCACCTCTGGATCGTTGCGGAGCAAGCTGGAGAACCTATTCACCACATCCGCAATCGCACCACGCTCCGTGGCGCGCAGGTAGCGCTCCATCGAAGCATCGTAAGCGAATACCGAAGTCGTCGCTCCATGCTCAGCACCCATATTGCAAATCGTTCCCTTACCCGTGCATGAAATGCTCTCTGCCCCTGGGCCAAAGTACTCCACGATCGCATTGGTCCCACCTTTTACGGTAAGAATCTCGCAAACCTTCAAGATCACATCTTTGGGAGCAGCCCAGCCACTGAGCTTGCCCGTGAGCTTTACGCCAATGAGCTTGGGATGCAAAACCTCCCAGGCGAGTCCGGCCATCCGTTCGGCAGCATCAGCTCCGCCCACGCCAATCGCAATCATGCCCAAGCCCCCTGCGTTTGGAGTGTGTGAGTCAGTGCCAATCATCATACCGCCAGGAAACGCGTACTTTTCGAGCACCACTTGATGAATAATCCCGGCGCCTGGGCCCCAAAATCCAATCCCGTATTTTTTCGCGCTCGATCCTAAAAATTCAAAAACTTCTCTGTTGGTCACTGCAGAGCTTTTGAGATCCTGCTCCGCTCCTTGATACGCTTGGATGAGGTGGTCGCAGTGAATGCTCGAGGGCACTTGAACATGCTCGATGCCGGCTTGCATAAACTGAAGCATCGCCATCTGAGCCGTGGCATCTTGCATGGCCACACGGTCGGGCAGTAGGGCCAAGGTAGCCTCGCCGCGAGCCAAAATTTGCTGAGCAGGGTCCTCTAAATGACCCAAGACAAGCTTCTCAGAGAGGGTCATCGGACGCCCCAAACGCTTTCGCAAAATCTGAACGTTATTTTCGACCCGAGTGAGAGCCTCTTGGACGAATTCTGCCGTCGTATCGGGCTTGGGTTTCTTGATCGAACGTTTAGATGCATTTGAATTTTGATTTCCTGCAGCCATATTCACCTCCCAGCAAAATTAGCAATCGCTCAAGGATTCAGCAAGTTCTGGCCATGGGCTTTATCGAAACGTATGATATGAAATCGTGTCAGATTTACTCAGTGAATTCCAAAATCCTTACGAAAGAACCACCCGAGACACTTGGTTGATCTTTAAGATCATCTCTGAGTTTGTTGACGGCTTTGAACTGATGCGTCGGGTAGACCCCGCCATCTCGATTTTTGGAAGCGCTCGGCTCGACCGCAAATCCAAATACTGGAAGCTCGCCGAAGACGTTTCGCGCGT
>JBILFF010000085.1:0-10032 GCA_044351695.1 Bdellovibrionota bacterium
CGCGTCGCCACCTCTACCGGTTTTAGTTTGATTTCGGGGGGTGGGCCCGGCCTCATGGAGGCTGCCAACAAAGGAGCTTTTGACGGAATTCGCGAGTATCAAAAGATTTTTCCGAAAGAGCGACCACCCGTCAACGTGGGTCTGACCATTAAGCTTCCCTTCGAGAGCAAGGCGAATCCCCACGTCGATCTCGAGGTACACTTTCGCTATTTTTTCGTGCGAAAGGTCATGTTTGCAAAATACGCTCGCGCTTTTATTATTTTGCCCGGCGGCTTTGGGACTCTGGACGAGCTTTTTGAAGCCCTCACCCTGATTCAAACCGATAAGATGCAAAAGTTTCCGATCGTCATGATGGGCAAAGATTACTGGAAGGGACTTTTGGATTGGATGAAAGACACTGCCATGGCCCAAGGAGCACTCTCTAGAGCCAACCTTGATCTCATTCAGATGACAGACGACCCCGAAGAGGCGATTGAGATCATTGGCAAAAGTTATTCGGACCTAGTGAATCTTTTGAAAAAGCGAAAGCGCGGACGACGGCGCACGCGAGTCGTGAAGGCTTAAGGAAGAGCGATAAAGGCCGGTTGTGATTCAAGAAATTAAATGGCCTCCAACAGTTGTCGTCTCTGCCGTTTTTGCCTATAGATCGGCATGGCAAACGGTCAGATTTCTGAATTTCTCAAAAAGCATTATCGACATTTCAACGCAGCATCAGTGATTGATGCCGCCGAGGCCTACAAAGCCGCACTCGCTCGGGGCGAGAAGATGATGATCACTTTAGCTGGAGCCATGAGCACGGCCGAGCTCGGAGTGATTTTGGCCGAAATGATCCGTCAAAACAAAGTTCATGCGATCTCCTGTACGGGCGCCAACCTTGAAGAAGATGTTTTTAATTTGGTGGCACATAGCAAATACAAAAGAATTCCTGATTGGCGCGCCCTGTCTGCCGATATGGAGGTTGAGCTTCTCGACCAACACTATGCTCGCGTGACCGACACTTGCATTCCCGAAGAAGACGCGATTCGAAAAATCGAAGGAGTGATTTTGAAACTCTGGCAAGAAGCCGATCAGTCGGGTCAGCGAAAACTGCCTCACCAGTTTTTTTACGAAATGCTCAATCGAGGACTCCTCAAAGAGCACTACGATATTCCCGTCAAAGACTCTTGGATGATTGCCGCCGCCGAGAAAAACCTACCTGTTTTTGTGCCGGGCTATGAAGACTCCACTCTGGGTAATATTTACGCCTCTCATGTCATTCGAGGCTCGATTAAGAATGTGACCACCATGCGATCAGGTATTGAGTACATGATCGAGCTTTCAGATTTCTATAAGAAGGTTACCTCAGAGACCTCGATCGGCTTCTTTCAAATTGGTGGTGGGATTGCAGGAGACTTCCCGATCTGCGTCGTGCCGATGCTGCAATTTGATCTTCAGCAAGAAACAAAGCTTTGGTCCTATTTTTGTCAGATCAGCGACTCGACCACGAGCTTTGGAGGCTATTCGGGGGCTGTGCCCAACGAAAAGATTACCTGGGGCAAGCTCGACAAAACCTGTCCAAAATTCATCATTGAATCGGATGCAACGATTGTCGCGCCACTCGTGTTTGCGTATGTTTTGGGATGGTAAAAAGAAGCCACAAAGACCTCACTCAAAAGCAAATTAAACATTTTGTTCAAGCGGCTTGTGACGCTTCGTTTGAAGGCGCAAAAGCTTCCCTCAAGTGGTTTGAGCGTATTCCGCCCGTAGAAAAAAAGGCCGATCGATCTCCGGTCACGCGTGCCGATCGCGAGACAGAGATACGCATTCGCAAAATTTTACGATCTTACTTTCCGGACCACCTTATTTTTGGAGAAGAGTTTGGAGAAGAAGGGCCTAAAGAATCTCCTTTTAAGTGGTGGATTGATCCCATTGATGGAACGCTTCAGTTTATTCGCGGCATTCCGTTTTGGGGATCGGTGGTGGGGCTTGAATACCGCGGAAATGTGGTTGCTGGCTGCTTACATTTGCCAGCGATCCAACTTCAAATCTACGCCGGTCGAGGACTGGGTACCAAGCTCAATGGCAGTGCTTGCCGCGTGTCTAAGGTTTCAAAACTCAAAGATGCCACGATTTCGAGTGTCGGAGTTTTGCGTGCTTCTGCGACACAAGAAAAGAAAATCGCTCGACTGGCGCGTGAAGCCTACGATCAGCGTGGGGCGTTTGATGTTTTTTCTCATGCTTGTGTGATCTCAGGTAAAATGGATGCCGCACTAGATTTAGGTATTCGGCCTTATGATGTATCTGCAGTGAAAATTTGTGTCGAAGAAGCGGGTGGAAAATATACCAGCTGGGATGGAGAAAACAGCATCTACGCTGCGGCCGGTGTGAGTTCGAATGGATTGATTCACCGTCAATGTGTGAAGATTCTTTCGAACTAAGGTCGCGAGCTCTAAAATTTGCATTTACAGCTCAGTAAAGATCGCTAAGCTCGCCAATGATGAGTGACCAAGATTTACATGCCGAACTCGAACGCCTGAGAGCCGAAAACCAAGCGCTAAAATCTAAACCCAGCCGCGGAAGCTTAAGCTTAAAGGTGAGCGAAAAAGGCGCTGTTTCACTCTACGGACTCGGTCGCTTTCCCGTCACACTCTACAAAGAGCAGTGGCTTAAACTCCTTGGCATGACGGACGATATTCGAAATTTCATTCAAGAAAATGATTCGAGACTAAAAACCAAAGACTGATCCCCCTTAAAGTGGATAGTTCATTTCAGCCCCCTTCGGAGTTTCGATAGGCATTGACGCGCTTAGAGATCCTAAGACTTCATGCGTGACCCTCAGCACTTAGCAGCTCCGCTTCACTCGAACTTGAATTCTTTCAGCTCAATGCCGACAAGTCGAAGTATTGGGATTCGCAAAAAATAATGAGGCGAATCCGGGGAGGATTGTTGGCGCGTTTTTGACGCGGGGCAGAACGATTATGAGGGTATCGAACGCGAATTTGATTGCGATGAAAACGGCTCGACTCCTACGAGAGTCCTCAGAGCGCGTTCGCCGTCAGCTGCATCAGCTTGCCTCACCGAGCACCTTCGGTGAGATGAAGCCCTTGGCGCTCCGTCAGTCCAAAGAGATTGTTCAGCGGATTCAGAATCTCAACCTCTCTCGAAGCGCTCTTCAAATTGCCGATCAAGCACTGGCGCAACAAGAGGAACTCTTACAAAGGATGAGTGCACTGAGACTGAGTGCTGCCAACAGCACTCTATCGAGTGCCGAGCGAAATCAACTTCAAAAAGAGTGGGCTCAACTGATCGACGAAATTAATCGACTAGGAAGAGACACTCAGTTCAATGGGCTTCGGCTCATCGACAACTCGCCCGAAAAACTTTCTTGGGCGGTAAACTCGATCGAGAGTTCTTTATTTACTACTCCGACAAGTACGGCTTCGAATTTATTTAAAATCAATGTGGGCACAGGTAGCTTTCGATCCGGCGATGCCCAGTTGATCGCTACGCAAGGAGTTGTCAAAACTGGCGATTTTAATCAGGACGGGCTCATGGACTATGCCACTGTAAATGCCTCCCCGGTAGAGATATATCTTAATCGCGGTGAGGGGCGATTTCAAAAGAGTGAGTCTGTAAATACAGATGTTGGAGTTTTTAACTTTGGAGACATCAATGGCGACGGCGCTCAAGACTTGATTTATGACATCGCTAGTGGCGAGCTGGGAGTGAATTTTGGATCAGGGGATGGACGCTTCCAAAATGTAGGCTTAACGGCATCAACAAGTTTTAATGGCCATCTGGGCACAGGCGATATTGATGGAGATGGCCGCGACGAAATCGCTAAATCCGACGCTTTTGGTAATGTGCAGATATTCAAATTCAATGGTGCAAGCCTAGAGGTGATTGCCACTATTGACGATGGAATCGCTGGATCGGCTGCCTATTTTATTGAGCTTAAGGATTTCAACAACGATGGAAATCTCGACCTCTTTTACACAACATATGGAGATACTTGGACCTCGTATCTTCAACTCGGCGACGGAACAGGAGCTTTTGGAAGCCAAATCGAGTTTGGGAGTCTCGCTGCCGATGGCGTTTCTCCTGATTTTGCAGATTTTAATCAGGACGGTTTTTTAGATATTGCCTGGTCGAGCTTTGACAACAACGGCTTCTATCTGGGGTTTGGCAGTGCAAGCGGAACTTTTACTCCATTCGTCGTGAATACCGATGTCATGTACGTGGTGACAGACATTGAGGTGGGCGATATTAACCGCGATGGCTTTTTAGATCTTGCAATCGTGGGCGACTCAGTTTCTGGTGGGCAGTTAAGAACCTATTTTGGAAACGGCAGTGGTAGCTTTAGTCTCCAATCTACAGTCTCTCGCTCGGGTATTTTGCCGAACCCTGGCTCTGTAGCACTAGAAGACTTTACAGGCGACGGTATCTTAGACCTCCTCGACTCAACGCAAACTCGACTGAATGTGGGTCGAAGTAAAACTCAAAGTCTGATTCCTCAGCTAGAAGAGGGCGTGGCTTTAGAATGGAGTGAGGAGTTGATTCAAAATGCACTCATGCAGGTTCAAGCGTCTCGATCGCGCGTCGGCATAGAGCTATCGAAGCTCGAGTTGAGCGAGACCTCTCTCACCCGAAACCAAGAACTCATCCAAAATGAGTTAGAAAGTCTTGAGGACCCCGCTGAGCAGATCGCAGAACTGACACGCGAGCAAATTTTACAAAATGCGCGCATCGCAGTCCTGGCTCAAGCCAATCTACAACAGCAAATCGTTTTGCAACTTCTTCAATTAGACTAGCAAGAGGCGCTTCACTAGCCTCCGTGAATCAAGCCCGTCACACCCGATCGAATCATCATCACCGCGATTGCAGCCAAAAAGAGGGCCATGACTTTTGCCACAGCCTTAGTGCCGCTTGATCCAATCAAGCGCACAATACCAAAAGCGTACCTAAAGACTGCCCAGGCAATGAAGAGATTTAAAAGAAGAGCGGCCAAAGTGATTTTCCAACCCACACTTTCTGAGGAAATCAAAATCGTGGTCAGGGCAGCCGGGCCCATGATCAATGGAATCCCAATCGGCACCACACCGAGATTACCCTCTCCCGGATCTCGCCTTTGATCGAGATGCGAAAAAAGAATATCCATAATCGCGAGAATCAACAAAATGAGTCCTCCCGCAATTCTAAAATCATTCACGCTAATCCCAAGAAGCTTAAAAATGAGCTTTCCAAAAAACAAAAAAACAATCGAAACGCCCAAAGCTGTTAGCGTTGCTTCATTCAAAAGCTTTGACCGAAAAGTCGCGGACGTATTTTGCGTTAGCGAAATATAAATGCCCACCACACCAATCGCATCGATGGCGACAAACAAAGGAACAAAAGAAACCAAGAATTTTTCAAAAAAATCAGTCATAAAATTTTTTCTTGAGCACTGTACTTTGGAACTAAAAATCTAGATTAAAGTTCGTTCAAACCACTCAATCGATTTGAATTTCTCAATCATTACATCAGTTTGGGACTTTGGTCTATATCCCCCCCCAATTGCGAGGATTAGGCTCTTTTAAAAAGACGGAGATTCTTCTGATGAAGCCTATGACTGTTTACAAAGACCTTGCCCTTAAAACGCCCGAACGAAGAGCATTTGAAGCAGGAGCCGAAATCGCCCCAAGCCCAAGCGCCCCCTCCCCCTCACTCAACGCTCTTTTAGCTCGCACGGTTAAACGTCTCCGCCAAGAACGAGGACTCAGCCAAGAGGATCTGGCAGGGCTTGCCAAAGTAGATCGAACGTATATTTCGGGTATTGAGCGAGCTCGGCGAAACATTACGATTGGCACGCTGGAACGGCTGATCCCTCATTTGGCACAGTCGCCCGCTGAATTTTTTCAAAAACTCTGCAGCGAAATGCAATCGCACGAGCGAGTCGCTCCAATGCTCACAACTCATCGCGCCATTTCTTAAACTCTTCAGGTTCTAGAAAATTTTCGATCGTCAGCTTAAAAACGCAATCGTAAAGTATAGGAGGGAGGAAGAGATGCTTTACCTTTTGTTTTTCTTAACATTAGCATCTCAAAGCGATGACAAGCTCAAGTAAAATGACGATTCCCGCTGGAATCTCTCTTCAAGAATTCTTTGCTCCCAAGAGTATTTGTTTTGGCTGTGGGCCTGCAAATACTCAAGGCCTGAAAATCAAAAGCATGATTGAGGGCGATAAGGTGGTAGCCGTTTGGACTCCCGAAAAGCACCATGAGGCTTTTCCAAACGTTTTGAATGGTGGAATTGTAGGAGCGCTCTTGGATTGTCACTGCAATTGGACGGCTGCTTGGCACTTGATGAACCGAAATTCTTTAGACCATCCGCCGTGTACCGTGACAGCAGAGTACGCGATTAAGCTCTTAGCTCCGACTCCGACTCAAGGCCCTATTCGACTTGAAGCCTCGGTGATCGAATCTGGCGACCGATCTGTAAAAGTAGAAGGCAAAATTTTTGCAGACGAAAAAGCAACTGCGAGTTGTATCGGCACATTTGTGTCTGTTAAGCCAGGCCACCCCGCTTACTACCGATGGTGAGTCCTAGGATTTAATCGGCTAAGTTCATCACCACAAAATAGCTGGCTGGGCCGCGCAGTACCTGAAGCAAGATTCTCTGTCCCGCTTTTAGTCCCGAAGTGATTTGGCCAAACTCCTTCATGCCCGGGGTCGCCTGACGGTTAATGGAGGCAATCAAGTCTCCCGCCTGAAGACCCAACTGCTCAGCGGGACCGCCATCTTCAACCTCAGTTACCACTACAGCTTTTGTTCCTCTTCGAATCTGAAATCGCTGAGCCAATTCATTCGTCACATCACTGGCTCGAAATCCAAGGCGACTCACCACAGCCGCGCGCGCCGAATCATCCATTCCAGCCGCAGGAACCTTCTCTAGCGTGACCTCGATTTTCTTTTCGGTGCCGTCTCTCAGAATCATAAAATGAATCTTTGAATTCGGTCGTGAACTTGCAATTCGATTTCTCAGCTGAGCCGCAGATTCAATGGGACCCGCGTCCATTTCAACAATCATATCTCCCGACTTCAGACCTCCCTTAGCCGCTGGACCTTTAGGGTCTACATTAGCCACCAAAACCCCTTTTCGCTCACTCACTCCCAGCGCTTCGGCCAACTCTTTGCTCACATCCTGAGCTTCTACACCTAGCCAAGCTCGAACCACCTCACCCGACTCCTGAATGGAGCTGACCACGGCCTTGACCAAGTTCACCGGAATCGCAAATCCGATCCCCTGCGACCCTCCACTTTGAGTCACGATGGCCGAGTTGATTCCGACAAGTCGCCCGCCAAGGTCCACAAGCGCTCCTCCAGAATTACCTGGATTAATGGCTGCATCGGTCTGAATAAAGTCTTCTAAAGCCACGATTCCTACATTCGCTCGGCCCTTTGCACTCACAATTCCCTGCGTCACTGTGTGAGCTAGTTTTTCGCTCATCGGCGACCCCACGGCCATGACGATTTCTCCCACCTGCACAACATCACTGTCTCCCAAAGGCAACGGGGTGAGACCTTGGGCCTCGACTTTGATGACTGCTAAATCGGTCTGCGGATCTTTACCCAAAAGTTTTGCATTGAGAGTTTCACCACTTAAGGTTCGTACTTGAATCTTATCGGCTTCCTCAATCACATGATGGTTTGTAACAATCACTCCATCCGAAGAAATGATTACCCCCGACCCTAATCCCTGCGAGCGACGCTCTTCCACTCGAGGACGCTGACGAGGCGCCTCAAAAAAATCTCTAAAGAATCCGCCAAAAAAAGGATCATCAAAAGGGCTCGAACTTCTCACCTGATAAACGCGCTCGGTAAAAACGGTGACCACAGAGGGCTTCACCGCAGCAGCGACGGCAACCATAGCTTGCGACAGCGCTCGCGCAGCCTCTGGAACTTCAACTTGGGCCGGAGCGGTCGCAGGCTCCACCTTCGGGCTCGCGCTTGGCTCGGGCTGCTGCGCCGGAGAGGGCGCTCTACCCATGGACTGAGTCACTCCTACCGAGGTCAAAACCGAAGCCACCAAAACTAAAACCGAAAATGCCCAAAACTTTTTTGATTCCATGCCCAAAAATTAGAAGAGAGCTCTGCTGCCTGTCTATAAAAGAAGAAAGCCTTATGACAAAGATTTCATGCTCACGTCATGGCCACTTCCTGAAGCTTATTTAAAGTGAGGACTATGCAGATTTCGCATCCAGAACCCCTGAACACCAAAAATGGGCCGGCTCCCGATGGGGGCCGACCCTCTCCTTCTTTTTCATCGTCGACTCGAAAGGAATCAAGTATGCCACAAAGATCGATGAAGGTTTGCGTTGCAGAGGATGAACAAAGAGTTCGGCTGTTTATCAAGAAAGGCCTTGAGCAACATGGCATGTCAGTCGATGCTTTTGAGTCGCTAGACGAAGTCCAAATGGCACTTGCCACCCAAAAGTATGATGTCCTCATTTTGGATCGCCTTCTGAAAACAGAAGATTCGGTGTTTAGCATCCCAATGCTTCGTAAAAAATTTCCTCACCAACGCATCTTGGTTTTAAGTGCTCTATCGGATGTAGTTCAGCGCGTACAAGGGCTCGAGTATGGGGCCGATGACTATTTGGGCAAGCCCTTTCATATGGAAGAACTCATCTCACGAATAAAATCTTTGAGCCGCAGAAATGAGGGAGCTCCCAAATCTTCGAATACGATTGAAGTTCTTGATATACAAATCGATTTAACCACCCAAAAAGTAAATCGAGCAGGACAAGCGATTGATTTGACTCCGAAGGAGCTGAAGCTCTTGATTGTTTTGGCTAGTGCACCCCACAAATTGTTTACCCGGCCCGATCTTTTAAGCCGCGCTTGGGATATGAATTTTGACCCAGAATCGAATGTCGTGGATGTCTCTGTGGGACGTCTGCGACGAAAAATCAATCTCGAGGGTTTAAAACCTGTGATTCACTCGAGGCGAGGTCTCGGCTACTCTTTCCTCGAGTCGGAGAATGACAAAGCGGAGTAGTTTAAATTTTCAGCTCACTCTCAGTCTCTGGGGAGTGGCCGTACTCAGCTGTTTGATTGCCACCATGGCAGGGACCTTTCTGGCCATGAAGAGCCTGCGTCTTAATATCCAAGACAATCTTTTGGAATCCGTTCATGAAATCCGATCAACGGCTGCAGATTTGAGCATCGATCAGGAAGGTAGCATTCTTCCCTCGCTGATTGACACTGTTCTTCAAATGAGAATTGGCAAGGCCATTAGGGTCTTTGATGAACGAGGGATCTTGATCTATCAAAATCCTGCAGATGAGGATCTTAGTTTTTTAAACAAGAATCTGCTGAGTGAAGAGTATGAAATGGAAACGGCGACAGGCGGACAAAGAGAGCATGCTGTGGTCAAAGCCAGCTACCGATTGTTTACTGGAGAAACGCGAGTCTTTCAGGTTTCGACACCAGTACCTCGAACCGCTCAGATCTTACAAGAGTTGGCGGTGCAGTACGCTCTCGTGTTTTTGGTTCTGGTCGCTATGCTTTCTTTTGTAGCTAGCTTCCTCTCGCGGCGCATCCTCTCGCCCGTTCAAAAAATTGCACAATACTTAACCAGCCTCAGAAACAAGCCGATTAAAAAATGGCTTCCCATTCCTCAAAAAATTGAAACCGATTTTTTGGGAGATATCGTGGACTCTACCAATACGCTGATTGGACACGTTCAGGAGTCCAATCTCTTTCATGAGCATTTGGCGCGATCGATTGCCCATGAAATTCGCACCCCTCTCACTATGATGATGGGTGAACTCGAAACCACAGACCTCAGCAAAGCCTCCTCGAAGGAGTTAGAGGAGATGCGCGAGCGCCTCGGCCGAGACATCATGCAGATCGATATCATCGTCAAAACCCTTCTTGAACTGGCTCAGCGTGGTCGGCAATCTTACAAAGATGAACGCGAGGCTGTTGCCATCGGATCACTCATCAAAGAATGCACAGATTTTTTTGAATCCGCCTTTCAGCACAAAGTTTTTGTGGATCGGAGCATCTCGGA
>JBILFF010000128.1:0-5625 GCA_044351695.1 Bdellovibrionota bacterium
TTTTATTGGTAATCAAGAGCGTTACTTCCATCGGACCGTGCAAAGAATTCAAACAGCACAAGATTCTATTTTTGCTCAGATCTCTCGAATCGCTAATGATGCGGTACGAGTGAACGGTTTTTCGCGTGTGACCTATGCGGGTATTCAAGACAGCCCGGCGAGCGGTTTAGTAGCCCATGAGAATCTTCGGATCTATCGCATTCGATATCCCGAGGTTACTGCAGCCATCGAGGAAATCGATTTAAGCACGAGCAAAAAAATTCGTTTTAAGCTCACCCATACTCCTGCACCCGTGCCTGGCGATGAGTCTTCGTCCAAGGCTCGAAGCTCTCACTCACTGCTTTCGTCTTACTTGGCGCAGGCATCAGCCCAGCCGCGGTACTTGGCCTTTTTTAAAGGAACGGTAGTGAATATTCTTCCGGTTCGAATGGCGAGCGGCAGTCCCGAGACGCTGGATGGAATGGTGAACGGGTGGTTTGAGGCCGATCTGAGCGCTCTGCCTCAAGCGGTGGCGACAGATTTGTCGGCGATGGGTGAGCAAATCGATTCGACAACGACTGTCGGAATGGTCGAAGAAGTCGATTTTCGTTTTGACAGTGGCAGAAATTTAAATCTCGTCGAAAAATTTCCGGACCCCACCGTCGAGAAGGTGACCATGATTGCTAAAGAGATCTCGGCTCTGACGTATCGTTTTGGCTTTGACGATCATCAGCGTCCGCAAGAGGCAGCCGCCTTGAATCTCATCCTCCCTGTTTCGGATCTGCAGGATTGGAACGCGAGTGATTACAAGACGCTTGGATGTAATCCCACCGACAATCCTTTTGATTGTTGTGATCCGAGTAGCTCGATTCATCAGTGCGTAGACACGGCCGATCTTGCCACTTTAAAAGCCTCGCTCACGATGTCGGCGCGCTATACGTCACGGTTGCCCAGTTCGCTGTCGAGCGACAGCTTGCGTCTGGTGGGTGGAAATTTATTTCGAGATGGATTTTATATGTTGGCTCCGGCGGGCTTTGGACTTCAGTTAAGTGATTCGGGTGCAGCGATTCAGGACGCGGATTGTTTGAATCCAGGAAATCGATGTCGGAGCAGTTGTGTTGATTTTTATTCAGATCCAAATCCCAGGTCACCCCGCTGGGTGGGCTACGGTCAGTACAAAGGAAATCCGTCTGGAGTTGTCTCTAATTACTGTGAATGCGGAACAGGAGCAGACGTGGATGGTGATGGAGATTGGGCCGAACATTTTAAAGCCCCTGAAACCCCCGAAGGAAAAGCAGCAATTCCCATTTATCGTCCGCCCCATTCACGGATCGAAAATCGTCAAATCAATGCCTGCATTTCGCATTTTGGAGATATATACGAATGGGCCTGGAAGCATCCGATGATGTGGTTCTTATGGAATGCGATTGGTCAAGGAACAACGCACTCCACACAGTACGTGACCGGAAGTTTTCCGAACTTTGTTTGGAACTACCAAGCCTTTGAGGATCTGCGGCAGAATTTTTTAAGCTTTCCAGACCCCTCAAGCCCCTCAGCCTTTTGGGACGAGCATCTTCAGTGTCGACTGAGTTGGGATGGAATGTCGTCGATGTTTCGCGCGATTTGGTGGCAGAAATCAGAGGGAACTTCGTACGGTAGTCTTTCAGCGGTGACTCAGCCGGAGTCGAGCGGCTTTAGTCATTTTCAGTCAGACCATGCCAAGGAGGGAAGCACTCTCTTGATCATGCCCGTTGAGCAAAAATGTGCCTGTACGACATCGGGCTCTGTGTTTGCGAAGTTTGTTTGCAATCACGGCGCTTCACCCTCTCAAGCTTTTTGCCCCAGCACTTGGGTGACCTCCGGCAATCCGGCGGTGGGGCAGTATGCGGCGGGCACAGAGGCGGCGGCTCACGAGGGGCTCAAACGAAAAGTTTATCGAGTCAAAGGGGTCGGTGCGGGCCAGTATAGCGAGGGTCTGGAGAGCGTGACCCAAGCGGCACTTTGCCAGTGTCTCAACGAAACTTACAATCGCCCTTATCGAGACTCATCGTCTGCCCTTCCCACCTACGAGGGTTGGGGGGTCAGTAATATCTGGGATTTTAGAGTGAATCCGGATGATGCTAATTTTTCAGCGAGTCTCACCCAAGCCAGTGGAATGACTTTATCTGGCATCAGCGGACTTGCCCCTCTGATTTCGGTGCCGGGCCTGCCTCAGCTCGAGCAAAATTTTGCGGGCCATTTGATGAGAGCTCAGCACTCACCGCATGTTCGAACCGTGCGCGTACACTATCAAACGAGCGATTCGCAAACTGCCCCTGAGCTGAGTGAGTCGATTCGCTGTGATGTGGCGTGGCGTGGGTATTTGGGACGCTGTACGCGCCCTGATTGGCCGGCGGCTGAGCGGGATGCGGTTTTGAGTGAGCTTGCCTCTGCAAATCCAAGTCTTTCTGAAGCGCAGCGTGAAGTCTATGCGGGTTTTTGCTCAAAGTCGTGCATGGATGAGCTCTTGTACGGGCCGGATACTTTTACAAATAGTTGGTACACGGCTTTTGGCGTTCGAGCCGTGCGGAATGCTTTAACAAATGTGTCTACACCAGTGGAGATTCCGACCTGGTGTGGGGGGGGGGCGGGAGCCTCTTCGGCTCAGACACTTTTTTAGTTTTTGGTTTTTAAAAAAGAAGGAGAGTAAAAAATGAATCGACTTCTGATAATGCGGGTCAGTCATCGCGGCGGAGCGATGGTTTTTGCTTTAGGAGCTGTGGCGATTGTTGGGATTTTGATTGCAAGTTTTTTGAGTGATTCTCAAAAATGGTTAGAGCAGGCTAAAACAAAAAGTAGTGGTGAGCAGCTTATTCAAAAAGCTCATTCTAACTACGAGCGAATGCTTCCGATTGTTCTTCAAGCCATCGCCTGGGGAATTGAAGCGCGCTCTGGAAGCTCGCAGCTTTCATTGCCCGCCGCTCCTCGATTGCTGGAGGCCTACGGTGGTGACCTCGATGCGCTCTTTAACGAGATTCAATCCTGTCAAAGTCCTTGTCGCGTGAGCAGTGACTTTCTTTCGAAAGTCTACTCATCGACCATCGCAAACTCGGAAGGCTGGAGATATCGGCTCGACTTGCTTTCGAACGGAAATTTTGAGTCGGGGGCGGCTCATTGGCCCAAAAGATTTTCGCTTAGCGTTTTTCAATCTGGAGAACGAGCGGGAGAAGAAGTGCGCATCACAGGCTCGTTTGTGATTCAGCCCACGAGTCTTTCGACTTTTGCAACTCTCGCTTGGGCGGCGCCATCCTCGGGCGTCGTGGTGGGTCATGGTAATTTAGGGAATGTCGGTATTTTTTTTAACCTCACGGATCGGTTGACGGGAGAGGCTACCACGCTTCCTGAGCCGGATTGTACAGATCGTCAACAAGCCAACAGTTCAACAGCTGCTTTTTTAAACCCAGCCACGATCTATCTGATGCCACAACCAGGCAAGACATTAGAAATGGGTACTCTAGCTACAAACGTGGATATCTCGCGCATTTGTGCGGGTCGCTCGCAGACGACCGCCTGGGGCTATCACTGGTCTTTTGAAAATAATGTGGGCGAGATCAAGCTGGGGGGGGTGATGACCACTGGCTCTGTGGGTGCTGGTGTAAAGGCCAAGCTTGAAAACGATTACAACGCGGCTTTAAACGCGATTCGC
Organism: Bdellovibrionota bacterium; assembly: GCA_044351695.1. GTDB lineage: Bacteria > Bdellovibrionota > UBA2394 > UBA2394 > UBA2394 > JBILFF01. The sequence continues at coordinate 3,665 of JBILFF010000128.1, forward strand.
TCTTATCGACCTTTTGTGCCATCCAGTGAGCTTTCTGCCAGTGAACTAAGCACTTTGAGCAGTGTCGATAAAATAGAAAGCCTTTTAGTCACTGACAATCTTGCGTTTCCTCAAGCGGCGACAAGCGAGTACTTTGAAATCCTAGAGAGCGCTGGCAAGTTGTCCGAAGAAGAGGCGACAGAAGCTAAAAAAGCAATAGAGGTTAAAGAAGTTGTTGAGGTTAAAGAAGCTGTAGAAGTTAAAGAAGCCAAAGTGACAGCAGACGCCAAGGAGGCCGATGTCGAAAAGCCGCTCGATTGGCGTTTAGTGCGGGCTGAAATAAAGTTCAATTCGTGCACCGGGCCTGATGCTTGCAGTGTTCGATTCTCGGAGTTTTACTCCAGTGATAGCCGGCAAGAGCAGATGGAACATTTGCTTTACGAAGGCTTGATCTCCAATATCCCCGAATCTTTTAAAAATATATTAGCCACGCAAGCGACTGTCTTAGAGGTGAGCGCTGGCAGTGGACTGAGTGATTCAAATACGATTCCGGTTGGAGCTCGCAACCTCACCATTATGAGTCGTGCCTCTGCAAAAATAGATCGATCTTTTGAATTGCTACCGACCGCAAAAAATTTACCGCTCACCGACGAAGATCGTCTCGGACAACTCGCTTTTGTGAATATGGGAGAAGGCCCTGCTGCCATTATTCAACCGGAGTTCAAAACTTTGACGGGCTCCACTTTGGCCAGCATCAAATCAGGATCCAGTTCGCCCTCTCAATCCACGGTGACAGCTCGCCTTGAAGTGGGTCTTTTTGCGATGGGCGTTCAAGAGGGGGCACGACCTCTCACGCTTGAGAGTAGTCTTCTGGAGGTCAAAAACTCAGGTCATGTGACCTTTGGCACGCTAGAAGTTGCAGCTCCGCAATGGGGTGCAGAGCTTCCTCTTGTACGAGTCGCCAGTGCAAACTTGAGCAGTTATGTGGCTGGCTTTAACGTCCTAAAGACTGAATTTCCGAAGTCTTGGGAGCGAAGCCCTGTCACCAATGTCGAAAGCTCCAAGTATCTCAGTTACACCGAAATCAGCAGAAGTGCGCAAGTTCAGGGAAACTTCTCCACTCGGGTGCTGGAGGCGAAGCGAGAATTGGGCATAGAATAAGGTCATGAGGATTTTAGACCGAAGTCAGATACAACAGCGTCTTAAGGCTCTGACTCTGATCGAGCTGCTCGTGGCCTTTTTATTGCTGGCTGTGGTGGGGGGCGCTTTCTTTTACGCTTTCTTCCTAGGAGATGCGGAGCGCAGGCTCTCTCGCACGATTCAGTCCATGGATGAAAGTCATCAAGAGTCGCTGGCTAAAGTTCAAAAGATCATCAACGATGCCGTCCGTGTTAACGGTTTTAGCTCTAACTTGTTTCCGGGCATTCAAAATAGTGCTTCAGCAGTGGCGGACCGACAGAATTTAACTGTTCGAGGGCAGCGGTTTCCTGAAATTACCGCGAGTTTAAGCTCAATCACTGTTGTCCAGAGCGGGACCAGCAGCCTCCAAATCGAGTTTTCTTTAAAAAATGTTCCGGCATCCGGAAGTCCGGAGCAGCAAGATTCTTTAGAGGTAATTTCACATTTTTTAAGAAATCCGAGTGGAGTTCAGCGACCGCTGCTTTTTATTAATGGCAGCACTCGTAATGTCCTGCCAGTTCAGTGGGTGGGCACGAACGCGCTCGGTCCCTACCGAGCAGAAGTTCCGATCGGGTCAGGAGCGAATGCGCTCACCGTCGATCGCTTGAGCCGAGAGCTGAGCTCTGAGAGTCTGGTGAGTATGGTGGAGGAGGTCAGCCTTGAGTTTACCAGCACCGGTGAGTGGCAGTTGCGCGAGACTTTTGAGAACCCGACCGCGCCTAAGACCACTCCACTGAGTTCAGATGTTCGTCAGCTTCAGTATTTTTTTGAATTTGGCAATAATCTGCGCGATGGAGGGGTGG
>JBILFF010000130.1:0-5582 GCA_044351695.1 Bdellovibrionota bacterium
GAAAAGTGGTGGAGCCTATGAGCTGCAGACTTCAGCCGCAAAGGCAAACTCCACTTATCGGTCGTTATCGAATTTGCTTCAGAGTAGCAAGATGGGCGAATTGCCAGGCGGACTCCTCAAGACCTGGGAGCTAGTTCACTGTAGACAAATCGAGGGGCGCACGGATTTTCGATCGCTCAGAAAAGAAATTCTTCCGCCCGCAACGCTGGAGACACAATATTCAGTATCGATTCGTCACAAAGATTCTAAAGAAGCCCAGCTTCAATTTTCTCTCGATGATAGTCTTTTAGCTAGGCATCACCAATACGCAAAACTGGGTGGAGCTGCGAGACCCTTACCTCATTTTGAAAGAGATCGAATTTGTGTACTGATTGAAAATAAAGAAGTCTGTTCTTCGACATCTACAAGCGCGTCAAGCTCCCAGAGTAGCACGCTCTCCGCAGGGCCGCTCAGCGAGCTGAGAGGACTCAACACCCAAACCCCCGAATACAAACTCGCTTTAGAACGTTTTGGAACATTCTCTCGAAATTTACATTTAGATATTCAAGAAGCTCTGAATCAAATTCGTCCCATCGATTTGGCTCGACAAGAATTGATTATTCGAAAATCAGCTGAGTCTAAAAAAGATTAAATCTTTGAATAGAGCTCATCGATTTCGGCCTGAAGAGCAGCGATTTTTCTTCCCAACTCACCAAGTTGTTCATAGTTCTGGCTGAGTTCTGGCTTTGAGCACTCTTCTTGAAGTTTTGTGAGCTCTACCTCTTTGCGTTCAATTTTTTTTATGATCTGGTCAGAGTTGATCGGCTTTGGTTTTGAAATCGGGTTTGTCTCCACAGTGCGAGACTCTTTGATTGGCTTTTTTAAAGATGCGGCGGGCTGACGATGCCAGTCTTCCCACTGTGCGAGATTCTCAAAAAAGAGGAGCTCAGCTTTTTCCTTTTCTTCTTGGCGAAACGGAAAAGCGAGAATCTTTGTACTCACTTGATCTAAAAAAAAGCGATCATGAGAAACGAGAATCACGGCTCCGTCAAACTCGGTCAGACAATCTTGAAGAACATTCAGAGTCATGAGATCAAGATCATTGGTAGGCTCATCCAAAACCAAAAGATTAGCCTCTGAGAGCATTAGTTTTGCAATCAGCACGCGAGCCTGCTCGCCGCCAGAAAGTGACCCAATAGGCTGCTCCATTCGATCGGCAGGAAACAAAAATCGATCGAGATAGGATCGAATATGAATGGGCTTGCCCCGAAAAATCACCTGGTCTCCGGCCGGACAAAGTGTTCGGAGCAGAGTTTCTTGAGGATCCAAACTTCCTCGACTTTGTTCAAAGTAAGACACTTTGAGATGTTCGGAGTGAAAGAGTTTACCTGAGCTTGGCTTTTCAAGACCGAGCAGAACTCGAATCAAGGTGGTTTTTCCACAGGCATTTGCTCCAAGAATTCCGATTCGCACACCGGGTCCCAAAAATAGATGAAAGTCTTTAAAAAGCGTCCGACCATTAGACAGTGTTTTGGTCAGATGCTTGGCCTCAATCAGTCGCTTGGGTTGATGAGAAGCCTCTTGAAACTCAAATCGAATCTCTTGTTTACGATTTCGGTACTCGAGCTCTGAAACCTCATCCGAAATCTCGGCATGTCGATCAATGCGCGCTTGTTGCTTTGTCGTACGCGCCTTGGCGCCCTGACGCATCCACTCGGTCTCACGCCGCAAAATCCCCCGCATGGTCGCCTCTCGAGCTTCTTGTGCCGATAAAAGCCCTTCTTTGACCTGAAGGTAGCCGAGATAATTGCCCCGAACATCCAAAAGCGAGCCTGCATGCCGCCGATCGAGTTCTAAGATTCTTTTGCAGACTCTCTGCAAAAACAAGCGGTCATGTGTGATAACAAAGCTTGCAAAGGATCCCTCTTGAATCACACGCTCCAACCAAAGAATTCCCTCCACGTCTAAATGGTTCGTCGGTTCGTCGAGCAAGAGAAGATTCGGTTGAGTCATCAGAGCTTGGCAGAGACTCAATCGCTTCTTCCAACCCCCCGAAAGATTTTCGCAAAGCATGGTTGGATCATCGGCAAACTCCATCTTCCATAAAAGCTCATCGGCTAAGCGATGCACGTCGCGATCATCCGGGTCCCGAGCAGCGCTTAGCAGAGCCTCAAGCACACTCGTATTTTTGGGGAGCTGCGGGTCTTGAGGCACCATGCCCACGCGCAAAGATCGTGAACGTACAATCTCGCCCTCGTCAGGAAGATTTTCACCCGATAGAAGTCTAAACAAACTGCTCTTGCCCGCTCCATTGGGCCCAATCAAAGCTACTCGCTCCCCTTCTTCAAGAGCGAAGTTGAGATCTTTAAAAAGCGGACGGGATTCGTAGCGATGTCCAAGATCGCGACAACTAAGAAGAACGGCCATACTCACTTAAACGCGAGGCACAGCTTGAATGTCGACCCCTAAGATGCTCCAGAATATTCTGCGCGGCAGGCTCTTCTGGACGGCGATTTAAGACTCGAAACAAGAATTTAATCGCCTCGAGATCGTTTACTCCCATTCGTCCAAAAAAAGGATAAACTCGACTTTGCAGATCAGGGCATTTACTCGCGATAGCTGCGCTCACGAGCTCGACGATCACGCGGGTTTGCTCGGGCCTAAAAAAGCGATTAATCTCTAAATGAATGGCAAGGTCGGCAAAAGTAAAAAAAGCCCGTTGCCCGGGCAGAACGCTCTGCCCTCGCCCACGGGCATAAAGATCATGAATAAAAATGAGGGGCTTTTGATGGAGTGGCAAGAGCTCGCGAGCCACTCGATCGTAAACCTCGATATCCTTTTGGCCGTCATCTCCGATGAGAATAATGGGACGCCCGGGGTGGGCTCGAATCAACTCCATGATCTTATCGAACTTGAATTGATCTTTAGGCTCTTTAACTTCAGGTCGAGTCCAAAGCACGCCAACGATTCCCGAGTGATCCAAAAAATTACGCGGAAAATACTCAACTCGTTTGGGGGCGGCGGTCACATGATGTACTTCTGCTCCATTGCTCGCCAAAAAGTTAATGAGAGCAGGAGCTCCAATAAAAGCATCGTGGTGACGGAGCAGGTTTCGAACAAAGGGCAGCACTCGCATGCCAAAGAGAATCTCTGAGTGCTGGAGTGTGTCATCGATGTCTGAGATTACGAGAGGCGGAAGCTGAGACTTCTCATCGGCCCTCACGGATCCCGACAAAATCCAAATGGCTAGACTCCAGAATCCTATGGATCTCATCCATGAACAGAATGCGAGACGCCCTTCCCTACTTAGCCCAAAAACTCTCACACCCGACTTATACTTGGTCTCGAACCCGATCTCAATCCCAGCCTAGGTAATTGAGATTTCTAGGGTTTCTGGGCTCGAACGCAGTAAACAAACGAGGTTTAGTGGATTAAAAGGCTTGGCCTCTGGCCTTTACCCACGAATTGAAAAAGACTGAGTCGGGGGTATTCTTCAATAGACTGAGTTCTCTTTTCATTTCATCAACGAGATCTGTCGAAACTTTCTGAGCTTTGATGAGATGAGGGGCTCCACTGAGCAGAACTCCGGTCCAATCATCTATAAATTCGGCTCTCTTCTTGGGCCAGCGATTGTCAAAGTGATAAGTCACGACCTCTGTTGCACAGTTCTGAAATCCTGCGGCCACAAGATAATTTCCCAACTTGGCTCCCACAAAAGGATCTCCACCGAGATTCCACTGGTGATCGTTGAATTCAAACCAATATTTAAGAGTAGCCGGGGAGTAGGGGTGCAAAAACAGAGTAGCGTTGAGGACCTCGTTCAGGTGAACAAAGCCCTCGGATTTCAAGACGCGCCGAACCTCTGAAAGGATGCGAACAGGTTCTTTGACATGCTCCAGGAACCAAGTGGAAAAGGCGGCATCGAAGCTGTTGTCTTCAAATGGAAGATCATGGGCGGGGGCTTGTACGAGTTTAACTTGTCCACGCTCAATCTCTTCTCGCAGATGAGCCCTGGCGCGATCCAGTTGCTGGGGAGAAATATCGACCGCTGTAATCTGGAGATGAGGAAAGCGCTCGGCTAGAATCTTGGTTTGAGCCCCAACTCCACAGCCAATCTCAATCATGGATTGCAATGAGACGAAATTGATTCCTTCAAAAACCCACGACTCAAGAAATCGCGCTTGTTTATAAAGACGGTCTTGTTCGGTTCTCGAAAATCCATGCAGATAATCCTCTTCTTTTAGTGATCCCCTGGATTTCTTTGACATCAACCTATCCCTGCCTGTCTTTAAGTTCGCTCAGGATTCAACTCTTCATTTTATCATCAATTTGGAGTCTATTTCTCTTCTCCATTTTTTGGTGCCCGTATGCCAAAAAATGGATGCGAAAAAGACTCCCAACCTATTGAAAATCCATGACAGATAATAGTGGCGAGGGGGGGAATGCTGAGCAGCATGATCGTACATCCTGAGGGTATGTGCTCATCCGAAGTGTAACCCCCGTGTCCGATATAAAGTGTTACCGATGTGTCCAGAACGGACCAGTGCAGTTTTCACTCAAGAATATGGGGAGAAAGCAGCTGATATTTTTGGTCGTCTTAATGAGATGAATCCGTTTGGAGATTCTGGTCCAGATGCTCAAAAAGCAAAGAATATTGATCTTCGCCAACTCAATTTGCTTCTCCGTTAGCTTACGTTGCTCTTCGTTGATTCATCAGTTCGTCAGTCGAGTACGAAAGCAACTGCGCCACTGCTGGATTGCAGTGCACGATCATCAACTACTGATCCAAGAGCAGAATCGGATCCGTGATGCTATTGATCAAATCCACCATCCCCATTCAATTTGTATTGGATTTAAGGCCTACCGCAAGCCCCCCACCCCACAACAAACAATACTTAAGAATATAAGGAAAACTCAACACCGTTCGAGGCGCAAATGCCACTCCTCGCCTAAGAACTCGACAGAATATATTGATAAAGAAAATGAAACCTAAAATCTTTATCGGCAAATAACGGCCCACAGGGTGCGATCTCAATCGCAAATGAGCGGGCAGAGTTTCATCAATCCTACCCCGCCAATAGCCCATGGTCTGCATTTTAACCTCCAAAGCCTTCGGGTCTGTGAGATGAGCTTGGTGGCAGATTGCCAGATCAGGAATATAAAATGAATTCTCTAAAATCGATTCCTTTCCCGGCGGAACGAACGTGAAGTCCGTACACATCGGAATGTTCTCACGAAATCCTCCAACATTATCGAATTCTGATTTGAGTATGCAGAGATTCCCGCTGTGAAGAAAACGAAGTCTTCTAGGCCGATCCGAGACGAATTCATGAAACTCAATGAAGTGAAGAGCGGCCATCTGCGGAGTTGCAGATTCTTCAAGAGTAACAGGGCCGTTGAAGGCTTTCGCCTGCGGATAGGTGATAAAAGCTTCTTGAAGATTTGCAAACCAAAGTTCATTCCAGGTGCAATCGGCATCCAAAAAGCAGAGAACCTCGTTCTTAGCTATCGCTGCACCCCTATTTCTTGCAGCCCCTGCATAGAGCCGTGATTCGCTCTCAATAAAACGCACGGTGGAAAAATTCTTCTTTATCTCACTCGAA
>JBILFF010000039.1:0-17624 GCA_044351695.1 Bdellovibrionota bacterium
ATCACCGTCTTGTTTCTGGCTCAAGTCTACGCCATCGACTTGAGCTTTGCCCAACAAGTACAAGTCGTGCTCATGTCGATCTTGGCTGGTATTGGAACCGCAGGTGTACCCGGAGGCTCACTACCGCTGATTATGATCTTGATGAGCTCAGTCGGCATTCCCGCTGAAGGCATGGGCTTGATCCTAGGCGTCGATCGATTTTTAGACATGTGCCGCACGACCCTGAACGTGAGCGGTGACCTGGTGATCTCTGAACTCGTAAGTCACGAGAGAAAAGCAAAAGAAGCGAGTGCCGCTTGAAAATACCCTCATTTCTCTACGGCACCGCATGGAAAGAAGCAGAAACTCAGCGACTCACTGAACTCGCTTTGGAGTGCGGCTTTCGCGGGATCGATACAGCGAATCAGCGAAAACATTACTTTGAAGAAGCTGTAGGCCTTGGTTTTCAAAACCATCTCAAGAAAACTCAAAGGACTAGAGATGATTTTTTCGTACAGAGCAAGTTTACCTACGCGCCTCACCAAGATGAGCGCCTACCCTTTCGGCCCGAGGATTCTTACCCACAGCAGGTTCGCGATTCCTTGCTCTCGACTCTGCGACACTTCAGGATTGATTTTTTGGATTCGTTTTTGCTGCATGGACCACTCGGCTATCCTGCGCTCTCCGCTGAAGACTTCGAAGTTTGGCAAAGCATGGATCGCTTGTCTCGGGAGGGTCTGACAAAAACGATTGGGGTTTCAAATTTTAGTGCTCAACAACTCTTGGAGCTCATCGAGGCCACTAAAATAAAGCCGAGCTTTGTTCAAAATCGATGTTACGCTCAGCGCGGGTGGGACAAAGAAGTACGAGAGATCTGCAAAGCCAATGAGATTGTCTATCAAGGGTTTTCTTTACTGACGGCCAACGTACCACTTTTGCACTTGCCGCCTATTCGCGACTGCGTTCTCAAATATCAAAAAACGGTGGCTCAAGTCGTGTTTCGGTTTTCTCAGCAAATCGGAATGCTCCCTCTCACGGGAACAACGAAACGAGAGCATATGCTTGAAGATCTTGAGGCTGAACAATTTGAGCTCAGCAGCGAAGATCGTCATCGCATTGAAACAATTGCATTTCTCTAGCGAGCCCTTCGAAGCCGTTTATTTAAAAACAACGACAGGTCATCCGAAACAGCTAAAAAAGCCGGAAAGAAAACAGCGGTTAAAACAGCCCCCAAAGCTAATCCCCAGCCCAAAGCAATGGCGATTGGAATCACAAATTTATCCTCACCACCAAATCCATAGGCCGTGGGAATCACTCCTACAATATTGGTGATCGTACTCAAAAAGATCGCTCGAAGTCTTCGACTGCCGGCCTCGTAAATCGACTCGAAACGGTCGAGTCCAGATTCACGCTCTTGATTCACAAAGTCGATCAACACAATCGCATTATTGACGATCACTCCCGCAAGCGAAATAACTCCGAGCATTCCAAAAAAAGAAAGTGGCAAGCCATGAAAAGCAAAAGCAATCATGGCCGACAAAGCTCCAAAAGGAACGGTAATCAAGATGAGAAGCGGTTGGATAAACCTTCCAAAGGTTAGAATCAAAACCATAAAAATACCAATCATCTCCACAAAGAAAGCACGTCCTAAAGCCTGAAAGCTCTCTTTGGTATCTTGGTCCTCTCCCCCGAAAAAGAATTCCATCTCCGGAAAATCTTTTTTCCACTCGGGAACTTTTGCTCTAATGGCATCGGCCACTCGATCGGCGTCGTTGAGATTTGTATCAATGTCGCCCGTAATTTTGACTTGCCGCTTAAAGCCCTCGTGACTGATCGAGGCCAGCGAAGGCTGCAAGCTCCAAGAGGCTAAATTTTTGAGCGGGATCAAAGATCCATTGGGTCCCGAAATCAAAAGATCATTGATCGAATCGAGTTTTTCGCGATACGCGAGCGGATACTGCACGCGCACTTCTACTTCTTCTTCGAGTCTGCGAATGCTGGTCGCTTCGATTCCTTCATAGGCCGCGAGCACGGCTCGCGCCACTTGCTGAGGTTGAAGGCCTGCCGCGGCAACTTCTTCTTGTTTTAAAAGAATCTGCAACTCCTCTTTGCCCGGATTAAAACTATCCTGCAGATCACTTGCCCCGGGTAGGCTCGCTATAAACTCTTTTACTCTTCGCGCCAGTTCATTAATGCGATCAAAGTTCTCACCCCGAATGCCCACACTAATCGGCGATCCTACGGGTGGTCCCGCCCGAACCCGACCAAAGCTGAGCTGTGCAAAGCCCTCTGGTTTGCCTATTTTTGCACGAAGATCATCAATGATCTCTGCTGCCACTCGTGAGCGTTCAGATTCCGGAGTCAAAAACACTTTCACCCGACCGTATTGATCTCCTCTTTTTGCATCCGGATCTCCTGGTCCTTCCGTCCGAACCCCAATCGTCGTGTTAAAATGAAGAAGCTCATTCTCGGGCAACTGGCGAACCGCCGCCTCCAAAGGCTCTACCCATTTTGCATGGGTAGCGAGAGGAACTCCGGCTTTGACTTCGGTATCGATATAAAAGGCCTCAATTCCCTCTGCCGGAAACAAAACTTTTTTACTGGAGTGCAACAAAACAGCGAGCAGCCCAAAGGTAAAAATAAGAACGGCTACCACCACTGCATAACGAGCCTGAACAATTCGCTTCAGGACAGAGCGGTACTTCACCGCGACGACATCATCCCACCAATGCGCAATAGAGGAGACCGCCTGGATCCACGCATTTTGACGTCCCGATTCATCGCTTTGCGGATCACGAACAAAATGAGCCATCTGAGCGGGCAAAACAAAAAAGCTGACAAGTAAACTCATCAAGAGAGCGATGATGACTCCGACTGGAATGGCGGTGATGATTTTGCCAAAAATCCCCGTCATGAACAGCATGGGTAAGAAGGCGATGACGATTCCTAAAGTCGAAGCCGTGATCGAGCGCCAAACCTGACGAGTCCCCTCTACAGCCGCTTCGAGTGGAGGCATCCCCTTCTTGCGCAAAATACTAAAGTTATCCACAACAACAACCGCATTGTCTGTGAGCAATCCTGAAACAATAATGAGCCCAATGAGAGAGACGACATTGAAACTCATGCCTGTGATGTAAAACAAGGCGATGGTCGCTAAAAAAGACAACGGAATACTCAACGAAACCAAAAGAGAAACTTTCAAACTTAAAAACAAACTCAAAACAATAATAACGAGCGCAATTCCTTGCAGAAGATTATTCGAGAGAACATCTAATCGGTTTCGAATGATAATCGAGCGATCATCGACCATCGAGAGTTTAGCCCCCTCATAGCTCGCTTGATTCTGAGCGATAAAGTCGTTCAGTCTCTCCACTAAAGTAATCGCATCCGCTGATTCAGATTTTACGACAACCAATGAGATGGCCGCCTCTCCATCCACACGGTTAATCATTCGACGCTTTTCTACTCCCCACGTCACTTTTGCGATATCACGAACACGCACCGCTCGCCCCAAATCATTGGCTCGGATGACGGCATTCTGCACGTCCTCAAGACTTTCAAAATCACCCACCGTTCGGATGATACGCTCGAGACTTTGACCTCCCGAAGCCTCGACAGTCCCCCCCGGCAGCGAAAAGTTCTGAGCATTCAAACTTTGCACAACATCTGAGATCGAAACACGAAACTGCAACAGCTTCTCAGGCACTACTTCGACGCGAATCTCTTCACCCAAAAGCCCACGCGGCTCCACCCGAGCCACACCCTTCATTTTTTCTAAATCACGCTCGATTCGCCGCGCGAGTCTTCGAAGCTCGAGATCCGGAAGCTGACTCTTGACCGCCACCTCTACCAAAGGCGCATCTCTAAATTCTAAGGCAGAAACAATCGGCTCCTGCGCATCTACAGGAAGATCCTCAAAACGATCCACAATGTTTTGAACATCTCTCTCGGCCTCGACCTCATCGGCCAGATCAGGATCGAGCTCGATCGCTAAAATGCTATTACCCTCCGAAGAGATCGAGGTGAATCGGCGTACGTTGTCGAGCTCCTGAAGTTTCTCTTCAAGCGGAGAGGTGATTTTTTTCTCCACATCCAGCGCCGATGCCCCCGGATAAACAGTTTGAACAATAATCACTTCAAAACTGACATTCGGAAAAAACTCTCTCTTCATCAAAAAGAGACTCATTCCCCCGGCAAGCAAAACAAAGACGCTCAGCAAATTAGCGAAAAGCGGCCATTCTACAAAAAAACGGATGATCGATCTCATGGCTTACCTTGGACTCCGTGACGATAAGGGTCCCATTTGTTCTTCAAACTTTTTCAAAAGTTGGCCGCTCAAGGCCAAAGTCTCCCACGCTGCCACACGTCCCATCGCTTCGACATTTCGAAGATGGCTTTCGGCTCCCGAGAGATCATCCCCCGCACTCACCACTGAAAACACGGTCGTGTTTCCTATCTGGTAACGCTGCCGCTCAAAACCTTCTCTCTCTTTTTGTTTGGACACAGCGCTTTGGAGTGCACGAATTTCTTCTTTGGCTAAACGAACGGCCTCGCAAGTATTCGCCCATCGAACCTGTACAGACGACTGAGCCAATCGCGAATCGGCCTGAGCGCTCAAAGAATCTGAAAGCGACTGCTGCACCTCAGCCCGCTCTCTCAAAGATAGAAAAGGCACCTGCAGCTCTAGTCCCACCGACCAAACGGGGTTCTTGAATCCTCCACTGTCTTTAAGGCTATTCCCCCAAGCGGCCTCGCGATTTTGTGCTCCCAAAGAGGCCTTGGCGCGAAGATCCCAAAGTTTAGCCGATCGAGAAAAACGCGCTTTCTGCTCCGCACTCTCCGCAGCCGCTTTCGCCGCAAGAACTTCTACACTACCCTCAATCACTTCTCGTTCGTCTAACTTTGTACACAGCTGCAGAGCTAGAGAAATGGAATCGTCGAGCTTTACAGGGACTTGAACCGGATCCACTTTCAAAAAACTAAAAGGGAGCTTGAGTCCAATCACTAAAGCCCGCCAAGTATCACGCAGAGATTTCTCAGCGTTCATGACCTCGACCTCCGATGCAAGAACGGCAGAATCGATTTGCAAGCCTTCTGACTTTACGGCGTTACCTCTTCGGACGCGAACTTCAACAGTGTTTTTGAGTCTCTTTCGGCGCGCAAGACTATCGCGAGCACTCAGCACCCGAGTCTGCGCCAGCCAGGCATCGTAATACAGCCGAACAAACCGCAACAAAAGGGCCTCAGCTTGTTGCTGAAGGCCAAAGCCCAAAGCCTGAGAGGCTGCATCTCCCGAACGCACTAAAGCTCTCGTCCCTACTCCAAAAGAATCTCGCAAGAGACTTTGACTCACACTCAGGTCCACACGACTCAAATAATATTTGTCTTTCGGTGTGCTTAAAAACTCTAAAGCATTTCTCTCATGCCGAATCTGAGTCTGCAGCTGCGTGCCGGTTAAAACATGAGTTCTAAGACCTACTACCCCCCCAAGGGTCTCGCGTGTTTCTGGAGCGAAGGGGCTAGGCGGCTCGGATTGATCGTCTTCGTACACAAAACCGGCAAAAATTTGCGGATCTAAACCCGATCGACCTTGCCAGGCTGGGACATTCGTTCTCTCAGCCTGGGCTCTTAAGCGATCAAAAACATCCGCATTCTCAGCGGCGGTTTTTAAAACGAACTCCAGGCTCAGCGCTTTGCCTGGTAATTTTTCGAGAGCTTGCTCGGGAGTTAGAGACTCCCATTCGGAGGTCGATGAGATCACACACAAAGAAAATAGAAATGCCCACACAAGGCTGATTGTACGTCAGTGCCGTCTTTTAGACATTGAAACTTTTGGGGGGATCAGCTTCCCCCCCTTTGAAGAGTTCATCCACGAGCTTAAAAAAGCGAGAAGTTAAAAATGCCGGTAGTCCGGGTCGAACGGACACGCCCTTGCGGGCATCAGATTTTGAGTCTGACGCGTCTGCCAATTCCGCCATACCGGCATGCAGAGAAACCACAAATAAACGTGAAGCAGAGACAAAGTCAAAGCAGCAAATTTCGATACACTTAACTTTCGTCCCAAGACGACGCCCGAAAAAAAATTTAGGCTCAGGCTCTCTCAAGTTTTCGCGCAACCGATCAAGCACCCAAAAAGAAGGGGCCGAGCAATCGGCCCCTTCTTTATCACTCTCGCCCGAAAATCAAAATAATACACAAGACTCAGTCGACATAAAAAAAGCCGCTTGAAGCGGCTTTTTCAACTTCCCTATCGCTGAGGGAATCAGTGAACGGATTCTCGACGCACCGGAGAGATCAGCGAAAGATGCCGGGCCCGTTTAATGGCCAAGGTCAGCTCTCTTTGCTGAGAAGCACTCAAGCCCGACACTCGTCCAGGAACAATCTTTCCTTCTTCCGTCAAAAACATCATCAAAGTGTGCACGTCTTTGTAGTCAAAAACCATATTGGCCGGAGGTCGTTTGCGACGAAAGGCAGGTCTTCTCGCCTTTCTCTTTTTTCCGAAATCTTTTTTACCAGCTCCAAAGTCACCATCTCTTGAACCAAAATTATCTCTCATAAAATTCCTTTAGTTTATGCAGCTTTCTTTTTTGCCGATGCAGCTCGAGCTCTTGCGCGACGAAGCAATTTCGACAGACGTAAAGACAAAGTCTTTTCGTACTTGCGACATGCCGGAACCAGCCCACCCAATTTATCGATCGATCGGATCGCACGATTAGATACCTTGGCACGTACAAAAACCTTAAGTTCAGGCACAAAAAACTTCTTGAGGCGCAAATTCACAAAGCTCTTCGTTCGACTACGATTATTAGCATTGGAAACAGTGTTTCCTGTTTGACCTGCTTTTCCGGTCAGTTCACAAATTCGAGACATAATCGCTGTAAATCCCCTAATTTAAGCCTTTCTGTCAACTTAAAGACTGCGGTTTTAAAAACAAACGTCCGCCCAGCGCTTGGGCCTTAAAAGCCCCCCAAAAACCTAAGCAAATGCCTTAGGTTCAGACCACTTTCTGCGCTGATAGCGCTTTCTGGATCTCAAAAGTCTGGATCGATCAAAGGCATAGGCTTGAATTTGATCGCAAGCCCGCTCAATCGCCCGATAGAGATCGCTATCTCGAGCCTCCAAAAGCAAGCTACCCCCACGAGCCAGTATTCGGCACCGATACTCATCTCGTCCTCTCTGAAAGGGTGAGTTCTCCCGCTGGAGTCTAATTTGAATCATGGGCCTAAAAATTTTTTCTCCAGAGAGATGTACTGCCCTCAGTAAATTTGCCATTGAAAATCGATAGATCGACTCCGTCATCGAGAGATTAATGGCCCGAATTTGAATTTTCTGATGATCCCAGTCTTTTCTTGTCTCCATAGATCCTCCTCAGGACCCACTTTAACAAAGTAAAAAAAACAAAAAAGGGCGAAGACTCTCTATGAAATTAATTTAATACAGAGTCCGAATAAACTGACGTGATCGTTAGTGAAGCTGCAAAATCGAGCTAGCCAATCTCATCGAGAGCCTTACGAATTCGTTCAACGCCTTCGAGAATCTCAGGCTCTGAAAGACTGTAAGTCAAGCGGACGCAGCCTGGCTCTCCAAAAGCTTCTCCCGGAATCAAGCACACACCGTGCTTCTCCAGAAGCTCAGAACAAAATCGAGTCACCGCATCTGCAGGAACTCGCGCACTCAAGTCAAAAAAGCTGTAAAAAGCTCCTTCGGGCTCCGGAACTTTTAAGCCAGGGATTGAACGCAAAGCTTTCAGAACAAGCTGCCGTCGAGCCGCATACCTCGCTCGAAAATCGGCCGCGTAGTGATGCTCGCTCGTGAGCGCTGCAACGCCTGCGGCTTGTGAAATACTCGATGGCCCACTGCTGACCTGGCCCTGCACCTTAATGATGGAATCGATTAAAGTCTTAGGGCCCGCCGCCCAGCCCAGTCTCCAGCCTGTCATGGCATAGCTTTTACTCAGCGACCCAATCACACAGCTTCGGGATCGCAGATCGGGAGCAATTTGCAAAATCGATGTCCAAACGTGCGGCTCGTAAACGAGAGCATAATAGGTGTCATCACTCATCACCCAAATCCGAGGATGTCTTCGCAATAACTCAGCAAACTCCTGAAGCTCCTCTTTCAAAAAATATAAGCCACTGGGGTTTGAAGGGCTGTTGAGAATCAGTAGTCGCGTCTTGGGCGTAATGGCCGCCTCCAAATCGGCGGCGCAGAGTCGTTCATGCGAAGCACGAACAATTCGAGGCCGCGCGCCTACGAGCTTCACCATCTCCGGAAAACTCGTCCAATAAGGTGCAGGAATCAGCACCTCCTCTTGCGACTCCAAAAGAACCTGAAGAAAATGAAAAATACTCTGTTTGCCCCCATTGGCTGCACAAATCTCCTCGGGCAAAAAAGGGATGCCATAATCAGAACTCAAGCGCGCCGCAATAGCTCGACGCAGCTCCGGAGTCCCAGCCACCGCCGTGTACTTGGTTTGACCCGCCATCGCCGCTCGATGACCCGCTTCAATAATGCTCGGGGGAGTGGCGAAGTCAGGCTCTCCGAGTCCAAAATTGATGATGGACCGCCCCTCAGAAGCCAATTTTTTAGCTCGAGCTCCTATGGTCAGCGTCGCGGATTCATTAAAAGACTGAACTAAAGAATTTGCTTGGTAGCTCATGATTTTCTCTTTGCTAGTTTCTCGGCCAATGCTTTCTCAATAAAGTCCGGCAACAATCCTTTTGTGCTTCCTCCTAGAGCGACAATCTCTCGAATCATCGAAGACGACAAAAAGCTAAATTCAGTATCCGTTAACATAAAGATAGTTTCCATCTTTGAGTTCAGGTGTTTGTTGGCTTGCGCGAGAGCCAGCTCGTACTCAAAGTCGACATTACTGCGAATTCCACGAATCACCACTGAATCGGATATTTTTGAAACATAATCGACTAAAAGACCCGAAAAGCTTTCAACCTTCACGCGCGATTGGCCCTCAAAGGCTTTCTGAATCATCTCGACCCGCTCAACCAGACTAAAAACCGTCTTCTTACTGCTATCGGAGGCAATGGCCACCGTGACCGTCGAGAAAATCCCCAAAGCCCGTTGCACCAGGTTAACATGCCCGAAAGTCAGCGGATCAAATGAGCCCGGATATATCGCGTGTTGCTTCATAAGATTTTAAAGCATCTTGCCCCACTCAACGGCAACCAGGTAATTGATGAGCATGACTGATCGAATACGCAAAGTAACAGCCCGAGAAATCCTCGATAGCCGCGGCAACCCCACCGTAGAAGCCGAGCTTCATCTTGAATCCGGCCAGTTCGCACGCGCCATGGTGCCCTCAGGTGCTTCAACCGGACAGTTCGAAGCCATGGAGCTCCGGGACGAGGACCCAAAACGTTACAAGGGAAAGGGAGTCCTCAAAGCCGTCTCTAATATTTTAGAGCGAATCGGGCCTGCTCTTGTTGGTCTGGATCCGGTGGATCAAGAAGCGATCGATCGCAAGATTTTGAGCCTCGACCCAAGTCGCCAAAAAAACTCTTTGGGAGCCAATGCGACTCTTGGAGTGTCAATGGCGGCAACCAGAGCTTCGGCCTTGGTTCAAAAAAAGAGCCTCGCCGAAACCATCGCGCAAATCTTTGGAACGAAACAGATGAGTCTTCCCGTTCCCTTTATGAACATTATTAATGGCGGAGCGCACGCCGACAACAATCTAGACTTTCAAGAATTTATGATCGCTCCAGTGAGAGCTGAGAGTTTTAGCGATGCTCTTCGAATGGGAACCGAAGTATTTCACACACTCAAAGCGATTCTCAAAAAGAAAAATCTATCGACTTCGGTGGGAGATGAAGGGGGCTTTGCGCCTTCTCTTCGATCTGTAGAAGAAGCAATAAAGACGATTCAAGAAGCAATCGATAGCTGCGGATATGGAGCTCATATCAGACTAGCCCTCGATGTGGCGGCTTCCTCTTTTTATAAAGAAGGTCGTTATGCTCTCACTCGTTCGGGCAAAGGGATTTTAGAGTCCCAGCAAATGATTGAAATGTATGTTGCTCTCGCACAGCAGTTTTCAATTGTGTCGATTGAGGATGCGCTGGATGAAGAAGACTGGAAGGCTTGGAAGAGCTTGAGTGTACAACTGGGACAAAGGGTTCAACTGGTCGGAGATGATCTTTTCGTGACGCAGGCAGAGCGTCTCGAGAGAGGAATTCGAGAGAAATGCGGAAATGCGATTCTGATTAAGCTCAATCAAGTGGGTACGGTGACAGAAACGCTTGAAACCATGAGTATCGCCATGAAGAACAATTATCGCTGTATGATTTCTCATCGCTCAGGTGAAACAGAAGATACCTTTATTGCCGATCTAGCGGTGGGAACCGGAGCTGGCCAAATCAAGACAGGAAGCCTCTGCCGAACAGATCGAACCGCTAAATACAATCAACTGCTTCGACTCGAAGAACAGCTGAAGCTGAAATACCACGGATTTGAGTAAAATGGGTGCCCACGACCTCTTGCGAGATCGTGGGCTGTTTGGATTAGGGTATTACGGGTTGATGTTGGAGAAACCTGTGTTATTTTGTTGCCAGCAATTGGCATCCATCCTCCAGGGGCGAGTCAGATCCTCGGTGCCACCCTGAGTAAATTGAACCTGAGAGTTTATGCCTTTTTTAAGAAAGGCTTTTCTAATCAACTGAAAGTTTGGAGAGAGCGTTGCTAATTGATCATCTCGATTGGCATCCATAAGATCATCGAACTTCAGAAGCGTTGCCATAAATTCAGACACACTATCGGCCTGCGATAAACGCGCCTCATGAATTAAAATATCAGCATAATCGCCGAGCTGTTTTCGAATCTCCCAAAGCGCCCCACTAAAAATTTGGCTGTCGAGGTGAAAGTATTTGCCATTGAAGTCGTCTGGGAACTTCATCTTGTTCTCCACATTACGCAGATAAGGCATCCTCACCATCGCGCCCTCCGCAATCTCTGGATTTCCGGTGATCGAGGCTGCCAAATAATCACTAAAGCCCTCATTCATTGCGCTAAATTCATAGTTGGTCTTCATTCCATAGATCTTCCAGGTCACCGCATGACCAAACTCATGCAGAATCACGTCGCGTGAAAGAGAAGTGTTTCGCAACACATTCTTTCCCATCCCAAACGCCAACACCGGAGCCCCTAATTTTGAAAACAGAGGATTAAAATAAGCATTATCCATTTCGAGCCCATCACGAGCCATCGCAATCATTTTAAAATTCATCTCACGAAAATTGAGCTTCTCTTCGAGCCATCGATGCGCAGCCATGACCCAATAGTAAATGTTTCGCTCATCCAGCAGGCTTCCCTCATCGAGATCAAGCGCACTTGAGACACTCCTGTCTAATGTCACCTGGAGCTGATTGTCGTCACCCGCATTATTAATCACTGAAAGTCGTGAGTTTTTAAGACGAAGAATCCCGGACTTTCCCATCAGCTCATTCAAGGCTAAACGCCCAAAGGCATCGGCATTCCAAACTCCCTCAGAGGTCTCGAATTCAACGTAAGGTAAGGCTCTTCGAACCGGAGTATCATCATTGGCATTCGGAACAATCGACCCAGAGACTTCAAGGTGCTCTTCGTGCGACAGGCGTTGCTCCGGATGATAAACAGCTAAAATCTCTCCGGTATCATCCGCTACAAAGAGCAAATAGGATCGCTCATCTGCCTGCGAGAAAACTTGAAGCTCTTGCGCCGAAAAGATTTTTAAAGATTCCTCTCGAACGCGCGGAAAAAGAATCGAACGCTGAGAGATCAAAATACTATCGGCCGGCAAAGCCCTCAATACTTTGTCTTGGTCAAGAGAGACCCGCTCTACTTTCTCAATCAAAGATTGGGCCACCACTGAAGATCGAGCCAAAATCCAGTCTCCTTTTGAGTCGAGATTTAAAATCAGTTTAGCTCCGAGCACATCGCGCCCTTGTTCAACTTGTTGAAGGGTCACATAGGTTGCTGCAAAACCCTCTCGCACGTTCTCTAATCGAAAAGCTTCTTGTAAGAAAATCTCTCGGGCCGCTTGAAAGGCCTGACTTTCCAGAGCGGCTGAGCTCAGCTCCACTCGACCCGCTCGAACAGAGACGTTATTCTCGATAACGCGAGGAGTGTGAAAATCTTTATTCCAACTCTTCACTCGCGAATCCTCGATATTCAGCTGAGACACATCTACGCGCCGGCTCTCCACCTGAGCGATATGAAGTGGGTGACCATGCTTGGCCCCCTGCAATAAATCCGCCTCACTCACACGAGCACATGCACCCAAAAGCACGGCCGAACCAATCAGGATCAAGCGTCCCATAAAACCCCTCTTTGAGATGAACTCTCAACGAAATTAAAATTTTAAGGAGTTAAAAACTCCTCCCCCGAGCTCCATGGTATGAAGAGTTACGGCAGAGGGTCAAACAAAATCAGTTTAGTGATTTTTATGACTTATAAATTTTCAGGAATTTTTTTCAACGCAGAATGTAAAAACTCATCCTGCGGCTTAAGATTCTGAGCTATCTGCAGATGCTGCTTTGCGCTGGCCCACTGCTTTCTCTCAAAAAAAATTATTCCCAAATGAAGATGCGCTAAAAAATTTTGAGGATCTTGTAAGAGAATTTCTTTGCAGAGCTTTGAACATTCTTCCCAACGACCTAAATACAGAAGAGGAATCACCCGCTCTTGAAGCGCCCGCGAATGCTTGGGACTCAGTTGCAAAAGCTGCTCGATGTACGAAAGAGATTTTTCATACTCCCCCGCGTGAAAAGCGACTCGATAACTGACTTCAAAAATCAACGGCTCCTGTGAAAACTGGTCCACCGCCTCAAGCGAAGCGCTAAAGGCCTCATCCCATTCTCCACGCTCGTCCAAAATAAGCATCCACTCAACCCAACTCGCTGGATCTTCAGGCCTCTCTGAAAGTTTTTGCTGGGCCAATTGCCGATAGTAATCGAGCTTCTGTGAATGGCCCGCTTTCAACCTCCCAAAGTGGTGAAGAATCAAAGGGAGGCGATCCACAAGGAGACCCGATCGACGAGCCGACGGCACTAAACTTTCATGAATACGCCCCTCATAACTCGCCCCCTCCTCGGGCCGATAAAGCCTCTCCATCCAGTTATCAAAGCAGAAAAGTGATGAGTGTCCGCGCTCATTTGCCGTGAACACTTTTGAATCCTCAGCGCGGCGAACATCTGCCAACAAAGCATCATGGGTATAATTTCTCTGAATGATCGAGAAGACCCTTTGACGTTGAGTAACTGCCTTCTGAAGAATGCTCTCTGCGGAGGGGTCTAAAATCTCGTCGCCATCCACAAATAGAACCCAGGGCTGCGAGGCGCGACCAGCCAGATGATTCCTGGCCCAAGAAAAATCATCCCGCCATTTTTCTTTGAAAATTTTTACTTGAGGTAATTGGAGCGATTGAATGATCTCAAGACTCCCATCGTCAGAACCATGATCCTGGATCAAAACTTCTTTTGCAAAAGGAACCACAGACTCAATCGAACGTCGGATATACTCACGTTCATTTTTTAAAATGTAGCAAACACTGAGATCCATGATGTCAATTTTAGGGCGTTAAAGACCGGCCAGGCTACTAAAGAAGAGGGAGTAGAGGCAAAGACTTTAAGCCCTTCATTATTCAGAAAGTGTAATCCTATCCAATACTTAGGAATAAATTGCAAACCCATGGTGCGGAATCCAGGGGCAGGGTAAAAGAGGAGCGATGTTTTTAGAGTTTGGCTTAAGACGACTTCTGGGCGTAGCTCTTTTGCTAGCCTTCACAAGCTCATCCCTTTGGTCGCAACAGCGCACTCGGCAATCCCAAGTTGATCGAGAGAGGTTTCAGCCCGCCTTTGATTCTGCTAGGGCCTCGTTTGAAGCAAAATACAATGCCTTTAAAAGCTCCTATGCTGATTTAGAAGAAGAAGAACAAGAAGCTTATGCTGAGCTTGTCGCAAAGGCTTTGTTCTCTGCTTCATTCTCAAACTTTAGAGATCGAGAGAGAGTCGAGAGCCTGCTGGATTGGTTTATTCGAGACTTGGATAATTTTTTGGGTAATCCAAACGATCCGGGAAGCGAAGACAAACTTCGAATGCTTGGAATGCTTCAGAAGTCTTTGAACGAAGAGCTTGAAGTGATGCGGGCTTCTGCCAGTCGAAAATCTTCTGAAGACACTCAGTTTTGGCTCGCCCTCTCTGCCGGAGTCACGGTGACCGCGAGCGTGCATCTTTTGGCCTATTCGATTTACCGACTTTCAGTTAATTTTCCGAGGTATGCAGAAGGCCTGCGTTCCTGGACTCGAACAAGTCTTAAAAAAACATCACTTCGCATACAGCTCCTCCTCGCTCATCGAGCAAAAAACTTTTCGAAGCTAGAAAGTTGCAAAACACAGCTTGCCGAACTCGCTAGGACAAAAAGAGAGCGTCCGCTCAAAGCTAAACGAAATTGGACAAAAACATTGGGTCGATTGAGCTTTTGGCTTCTTATCGATGGAGTCGCCGCTTCGGGTCTCGCCTGGGCCGGACATTATTTTCTCTACAAGGATCTGATTGAATGGCGGGCCCAAGAGCTCTTCGTGACCGATCAATTTGATGAGTGGGCTCTCCAGAAAAAAAGGCTCGGTACACCCCACCAAAAATCTCTTAGCGATAAAACCAGTCGCGAAAAGAGTGGCTCTCCATAAAAGAGAGAATATTCGGAAAAAACGGCCCCAATAAGTACCAGCTTAAATTACACAAAAAATGTAAAAAGATGGGCGCGAGCAAACTCCCACTCCAAAGATACAAAAACGATGCTGCGAGTCCCAAGAGAAAAGCCCCTGGATAAAGACTAAAGTGAGCTAAAGTAAAAAATATCGTAGAAATTAAAACCGCACTCCAAATCTTTTCTCCCCTCTCTGCCAAGCTTCTCATTAAGTAGTCTCGAAAAAAGAGTTCTTCAAAAACAGGAGCCAAAACAAGACTCAGCAGAGCGTCCTCCCAGCGTGGGGCCGCCCATTTTTGCGCGACGACCGGAGACGCGCCTTGAGCAAAATAGTCGAGAGTAAAAAGTATAGCTAGATAAGCGACGAGGGTGAGCGCTAAAGAGCTCACGTGCCATGAAAAACGAAAGCGCACCCCTTTCCAAAAGAGAAAACTGATCATCACGATCAAAGCGGCTTGAAGTGAAAACATCCGAACCAGCATTGGAAGCTCAAAAGGCGCCCACGTTTGAAGCCCAAGAACAATTCCGGCAACACTAAAAAAGAAAATCAAAAGATGCAGTGCGCGATCACGCGGCTCGTTCCACGTGATCTGCAAGAACTCCTTCGCCCTAAGCACAAACGGCGATAACATATTTCTATGTATACCGACTTTTTCTTGCTCGTGGCGATTCTTCTCTTTGGAATCAGTGGTTTTATTCAAGGCTTTGTTTTGCAAATCATCTCACTTTTAAGTCTCGTCAGCATTCTTGTCTTTTCAACACCACTTGCTCGGTGGATAAAAGAAAGCGCTTCGAATCAAAGTATTCAACAGGCACCCACCTTTGTTCTTTGGTGTTTCTCCGCTTTGGCGATTGGTTTGATCGCTCTACTCATTCGAGCCATTTATTTGAAAGCCAAAAAGCAAAAGGGACACAGCCCTATCGATCGATGGTTGGGTCTGGGAGTTGGGCTTACCAAAGGAGCGGTCTTTGCTCTATTGGCTGGACTTCTTCTGATTCAAGTTCCCCCTGAATTAAGACGAAGCTTTGCAGAGCTGGATCGTGATCTCAAGCATTCCCGAGCCATCGAAACATCGCGGCAGATTAACGAATGGGAGTTTATTCCAAGCGTCGCTGAGCTGAGACGCATTCAAAAAGATCTCAGATCACAAGAGGCTCTTCAATCGCCTACGGAAGAACTATTGGACATCCACTATTGACGCTCGATCCACGCCCAATGCCGACCTCTTTCCGACGCCTTTGATCTTCGATAGCTAAAAAACTCGGCTTGATGAAAACTACAAATCGGATGATCGACCACGCTGGCCCCTAAACTCTCGAGTTGTTGCTTCTGAAAAGCCCCAAGGTCCAAGAAAAGACGATCTCTTTCACCAGCCACACAATAGCGATCGGCTGAGCTGCCCAGGGCTTCGATCACCTCTGGGCCCACCTCAAAGTGCTGCTGACAGATTCGAGGGGACATCCACGCCCACCATTGCCCTTCAGGCTGAAGTGCGGTCACAAAATCGTCAAATATGCGAGCCGCCGTCGATCGCCAACCCGCATGAATGGCCGCCACAAATTTGCCTCGAGCACCCCATCCAGTGACCAGCACTGCCGTGCAATCGGCAACCTGAACGCCAATGGGCAAGCCAGACTCCCAGGTTGCTATCCAATCAGCCTCCCCCACCAGCCCCCTCTGCTCTTTGAAGACCACTCGCCCGTCTTTACCGTGAACTTGTTTTATCCGAACAGGCAGATGCGGATCCCCGCCCAAACTAAAACCCGCTCGAATAGAAAAACCCCCTAAGCCGGAGACCTTTACTTCGAATGGCGCTGAATCTTTTGAATGAGTATCTCGATCCATTCGGGCATACCTAACTTGAAGTACATTCTCTCATGTGTTTTTGGGTGTTCAAAGCCCAACTCAAAAGCGATGAGACACTGCCCCTGAACAGAACTCAAGATGTCTTTTATTTCCTGCGGCAATTGATTCTGCCTTCGAGAGCTTCCGTAGACCGGATCATTCAAAAGAGGAAATCCTTTGTGAGCCAGGTGCACTCGAATTTGATGGGTTCTGCCCGAGAAAAGCTTGCAACGCACCCAAGAAAATCCGTCACTCGAGTAGGCTAGCCGCTCCACCAAAGTGCGAGCCTCTCGACCTCTCTGCACGACGGCCATTTTTTTACGATCTCGCGGGTGTCGTCCAATCGGAGCATCAATCTCTAAACGCTCCGGCAGCTTTCCAAAACAAACCGCCCAGTAGGACCGATCGATCGTTCGATCGGCAAACTGCTTAGACAAGAACTGATGGGTCTCGTTGTTCTTGGCAATCACCACAAGCCCCTCTGTATCTTTGTCGAGACGATGAACAATGCCCGGCCTAAACTCACCCCCGAGATCTGAAAGCCGGGCTGAGCTCTCCGATGAACGCGCATGATAGAGAAGCGCATGAACTAAAGTGTTTTGATCATCGTGCGACGCACCGGGATGCATCGAGAGACCACGAGGCTTCATGACCACCATCAACTCATCATCCTCAAAAAAAATCTGAAGGGGGATCGGGCGAGCCTCCATTTCGAGTGGTTTGGGCGCGGGCACTTGAACGCAAATCACCTCGTTTTCTAGAACGCGATCTTTGGCCGCCAGCGGCTTTCCGCTCCGCGTGATCAGGCCTTGTTCAAACCATGCTTTCAACTGAGATCTCGACGGAAGCCCCTCCTGGAGCGCTAAAAAGAGGTCGGCACGATTCCCCTTCTTTTTGTTGGGAAGATCCCTTACAATTATAGAAAGGAGGCGAGTTTTCAGGGTCGGATCTGACATAGAATGCCTCGAGGGTCTTCAGCAGCGAGTCCTTGTTCTCAATCGCGCTTTTTTGCCTGTTCATATTACCACTGTCAAACGCGCAGTCAGCCTCTTATTTATGGGAGCAGCTCAAGGGGTAGACACCCAGTATCAGACCTATGACTGGGCTC
>JBILFF010000010.1:0-28734 GCA_044351695.1 Bdellovibrionota bacterium
TCTCACTACGCCTGACGAGAAACCGCTCCTTCACCGCTCGGCCCGTATACTTTCCTGTGTTCACCATGAGCGCACCCGTTTTTGAAAACTGTGCTGACCCTGACCGAATCGCTTCTTCGATTAACTGAGGACGAGTTAAATTTCGCATCGTTTTATGCCTCCATTATTTTTTTACACGAGGAGCACCTGAGTCCTTAAGTCGCAACTCCGCTCGCACCCAAAAGTACAAGCCATCAAATCCAGAAAACCAACTGAGAATCAAGACTTACCCCCCCTTAGGGCCCGCCCCAAGAGGCCTTATAATAGAGAGAGCTAGACCAAAGGCGAGGGAGATGCCGGTGCTCAAAAATTCTATCGACATCATGCTACAACAAAAAGAAGTGGACCTCATTGATAACAATATCGATCTCAAAATCAGAGAACTCCACGCCATTGAACTAGAGAAAGAAAAAGACGACGAAGCTCGAGCCGCTCAGCGCGTCATGGCCATCCAGAGTGCTCACGCTGAAGCCATTGTCGAAGCGGAGCCCCACTTTGAAATTCCATCGGCCGAATCGATGCGACAACGAACGATCGAGACCATAAAAGAAAATGCTGCAGTCGCCGTCAAAAAAGAAGCGACGGAAATTTTAAAAATGGCACTGAGATCTATTGAACTCGCCATCTCTAATGAATGCTTTAGCTGTGAACTTGGCGGACCGGGCCGCCCTGAGCTGGGGCAAATTGTTCTCCGGCAATCGTATGGCGCCTATCACGAGATTGCCCGCAAATTCGTCCTCAAACGCCTGCGAGAAAAAGGCTACGAAGTCGAAGTATTCGATGAAGTCTACCTCAAGATCAGTTGGTAACTCTTGCTCGCCGCACCAAGGCCGAACGGTGAATATTTAGCTCGCTGGAATTTTTTTTATCATCATTGGGCCCTTCTCTTTTCCGCTCACGACGCAGACGGCACCCAAAATCACCAACCCTGCTCCCAGCCAAGCGAACTCGCGCAAAACCTCATGCTGCATCCAGCTAAGCCCTAAAAAACTTCCGAGCGCTGAAATCAGCATTGTTAAAATGGGGTTCAAACACAAAATAATACTCACCTTGGCTGCAGACATCCTTTTGAGTGCCTCACTCAGAGATCCATAGGCTAACACCGTATTCAGAGAGGCAATCATCAACAAAATCCAAGTCGTTCTCGACAAGCCAACCAGCTCCTCAAAATTCAAAAAGGGTAAATAAAGAACAGAACCAACAAAATAAATCATCAAATTGATTTGTTGAGGATCGTGTCGACGACATGCAAATTTATGAAAAATGGCATAGGCGCCCCAAGAAACTCCTCCCATAAAAACCCAAAACACACCTTTTTGATAACTGGAGATGCTTCCGATGAAACTCTCTAATTGATCACGGTAAAAAATCAAAAACCCTAAGCTGGCGAGCAAGAGGCCGAAGATTTGAATTCGACTCAAGCGCTCCTTCAACACCAGAAGACCTAACAAAGTAAAAATTAAAGGCCCCGATTGTATCAAAACCTGAGCGGTAGACGCTGTGGTCAAAGAGAGACCGTAGCTAAAGCCGAAATAATTTAGAGACAAAAGAACTCCAGCTGCAAAAACCGAAAAACTTAGCTGGAACATTTTTTTTAAATTTCTCCGATACTGAAAGTATAAATACAGAAAAACGCAACTCATCGAAAACAGAAATCGAAAACTGATGACAGTCAAAACATCAGCAGACCGAAAGAGTGGTACCAACGCATAAGGAAGCACGCCCCACAAAACCGCTGTAAAAATTGCAAAAAACATGAAGTCTAGAGCGCCCTTGATGCTTTAAAAAAACTGCCGCTGTATTGGACAGGCTCGGTTAAGACCATCCCAGCGCCCTCATACTCTGAACCACAGCCACCGCTAATCCGTAGGCTAACAGATTAAAGCTGATGAGCTGAAAGATGGCCCATCGCCAACCTCCAAACTCGCGACGAGCAACCCCCACCGTGGCCATACACTGCAGAGCAATCATGAAAAAAATCGCTAAGCCAATGACCGAGGATAAAGTGAAAAGAGGAGTTCCATCCGCTTTGACGGCATCGGTCATCTTTTGCAGAAGCCCAGAATGAAGACCCTCCTCTTCGGTGCTCACATGAAGAGTCACTGCAAGAGAGGAGACAAAAACTTCTCGAGCTGCAAAGGCGGCGATAAGAGCAGTACCCGTTCGCCAATCTCCCCCCATTGGCTCCATGATCGGCTCTAAAAATCGGCCAGCTTGCGCAGCATAACTGCCCGAAAGTCGCTGCTCTGGATCCTGAGCGTGATCCTTCGGAAATTGAGTCGCCGCCCACAAAAGCACCGCAAAAACAAAAATGACGGGGCCCGCATCCAAAAGATAGGCTCTCGTCCTTAAGTACACGCTGCGAATAACCGATGGCCCATGCGGCTTTCGATAAAGAGGCAGCTCCATCAAGAAAAAAGACTTGTCCTTCACCTGAATGAATCGACTCGACACAAAAGCCACTACCGACCCCATCCATAAGCTTCCAAAATAGAGCCCTGCGAGAGCAAGTCCAGGCTTCCAAGCGCTCTCATCTCGAAAAACAAAACTCAGCAAAAGCGCATACACGGGTAATCGAGCACTACAGCTCATCAAGGGAACGATAAAAAGAGTAATCCATCGCTCTCGTCGACTCGGAATCGTTCGTGCTGCAAGCATCGCCGGAATCGCACAAGCGTAACCAGAAAGAAGAGGAACAAATGAACGGCCATTCATTCCCAAAAAAGATAAAGGCTTATCGACCAAACTAGCGGCTCTCGCCAAATAGCCAGAGCTCTCCAGTAGGCTCATAAAGAGAAAGAGCAAAGCAATCTGAGGCAGAAAGACCAGCACCGCACCAAGACTTGCAAGAATGCCGTTGGCTACCAGATCTGACCATGCAGCCTGCGGCGCAAGCTCCAAAACTTGCTCGGCGCTCCATGCAAAAAAACCATCGATCAAATCCATCATTGGAGCAGACAGCCAAAAAATCGTGCTGAAAACCGAACTCATGACCAAGACAAATACGAGTAAGCCCCAAAACGGATGAAGTAGGACTCGATCCCAACGCTGAGTTCGAAGATCCGCCTGACGTCGACTTTGCAGATCGCCGCAAATCACCGTTTTCGAAATCGCCACGGCCTCATTCAAAAACTTCTCAGTCTCTTGATGACTCAAATCTTCCGGCTGAGACTGAGAGAGTCTAGAGATCTTCTGCGAGTGGGCGGCACCCATGGACTCCACCAAAACTCGAGTTTGATCGATCAACTCAGCCACTCCCTCACCCGTCAACGCATTGATACGAACTACCGGAGCTTCTAAAATGCTCGATAATTTTTTCACATCAATATCTTGTCCCGCAGATCTCATGAGATCTGTCATGCTGAGTGCCACGATGGGCCTGTAACCAGCCCTCTGCAATTGCCGCACCAAAAGCAAGTGTCGCGAAAGCTGAGTGGCATCCACAACTGTTATCACCACAGAAGAAACTGCTTTTCCTAAACCCTCTGAAAGAACTCGATAAGTGACTTCTTCTTCGATGGTTCGGGGGGTCAAGCTGTAGGTCCCCGGCGTATCGATCAGCGCCGCTTCGAACTTCCATTTTTTTCGCAAAAATCCCCGCAAGGCGTCGACTGTGGATCCCGGATAATTTACCGGCCGCGACTGAGTTCCTGTTAACTGAGTAAAGAGCGTGCTTTTTCCGGAGTTCGGAGCCCCCACCACAGCAATCAAACACTCAGCCTTCAGCAGCGCTGAGTCATTCTTATTCATCGAACACGCCTCACTCATTCGTTTACATCCTCAGTGACCCGCAAACAACGCGCCTCATTTTGGCGCAAAGCAAAACGACTTCCTGCCATCCTCACAATCAGGGGCTCTCCCGAAATCAACCTCATCTGAAGTTCTAAGCGCTGCCCCGGAATAAATCCCAATTCTTGCAGTCGCCCGGTGAGCCAGGCTTCTCCCTCAAGACTTAACAATCGGAGTGCCACATTTTCTTGGGCTTCATCTAAAAACACAAAATCACTTTCTCTAGAAAACCTTATTGATAACCATTATCAATACGAAACTATGTCACAAAGTCTTCCGCAACGCGAGCCACTTTCTTTGAATCAAGAGGCATCGTGAGAATGCGCGGCCTTCACTAGGTGCTCTGCCTCATCTCGACCCACAAATTGGGTCACCAGGGCATGCCCCGCATAGCACAGAGGAGTGATGAGAATCGCCACCCCCACTTTGTAGAGGTAGGAAACCAAACCCAGCTTCATGTAATCCTCTAGAGTCAGGTAACCTGGCAGCACAAAAGCCAAAAAGCTGATCAAAAAGGTGTCGATGAACTGACTAATCAGCGTCGAGCCCGTGGCGCGAGCCCACAAAAAACGACCGCCCGTCAACAAGCGGACCCGCGTAAAAACAAAAACATCGACTAGCTGACTCACCGCAAACGCCACGACGGAGGCCAAAATGATTCCCATCGAAGTTACAAACACCTGATGAAACTCAGAACTTTTTACAGGTGAAATGGGTGAGGCAGGCAGCCAATTGGCAAAATAGAGAATGGGTAGCATGTATAAAATGAGACCCATCGTTACAAAAGTAAAAAAACGGACTCCCTTTCTGCCGTAAAACTCATTTACCAAATCCGTAGCTACAAAAACAAACGGCCAGGGCAGAATTCCTACGCTCATCGTGAAAGACGTCATCTCCACTCCAAGCTTCAAAAGAATTTGCTGCAAAAACTCGGGCATGGGCGTCAAAAACAGCTTGCCGCCAATCAACTCGGCCAACAAAGCATTGGTGATAAAAAAACCACCCAAAATGAAAAAGACAATCTGTGATCGCTTCAAAAAACTTTCCTATTCCGTATCGACTTGTTCACTGGGCTGCTCAGAATCAGGGTTCTCGATCGCCCCCTTTTTTTCGGCTGCCCGATCTCTTCGGATTTCTTTTCGAAGACCTTTCGAAAGACCTCGCCCCTCGGGAATGCTTTTAATGACGGCATCCCGCTCCGCACGCTTCTTTTTTAAATCCTCTGCCATTTTTTTACAGTCTTCGGACTTATCTCCCTTTTCTTTTTTGCAAGTCTCAAAGAGCGCACGTGACTCTTTGATCTCTTTATTTAACTGAACAATTTTTTTTCCATAGCCTTCAGAACTATTACTGGGCTCAGATTGCAGACCAAAAGGGAGAGCCATCCAAGTAAACAAAATTAAAAAAGATCGAACATTCATTTCATCGTCCCCGCAGATTTTTTAGTCAGCTCAGGACAGTCGGACTCCGAAAAGCCATGGCTTTCCCACACACAACCTAAATGCTCTCCACAAGCACAAGCTTTGGGCTTCGGGCTTCGATAGCTGTCGCTTAGCTCTAGATGAAGGCCCTTTTTAAGAAGCTCCGGACAATCTTTTTCTTTAAAGCTGTGTGACCACACACAGGCCAAATGTTCACCACACGCACATGCCATAAAATTCTTCTACTTCTTTGCTACAGTTTCTTCTCGCAAAACAAACTTCGCAATCAGAAAGACCACAAAAGCCACAATTAAAAAATCAATTGCTGCTCCGATCACCTTGCCATAAAAAATGCCGCTGAATTGAAGCTCCTTGATTGTCCCCACTTGCGCAGCCGCTAAAGCAGGCTGAAAAACCAAAGGCATCAACAAATCATTGACTAAAGCACTGACCAACTCGTTCAGCTTACCACCGATAATGACGGCAATGGCCAATCCAATCACTCCGTAATTTTTTAAAAAAGCTTTAAACTCTCTGAGCATCGAATCACTCCTCTCTTCTATTGGTAGAGGCAAGCGATTTGACGAGCTAGTCTTTTTTTGGGGAACAGCGTGAAGCGATTAGGATCGATAAAGCATCACAGCGGCCCAAGGGGGCGTGATCCGCGTAAACTTCAAGCAGCCCACGCCCAGCAACTCCTCGTAAGCCTTTAAAATCTCCGCAATGTCTGATTCAAAAAAGCCCGACAAAATAATACAACCCCCGGGCTTTAGACGCTCTGTTAAAGCAAGGCGGTGGTCAATCAACACATTTCTCAAGATGTTTGCGAGAATCACATCATAGGTCCCGCGACTTGAACCCATCTCTGTTCCAAACTGAATCTGCTGATCGACCGAATTTAATCGAGCGCATTCTCGAGCGCTCTCGAAAGCCATCGAGTCGATCTCAATCGCATCGACAGAGGCCCCAAGTTTAGCAGCGCCTACTGCGAGAATGCCCGAACCGGCACCGAAATCTAAAACTCTCTTTGTTTTAAGATCACCCAGTTCTCCCAAAAGCTGCAAACACATTTGCGTTGTCGCATGTTCACCCGTTCCAAAGCCGAGACTCGGGTTCATCCAAATCAGTTTTTGATGATCCTCTAAAGTGTGTGAAGCCTTATTCCAAATAGGCTCGACGCGCCAGAAGGGAGGAATACTTACTCCCGTAAAGCCATCTCGCCATCTTTTATTCCAATCGAGAATGGGATGCTTTTTTATTTTAGGAAATGGCACAACACCTGCCTTTTCTCGAACCAACTCGACAAACTTTTCGGCAGCTTCTCGCTGAGAGAAAAAAAACTGAATCTCTCCGGATGAATGAAGTTCAACCAGATCTCTTTGCGAAGGGGCTTCAGCCTCATCGAGAGTTCGCTCCGAAGGAGCGGCCTCTCCCATATCGACGCCTAAAAATTCGTGGCTCATGCAGTAGGCAACTTGAAGTAGATCCGAAATCACCAGCTCTCGGCAGTGTGGATCTTCAAATCCAATGCTGACTCGAACACTAAATGTGTGACCTGTGTCTGCGCTCATTGGCCGTCTCATAATCCATGATTTAAGAAAAGTCTCCTGTACACAGTTTGTGCAACAATCATGCCTTTGTAAGAGCTCGGGTTTTTTTTCACTGTCGGGCACTTCTGCCCGAGCTTTTTGAGTCGAGATGCAGGGTCGATGGCCCTCACTCAAGCTTTGGGACGAAACTGAAGTCGCCCAAGAATTCCCAGGCCTCGATCACAGGTGGCGCTAGGCAAGATGCCTCTCCCGGACGTCGAAGGCAGCCCGTACACCTCCCACGGAAACTGGCTCTTCATCTCTGCCATCGTGAGTGATTTGGAGTTGGTCATTTCGGTAGCAACCAAGTGAATCTGACGGGGAGACCGCTGCAAGCCCACGACCAGAGGATCTCGAGATAAGACTCTTGGCGAGGGGACGCTCGCGTGAAGAACAATGGGACTTCCCTCCTTCACGTGACTCAAAAGTCTATCCAGCTGCGATAGTGATTCTAATGCATGATTTATTCCGTCAATTCGAATCGACTGAATTAAAGTCTCGTTGGTAATCAAACCTCGCTGCTCGAGCGCAGCCGCATAACTTCCGGGCAAGATCCGACTGACCACGAGTCCTTTGCCAATTTTTGTAAACTCCACTTGCTGATCAGGATGAACCTCTTGAATCAAAAGACCAGAAAGCAATTGATACTCATGGGACTGAGCCTCATCTGCTTTGTTGAGATCCATGACGGGTATATCAAAGTAAATCTCTTTGCCGTCTCTGAGAATTTTAAATTTCAAAATCTGACCCGCACTCAAAGCGATTTTACTTCTCAGCGCGGGACTTCCTTGAATACCGAGCTCTCTTCCTCCCGGCATCATGCCGATGGGCTCGCCATCGACGCTCAAAATCAAATCACCAGCCTCAAGAGGACTATCGGCAGAGCTGTCAACGACCGCGAATAACCCAGCGAAGGAACGACGCATCTGAGGCTCAACACCCTTCATCTCTTCTTTTGACAAGAGTCGCCAAGAAAGCGCTTGGAGTTCCAAAAACAAAAATCCTGCGGAATGTGGAGTGCTCGGATTCAAAAAGTAATCCACCTCTCTCATGACGTCTGAGATGGGAATCGCAAAACCGGCGTTGTCAGAGCCCGAAAGCTTAAGAGTATTCATCCCCATCATCCAACCACTGTGGAGAGAGAAAAGGGGGCCACCTGAATTTCCAGGATTGATCGCCGCATCCGTTTTAACCATCAACTGAGTTCCGAATTGTTGGTTGTGAGACTCTGAAATGACGCCAGTGGTGAAATTGTTGCTTCCACCATCGGGATGACCAAACACGGCCACCGGAAGTCCCGTCTGAAGGAGTCTCTCAAGAACTTCGGGCTGCCTCGGCAAAGGCGCTTCTTGAATCTCAGCATCTTTTAAATCCGAAAGAGGAATCTCCAAGAGTGCTAGATCGAGTAC
The DNA here is from genome assembly GCA_044351695.1 of Bdellovibrionota bacterium. GTDB lineage: Bacteria > Bdellovibrionota > UBA2394 > UBA2394 > UBA2394 > JBILFF01. The sequence continues at coordinate 8,248 of JBILFF010000010.1, forward strand.
TCTACTTTTATAGACAAGCTTCGCCGGAATGCTTTCAACCCTTGCTCGAGGCTGAGTCTGTATATTGACACGAATAGCCTGAGCGTCGAGCGGACCCGCCTCAACGACGTGACGATTCGTCACCACGTAGGCAAGCTGACTCTTCTGATCAATTTTGTAAAACCATCCCGTCCCCGAGCCCGCACCTTTGGCTTCTTTTGTGAGGGGGTCGCCCACAAAATTGAGAATCTTGACTGAAAACGTTCTCGCTTCAGAAGCTCTGCGCAGCATGAAGTCCTCCAGAGACTCATTGGATGCTTGAGGCTTCAACTGCCCAAAAGCTGGCGAAAAACTCATAAGAAAAACAATAAGACCGCATTTGAGCTTGAATATATTCACTGACGAGCACCTCTTAAAAAAAGCTCTAACACTTTCTGCCACTCCTCACCAGGCTTGCCCCAAGCGCCGAGCACTTCGCGCGGGCTTTTATCTGTCTAACCCATCGAATTTAAATGCAGTTTGGACTTTTTAATGCCCCCTGAGCATCAAAAACCTAAACGAGAGTTTTAGCGAACATATTCATATCGGATGCGAACTTTTGGATTTCCCATTATTTCGAAATCACGGATATTCGAAATACCGTAGTAATACATCAATCTCTTTGTCGACCTTTCGTATTTCACATCCAAATGCGGAGCAAAAAGCCGAAGCCACCAAGACTCTGCCTCAAGCCTCAATTTCACTAAATCCCCCACCGTCTCTACCCATCGAATTCTAAAATTAAAGAAATCTAATTTCGCAGGAATTAAAAGCTTCACACTTCTTGCCGGCCCATCGATCAAAGACTCTAAATTTTCTCTGATGAAGTGATGAAAGCCCTGACCTCCAATCAAATCTGGGTCTACTTCAAAATCTTTTTCACGATCCTTATCGACACCCCCACGATTTTTCCAAACTTTTACCCGAGGCTCTACCATGCGCACCCCTTCACTGGCCCCCGATCGATAGTCCTCAAAACGATAAACAGGAAGCCTGGAGCTCTTCGAATAGTCGGCCACCAGACTAGCCATCAGCTCCCCCGATGGACTCACATAGTCGGTTTTTGACTTAAAAATCTTAGCCTCCCTAAACTCATGCTCATGAAGTTCTCGATAGATGAGTTGTTGGGATTCGTTTCTTGCCTCACCCCTAAATTTCTCAACAAAGACCGTAGGGCTTTTGGATCCGATTAAGCTCCAACAAATCAGCAGCGTAGCGATCGACATTCATTCATTCTAGTCGGCGGTCTCGGGCCGCATCCACCATTATCTGAGGAATATTAAGACCTTACTCTCCCCCTTGGCCTGAGCCTCCGAAGCAGCTAACACGGCGGCATGCGCGAGCGCTCTTGGGTTCTTTGCCTAGTCTTTATCTTGCTAGCATTTTTGTGGGGCGGCTCATTCGTTGCCATTAAAGAAACCGTCGGAGCACTTCCGAGTTGGTTCTCAGCCGCCATGAGACTGTGGATCGCCACGGCCGCCATTTACATTGTTTTCGCTTGGATCTTTAGACACAAACTATCACTCCCCTCCGGAAGCTATCTCAAAATCTGGGGCTCAGGACTCATCACCTTAGGCATCCCCTTCGCTTTCTTGTTTTGGGGAGAAAAGTTTGTATCGGCAGGGATCGCCGGCATGATCAACGGAAGTGTTCCGCTTTTCACTGCGCTTATGCTTCACCTCTCGGCCTCACTCTCTCCTCATTCACATCGACTGTCCTGGAATACACTTCTGGGGCTGGGCCTTGGATTTGTAGGTGTCATCTGGATTTTTGCCCCAATGACGAACACGACCCATTCGATGGAGTTTTGGGGAGCAGCAGCCTGCTTGGTCATGGCTATCTGCTACGCTTTGGGCAATATCTTGAATCAAAGAAATTTTGCTCGAATCGAGGGATTAAACCTCTACGCCTCTGTCTTTCACCAGCACCTTGCAAGCTTAGTCTTTCTCAGCTTGGGCTCACTTTGGATGGATGGAATTCCCTCTTTTGCCCCTCTCCTGAACTCACCGCGAGTGATGATTGCCCTACTCTATCTTGGAGTCTTCTCGACGGCTTTGGCGCTTAGCCTCTACTTTTTTTTGATCAAGCGCTGGGGAAGCGTCCGAACGAGCGCGATTGCTTATTTGATTCCAGTTTTTACAATTTTGCTGGATGCACTTGTTTACGGCAACCTTCCGACCAAAAGTGCCTGGCTCGGAATCAGCCTCATCTTAATCGGTATTTTTTTTCTTCGCCATCACCATTCATCCCCTCGCATCTCTGAGGAGCAAAAAAGAGCCGCTTAATCATTGCTCCGATGGCAAGTTTGCTAAAAGACTAGCGCAATCTCCGCCTCTTGGAGAATTTTCAATCGACTCTCGCCACTGAAAAACCCAAGAGAGGTCCATATCGTCTCGGTTTTCAAACGAGACTAAGTAAGCCGGCACGAGCGATAGAATCAGCAAGACAGCCCTTCGCAACTGAGGACTTGGCTGACGCGCGATTCGCTCTAAAACCTGAACGGCCGCCTTGAGTTCCTGCGTGCGAAGCTCATCCAGTTTCTGAACCTCTTTCCGAGCTCGCCGCAAAGCCTGGTCGTCTAAAACATCAGACACTGAAAGCAGCCTTCGTAGACGCAAATGAGTGGCATAGCGAGTTCCCAGATACTCCAGCACTCCGATTAAGATCACCGGATTATCTCTGGGCGTTAGAGAGGCCGCTAAAATCACTGGCCAGAGCCAGTCCTGCTCCAACTGGGGCACATCGGGTCCACCCACTAAAAGATTGGTGAGTAAATACTGCGGTCCTGTCTCCGCCACTTCACCTGTAGCTACCGAGAGCATCCAACTTCTTACAGAGGGCAGTTCGTCTGGATGAAAGCGATTGATCAAACGACGCAAAATTCGCACTCGAGGTGTAGCCCAAGAATTCGAAAAAAAACCTCGGGCAAAGATCTCGTCTGCCACTCTTGAATTAACCCAATGCGAAAAGGGCTTTCGATTCACTCGCTGAGCCTTTTGCCCCTCAGAAAAATCAAAAAACTGAAGAGTCGAATCAAAAAACGTCAACAATTCCGGATCGTGTGGCGTCTCAAATAAAACTTTTAAGAATTGCGCCCACAGCTCTGCATTGAGATCGATCAAATACTCCGACTCAAGGCTACGCCTCGCCTCCGAAGATTTTTCATCCAAAAACACCCTCCACCAATCCGTCATGCTTCGCGATTGGATTTTTTCAAAAAATGTGAGCGCCTGAACAAAAAAACCTGCGACTGGGTCTTGATCTATCTCGGCAAGTTTTCTTTCGTCTTGTGGTGAAAACTGCAATCGAATCGAAAACTCATCTTCAAAACGGCTCATGATCTCAGATCGTGGAATCTCCGGAAACAAAGAGGCAAAAAAAAGAAAATCTCGAAGGTCTGACGAAATCAAAAGCTTGGGGTAACGCGACTGAATATTTTTTAACCATTTTTCTGCTGACTTTTGATGAGTTCGTAAACTCACTTTTTGACTCAAAAAGACGTGGGTGGAGGCGATGGCACTCGTGTCGAGCGCTCGCGATAGATCCATCGACTCCCTCGCCGACCATGCGTCCACGGGCTCACGCTGGATCCGTTGCAGAGTTTTCTGGATTTCATCTTTCTGTCCAGAGCTTGCAATTAAATGAAGCGATGAGCGAAGCTTGATGAGAAAATTAACTTGAAGCTCCCAATCTGTTATCGCTGACTCCGTTTGGAGTTCTTGATGAACCTCAAAAACGCTCTTCCCACTCCATCGGTCTACTTCTCGCTGAATCCAATCTTGATAGGTTCCTTGAAGGCGAGATTCGGGCCAAACTTTCATGAAACGATCCAAAAGAGCATCACCAAAATGTCGGCGATAAAGCTTAGTCACCATTTCATAGGGAGAGCGTGGCAGAGAATCAAACTCGCCTGCCACTCGCCAGGCTTCGATTTCTTCTAAAACATCTACAAAACTCATCTCACTCTGAAGTCGCGGTTGCCTTAAGGAGGCGGGATAAAAATAAGCTCGCGCGCCCAGATCTCGCTCGTGCTTACCACGCTCATATCGAATGATGGAGTGAGTGAGTTCGTGGGCCAAAACCCCCCGCGTCACTCCCGTGGCCATGGAGAAACCCACAAAATAAGGCTCCATAAAAAACGCTGCCGTTAAAGCCTCGGTAGGCTTAAAGGCAAAACGGATCTCTCGAGTCGCAGCCCAGTCGAGCAAAGAACGAAAATGTTTCTGTCGATCAACATTGCCATCTTGATCGTTTTCTTGAATTAACTCCCTCAAAATAAAAAATGAAACACCGCCCCCAACCAAGACCCAAGGTGGGGATCGGTAAATCTGAAGCTTTTGTCTCTCGACGGTTTGCTTAAACTCCTCAAGTTGAGAGCTGTTAACACGGCCGAGATCAATCAATTGGGTCAACTCCCCTCGAAAAACCCAAGAAGCTGGTGCAGCGTCTAGCTGTGACACTCCCCAAAGGAGGTAAAAGTGGATGAATAGAAGGGTAGAACGAAGATTGGACACGCGGTGCTGTTCGTAACGAGAGCACAGGGCTTGATGCAAGTACTGAATAACTATTGGTTTTTGCGACATCAGAGACCCATAAATACTCTTGATGTATGCGACTCAAAAGTCCGGCACCCTGTTTCACAACGCGACTCGAATTTATCTTCTGAGCTCGGTGCGCTCAAACATCCGACGATCTTGCGCAAAAAAAACTTGCAGAGCCTTTCGGCATTCGGCGTAACTTTTTGCCTTGCGCACCTGAGAATACAGATGCAACCCGAATTCTAGCCAAACATGCCCGTGATAAATCAAAAAATTAAAGCGCTTTAAACCAGCTTCTAGTGAGTAAGACTCTTCGGTGAGCTCTAAAACACGCAGCAAAAACCGTCCATACTCTCGGGCCTCAGTCACAGAATCCCAATCTTCAACATTCTGAGCAGAATGAATCTGTTTAAAAATCCAGGGCTTGGCCGTCAAAATCCTTCCCGCCATGACTCGATCACAGGCCGTCTCATCAATCATCTTAAAAACATCGCCGGCCGTCTGTATATCGCCGTTGCCGATGACCGGAATAGAAAGCTCTTTTTTTAAGAGCCGGATCTGATTCCAATCCGCGCTGCCTCTTCTTTTTTCTTCAGCGGTTCGAGGGTGAAGTGTGATCCACGAGACTCCTGCCCTCTCTAAGCCTAAACAAAAATTGAGCAAAACTTCTGGGTCCTTTTGAAGACCAGCTCGCAACTTCACCGAAACAGGAAGAGAGGTTGAGCGAACAGCCATCGAAGCCACCTCGGCCGCGTATTGAGGATCCCCCATCAAGGCCACACCATAGTTGTGCCTCAAAGCCTTTTGAACGGGACAACCCATATTGATATCAATCACGCAAGCTCCCCAATCCTCGAGGCGACGAATGGACTCGCGAATAGGACCCTCTTCATTTCCCAAAAGCTGAGGCGCTAAGCCCGAGTCCTTATCTTTAAAAATCAGCTCCGGAACTTGATCTTCTTTTTGGTACGGAAGCCGCCGACTCGAAAGCATCTCGGTCGGCCAAAGCGCCTGGATCGAAGGCGGAAGATACTCCGAGATAGCCCTTCGAACCACGTAATGAGTCAGCCCGACCATCGGGGCAAGAACCAGCCGAGATGAACAAAGTCGATCCAGACTCGTCCGAGCTGCGACAGCCTCTGGAGCCTGCTGCACTACACACGACCACATTGAAGATTGGCCGGAACCGATACTTGGATTTTTTTGGGAGGATCGAGTTTGAGCTCTGACATGATTTGCACAAACTCCTCCATGCTCTTATTTGCGCCTAACCGAGGATTGAACTTCTTTTCAATGCCAATTCGCGAAGACAGATTTCCTTTATAGTCATGCGCAGGAAAAACAATGGTCTCGTCCGGCAACCGAAACAAAATCTCTTGAACACTTTTCCAGAGTTTCTCAGAAGAGCCTTGTTGAAAATCAGTTCGACCACAGCCCTTAATGAGCAAAGTATCCCCGGTAAAAACTGCTCCTGGCAAAATAAACGACATGCAACTGTCGGTATGTCCCGGCGTCATGCGAGCAAGAATTTCTGCTCTTCCAAAAGACAGCCGGTCCCCGTCTTTCAAAAGACGATCCACACACTGAACACCAGCAGCTCCGCTGACAGCAGTTTGAGCACCAGTCGCTTCTTTGATCTTCCAAGCCCCCGTAATATGATCAGCATGCACATGACTATCCAAAATCCACTTGAGCAAATACCCACACTCGCGAATCCATTGTAAGTCTCGCTCCACTGTTTCGTAGACAGGATCAATAATGATCGCCTCGCGACTTTGCGGGTCCGCTAACAAATAAGTGAACGTACTCGATTCCGCCTCCTGAAACTGATGAAACTCAAGATCCTTAAATGCAAGCATGATTCGAGAGCATCATGAGCATTCCATTTTCTCAAGCTGAATTTAAGGCTCGAGACTCATCATGCGATTTTTAAGTACCGCCTCTGGCTTTCCACTATCGCTTTTAAACTGCTCCAAAGTTTTTCGGTAAAGGCCCATATCCTCAGGATCAAATCGGACTCGATAAAGGTTCATGCTTTCGTTCTCAAGCTCGAAGGGGAAGCCTTGCTCATCGGCAATGTCGCGAAACGCCCTAAAATCCTCATCATTCCGCACCTGAATCAAAATCTCGCCAGCCACGGCCGCTTCGAGACCCGAATCTGTTTCTTGTAGAATCCAAAGCTTTGGATTGTTCGGACTCGTTCGAAAAATCGCCCAGGTTTCTTTTGACCCATCTGAAAAGTGCACCTCTTCTTTTTTCTCGATCAGCATTTTGGGATAGCGACGCAGAAGCTCCTTCCACGCTTTTTGAACGGGTGGGCGTGCGACTGTGGTGTTCTTTTTCTGTGCGCTTGGCTCTGCGCGGCCCCGACCATAGCCCGAAGACGCTCTCGAATCGCTTTTTCGCTCAGGCAGAGCGACTACCACATTTGCAGAAGGCTCAAAATTATAGGTCTTCAAATAAAAAATGAGAGCAGCCAAGACACCGCCGGCCAGCAGTAAAATACGCAAATGCCTTCGCAAACGAAAACTCACCCCATCTAGTTTATCGAGCCTTTGAAGGCTTAGGAATCGCCCAAAAAGAGAACTGGGCACAAACTGTCGGTCGACGCTTTGCGCACTCTTTTCGACGTTTTAAGGCGCAAGGCAGACCCACAAAAAGGTCGATTTATCCATGAAAGCCGTTCAATTTAAAAGGATGCGAATGCCATGCCTGATGCTAGTGATGATCTCGGCCCTGTCGTCCTGCGGCACGAAAAAACTCCCCCCTCTTCAAACAGTTCCTCAAGTAGATCTTCAAAGATTCATGGGGGATTGGTGGGTGATTGCAAACATTCCCACTTTTGTCGAAAAGAACTGCTTCAACGCTTTAGAACAATACGAACTCCGAGACGACGGAGACATTAACATTCAGTTTTCTTGCAATAAAAATTCCTTTGACGGAAAGCTCAAAAAATATCGCTTTAGAGGGTTGATTGAAAACAAACAGACCAATGCCGAGTGGCGTGTACAAATCTTTTGGCCTCTTCGACTCCCCTACTTAGTCATCGACTTAGCCGATGACTATAGCTTCACAGTGATCGGCTATCCATCGCGGCAGTATCTTTGGATCATGGCGCGAAAAAAAAATATTCCTGAAAAAACCTACAACGAGATTCTCGCACGGCTTGAACGCCAAGGCTATGATCTGTCTAAAATTCAAAAGATCCCGCTGCGCTAAACTACAAAAAGCGAGGCATAAAGAGCAAAGACAGCCGATAAAAACAAAATAAAAAGAAGGTTAAGACCAAAACCGATCCACATCATTTCTTTCATCGGCATTCGAGCTTTCGAAAAAACAATCGCATTCGGTGGTGTAGCCATCGGAAGCATGAAGGAGAGTGAAGCCGAAAATGCCACGAGCAACACCAAAACTCTGACGAGCTCAGGCTCCGAGCTCAGGCTCCCGACAATCGGAACCAAAATGCTGGCCAGAGCTGTGTTTGACATCAACTCTGTTAAAAACACAGAGACTCCGGATAAGCTCAAAAAACTGACCCAAATCATCTCAGTGCCCGAGACAGACAAATGAGAACCCAACCACTGCGACAAACCACTTTCTTGAAAACCCGCCGAAAGCGCTAAACCCCCACCAAACAAAAGAAGAATGGGCAAAGAAACATGCCGAATATCATCTTCAACTAATAACCGCTCTTGTCCGCTTTTTTGAGTCGGAACCATAAAGGCAATCGCTACCCCGCCCAGTAGAATTCCTGTATCTGAAATCCAGGACCAACCGAGCAAGCTCCTCAAAATCCAGAAGACAAAAACAGTCACAAAGATCATTAAGACTCGTTTTTCATGGGAACTCCATGGATCCCCTTCTGACAAAAAATCTAATCTCTTCTCGTCGATCCTTCGCTTCTGCAAAAGAGCGAGATAGGCCCAACATAGTAAAGTGCCGACAAAGGCCACAGGCAATCCAAAGAAAAGCCAATCCAAAAAACTAATGTCTATTTGATGGTTCTCTCTTAAATAAGCCACAGCAATCGCGTTTGGGGGGCTACCCAAAATACTTCCTAGCCCACCAATCGAAGCCGAGTATCCAATCCCCAAAAGCAAATACTTTCTTTGCTGAAGATCCGAAAACAACATCGTCATCGGAAGCATCAAAAGCACTGCCGCTGTGTTTGAAACCCAGACCGAGAGAAAACTGGTAGCCAACATAAATCCCAAAAGCAAAGGCGAAGCCTGATGACCCGTAAATCTTATAATAGTCCTCGCCAGCCGCCGATGAAGACCACTCTTTTCAATCATTGCTGAAAACAAAAAACCGCCAAGAAACAAAAAAATAATTTCGTTGCCGTAAGATGATGCCAGCTTGTGCGCTCCCACCACATCAAGTGCAGGAAAGACCAGCAGCGGCAGCAGGGCTGTGACATAAAGAGGAACGACTTCGAGCAACCACCAAACGGCCATCCACAAGGTTAAAGCGGCTACGGCACGTCCCGATGGACTCAGCCCCTCAATCGAAAGACTGAAGATGATTACAAAAGACAGAGGACCCAAAATGAGCGATGCAGGCTTCACCATCGCTACTCTAATTCAAATTAAAGACGAGTCACTAGAGAGAACATAAAGGCTACTGGCCCAGGCCTTTCAAAGCCTCCTGAAAAGATTGATAAAAAAGATCCTCGGGGGTGAAACTTTCGCTTTTGGTTAAAAATCGAGGCATCTCAGCTAAAGCGTCCACCGCCACAAGCGATGCTGCAATGTCGTTTCGGAAATTGTTTAAGCTCTCTCGGGCACTTGTGACGGCAGAATTTAAGTCGTCGGCGGTTTTTAGATTATTGAGTTGAATATCCCCTAAGCCCCCCGTCCTTTCGAAAACGCCATTCACGTCATGAGAGACTGAAGAGCGTTGGCCCGACTGGCGAGTAACAAGCTTGATCGATAAACTTTGCCCCAGACTCTCTGCTGCAGACAAATAACTCGAGATAGCGCCCTCCAAATTCTTCACGACCTCCGACGTATCTTCTCCTAAGGCCATTAATGTTTCGAGTTGACCGGTGTACATCTCAACATTGGTCAGCAAAGTATCTAAGGTTCCGTAGTTCGCTTGAGCCTCTTCCAAAGACTTTCTTGCTTGAGTGAATGAACTATTGTTTTGAACTTTATTCTCGACCGCTAAAGTTTGCGGGCTCGACGAGCTCGGGGAAGAGGCTTTGACCGTTGTGAGAGAAGCTCTTAACGTAGAGATCGAACTGAGCCGAGAAGCAGAACTCGTCACAGAGGCTAAGAATTTTGGCTGTACTGTTGAGACTGACTGTTCTGTTGAGAATGACGATAGAGACCTGGAGAAGGCCTGCTTCGATAGTGGGAGCAAAGGATTCGAGCGGGACCGGGCTAAAGGAGATAAAGAACTGCTTAAGCCCACTGAAGACCATGGAGAAAACGAGCCGCGCCAAAGGCTGCGAAAATCCATTTGAACATCCACATCCTCTCTTCTCTAGCTTAACACCGCACCGACGCATCGCGGCAAGCCCATGATATTCTTGCAAAAAATCAGCGAGCCCCTACCGAGAGAGAATCTCTGGAGACTGGAGTGTTTTAAAAAGGCGATCAGCGCCAGGTTTCAAGTGGCATCGCCTTTTCAAACACTGAATTTTCTTATCGCTTCAGATCAAATCGATCGAGATTCATGACTTTCGACCACGCCGCGGCAAAGTCTTTAACGAACTTCTCGCGCGCATCGTCTTGCGCATAAACCTCGGCCAAAGCTCTTAGCTGAGAGTTTGATCCAAACACTAAATCTACTCGAGAAGCGGTCCACTTCTGCTGACCCGTCTTTCGATCGACTCCCAGATACTCTCCGTCCGTCGTCCCTGGCTTCCACTCGGTGGACATATCTAAGAGATTTACAAAAAACTCATTGGTCAGACTCCCGGGGCTTTGGGTCAGGATTCCGTGCTTTGATCCCCCAGTATTCGCATTCAGCGCTCTCATACCACCTACTAAGACCGTCATCTCAGGCGCCGAAAGTGTAAGGAGCTGCGCCTTATCGATCAACATCTCTGCAGAGTGCTTTGCCAGACCACCACGGACGTAGTTTCGAAATCCATCGGCCAAGGGCTCCAAAACAGCAAACGATGCGACATCAGTTTGCTCGGCACGCGCATCTACTCGTCCTGGCGCAAAAGAAACCTTTACATCAAAGCCGGCCTTTTTAGCCGCTTCTTCAACAGCCACTCCCCCCGCAAAAACAATAAGGTCGGCGAGCGAAATCTTTTTTGATCCCGAGTTTGAATGAAAGTCTGTTTGGATGGCCGTTAGAGAATTCAAAACTTTTTCTAAGTCTTTCGGCTCATTGACTTCCCAATCTTTTTGAGGCGCTAAGCGAATACGCGCTCCATTAGCGCCCCCGCGCCTATCAGATCCGCGAAAACTAAAGGCCGAGGCCCAAGCGGTTTTTACAAGCTGCGCCACACTCAGCCCAGACGCTAAAATCTTACTCTTCAGTTGAGCTAAATCTTTCTCGTCCACTAAGGGATGATTCACAGCTGGGAGCGGATCTTGCCAAATCAGCTGCTCATTCGGCACCTCGGGCCCCCAATATCGAACCCGCGGTCCCATATCTCGATGCGTAAGCTTAAACCATGCGCGTGCAAAAGCATCGGCAAACGCGGCGGGATCTTTGAGAAAGCGCCGAGAAATGGGCTCATAGATCGGATCAAAACGAAGCGAAAGATCAGCAGTCGTCATCATGGGTGCATGCTTCTTCGATGGATCATGCGCATCAGGAATCATATCCTTCTCTTCCACATTCTTCGCGCGCCACTGATGTGCGCCTGCAGGACTTTTCACCAACTCCCAATCATATTTAAAAAGCATTTCAAAATAGCCGTTATCCCAGCGTGTGGGATTCGGCTTCCATGCTCCTTCAATTCCACTCGTGATCGTGTCGGCACCCTTCCCTGTTCTAAAGGAATTCTTCCATCCAAATCCCATCTGTTCAATCGGAGCTCCCTCGGGCTCTGGTCCCACATGACTTGGATCTCCTGCACCATGAGCTTTTCCAAAGGTGTGGCCGCCTGCAACGAGAGCCACCGTTTCTTCATCATTCATCGCCATTCGCCCAAAGGTTTCGCGAACGTCTTTGCCGGATGCGACAGGATCGGGGTTTCCATTGGGCCCCTCAGGATTCACATAAATCAATCCCATCTGAACGGCCGCCAAAGGATGATCGAGCTGACGATCTCCTGTGTAGCGTTTATCCCCCAGCCACTCGGTCTCGGCCCCCCAATAAATATCCTCTTCGGGCGCCCAGATATCTTCGCGACCCGCTCCAAAACCAAAAGTTTTAAAGCCCATCGACTCCAAGGCCACGTTGCCCGCTAAAATCAAAAGATCTGCCCAAGAAATTTTATTGCCGTATTTTTTCTTGATTGGCCAAAGCAAGCGTCGAGCTTTGTCGAGATTTCCGTTGTCCGGCCAGCTGTTGAGCGGCGCAAATCTTTGATTGCCCGTCCCCCCTCCACCGCGACCATCAGCGATCCGATAAGTGCCCGCAGCATGCCAGGTCATTCGAATAAATAAGCCTCCATAGTGGCCCCAGTCCGCTGGCCACCAGTCTTGTGAATCTGTCATTAATTTTTGAAGATCTTTTTTAAGAGCGGCATAGTCGAGCTTCTTGAACTCCTCGGCATAGTTAAACTTTCCGCCCAGAGGGTTTGACGGCTCTGAGTGCTGATGAAGAATACTCAAGTTCAGTTGATTGGGCCACCACTGGCGATTGGACTGAGCTCCTTGAGTGGCGAGAGCGCCCACCTTTCCTGAAAAAGGACACTTCGATGTGTTAGACATAAGACCTCCTTGAAACGCTCCTAGTACGAACGAATTTCGCGAATTGATAAAGTCTAAACATTCATCTCCAAAACAAATTTAATTTTCAACAACACAAAGGCCTCGTCCACCCTCGTTTTCAATAAAGGGAGTTTACAAGTCTCACCGAATAAGTTTTGCATCGACTTCGTCGTGCCAAAGAGCCTAAGCCAATCAGAGATAAAAAAGACACTCGACCGAGCATTTAAAAGCTTTCATCGCCGGGAGTTTATCAAAACCGACCCCATTAGCCTGATCCCTGATTTTCAATCCTCTACCGAACACGAGCTCGCTTGTCTTTTGGCTAGTGCGATGGCTTACGGCAACGTCAAAGCGATGATGCCTAAAATTTCTCAGCTATTCACTCTGCTCGGGCCTCAGCCGATAGAGTCCATTTACAAGACAGCAAAGCTCGAGATCATAGAGCAAGAATGGGGTTCTTATCGATTTTATCGTTCCAAAGATGCTCGTTGGATTTTAGAGGCACTGTCTGTTTTTTTAGAGAAGCATCAAAGCCTTGGTCAATTTTTTAAGAATGAGTACTCACAAAATCAAAGTCTTTTTGATTGTATCTCCATTTTTCGCGCAGAGCTTCACCGATGCGCTCATTCAAAAGCAAAACAGTCTTACGGATTTCAATACTGGATCCCCGATGGCAGATCAGGAGCGGCTAAACGGATGCATCTTTTTTTTCGCTGGCTGGTTCGTAAAGATGAAATTGATTTTGGCTTATGGGATTTTATTCCCAAAAGCGCTCTGATGATTCCACTCGATACTCATCTTCATCAACAAGCACTCCGCCTGGGCCTCACATCTCGAAAAACGACTGATCGAAAAACAGTCGAAGAGATCACGAGCGTACTCCAGCTCTTCGATCCTGCAGACCCCATCAAATACGATTTTGCTCTTTATCATATTGGAAAAACCAAGCGGCAGGCATAAGCGAAACAAAATCTTCACTTTCGCTCAAAAACTCTTGCGCGAATCCATCGCCCCGAAAATACGCCCACCAGCAGAGCGACAAAAAAAAGCAGAAGAGGTAGATCGGGCTGCGCCAGATTGACTATAACAGGGCCCGGGCACAAACCCACCATGCCCCAACCCACTCCGAAGGCTGCTGCCCCTAAAAACAAATCGATACTGAGCTCCTTCTTGCTGGGCACATGCCAAGACACATCAAACAAAGGGCTACGACGATTTTTGATCCAGCGATAGCTGAGCAAATGAACCCCGATGGCCCCAAGCATGACAAAGATGAGGCGAGGATCCCAAGCTCCAAACAAATCTAAAAAAGCCAAAACCAAATGTGGCTGCGCCATTCCCGAAATCACAAGACCCATAGCAAATAAAAATCCACTGACAAATGCAGAGAGCTTCAGCACGCGTTCTCCTTAAAAATGCCTCACCAAATAAACCGTCAAAAAGCCAAAAAACATAAAGACGATCGTCGCGATGACAGACCTCAGCGATAATCGACTCATGCCGCACACCCCATGCCCACTGGTACAGCCACTCCCTAAAACACTGCCAAAGCCAACCAAAAAGCCTGCCGTCAAAATCCAGAGACTTGAACCCTCAAGACCAACTCTCAGCCGATCTGGAGTAAAAATCGCCGCCACTCCACCTCCTGCCACAAGCCCAAACAAAAATAGCACTCGCCAAGCTTGGGGCTCACTCCACTTTCCTAAAAGCGCCGAGAGAATTCCACTCACTCCCGCCACACGACCGTTGCCGATGAGCAAGAGAGAAGCGGCAAGTCCAATCACGGCACCGCCCACCAAAGACTCGAGTAAAAAATCATTCACTTCTGAACACTTTCTGGTGCCATAAGCCGCCCCCCTAAACTCCACATCTTACAACTTAACTCCGACACCCTAAAAAGCTTTGGACCCGAATGCCCATTGGGGCGAAACACTCTCTTGCGACACTCCACAAACTCACTCAAGTGCTCTGAGTTCTCGGGTAGTCCAAGGGCCTTGTTGAAAGCTTGAGACGCAGTGCCACGCATGCGAATCTCTCGCTGCCAGTACTCCTCTGGTGACCTCACGCCCACCTGATCTTCATCCCTCGGCTCAAGAATTCCCACCGATAGCCAACCCAGCTCGCGAAAAGACGCGTCCTCTTTCTCCATCACTAAGCGACGAACCTCGCTTGCCAAAATAAGATTTTGCGACTCAACAGCAAAAAAGCAATTCGCAAATTTATCAGCCTCATGGGCAGGTCGACACCAAAGATGGCTATCGGTATTCTGCACTTGAGAATTCAAAAGATCTGCAGCACCCCAAGTGATTTTAAACAAAACCTTTTGAGATTCCGATGCAACCGATTCGACCTGATGCAAGCGCCCGACAATACGCTCCATCGCATTTACGCTTTGAATCGAAAAACCCAGTAAGCCCAATCCAGCCGAGACCCAAAAACTTTTTCTCATGCCGCTCTTCCACACGAAAGCCCTGATCGATTTCAAAATAGACTTCATCACTTCACTAACTTTGTAATGTCAAAATTCAAAGTGCGAATAACTTCTCGAATGCCATCGTAGCGGGCGTCGTCTGCGGGGAGTACTCGCTCCCCTCGGACCAAAATCCTCATCAGCTCTTTACCCGCATCACTCGATGTAAACTCCACCACTGAGTCTACAATGGCTTTGCGTAGCTTCGCTTGCTTTGCGGGATCCGAGTAAATATTCGTCCGCAGCACCCACGGCTCCGTCGGCGCTTCTTCGGTAAATCCAATGATTTTGATCTTCTCTTCAACGTCCGGGTACTGAACCAAAACCATTCCGCGAGCGTCTCGCAGCTCTCTCGTTGTTTTACCGTTCTCGGTGCGAATTTTAGGCGAAGAATAAAAAATCGCGCCTGCGTCGACTTGCCCCTGATAAACCATGGACACTACCGAATCATGCCGGCCCGCAAAAACCGTTTGCTCGAGCTTGATGCCTTTATCTTTAAAAAGTTTAGACGGAAGAATAAAACCGGAGGTCGAAGCCGGATCCGAAAACGCAAACTTTTTTCCATTCAAGTCTTGAAAACTCTTCACAGAGCTATCGGCTCGAGCAATGATTGCCCCCTTGTAAAACTGGCCATCGGGGTCACGATCGACGGTAAGGATCGCCTCGACAGGATATTTTTTTTGATCCTTGGTCAGAAGGTAAGAAAATGTCGTCATGGCTGCTAAATCGGCACGGCCCGTTCCAAAAGCCTCTACAACTGCTATGTAAAATGTGGGAATAGAGGCCTGAATAAAAAAACCCTCGTCTTTACCCAACATTTTTTGTGACAAAGACTTCTCTAGATACTTCACCAGCTCCTCGGTATGAGTCATGATGGTTTGCTGATCCACATAGGGTATAAACATGAGTTTGAGTGGATTGCGTTTCGTGCCTACCTCAGGCGTAGAACACGCGACCAAAATCGGAAGAACAAAAAGCCCCACAAAAAGTCTTAAGCTTCTAGTCATGCTCGGAGTCTAAGCGACTCTTCACGAAAAACAATCGCTTTTTATCCCAGGCAAGTTTGTTTAATGTGGGCACATGCAACGACGCCGTTTAAATTCTCTTTTGTCACTTTTCATCTTCTCCCTTCTCTTGAGTGGTTGCGGAATTCAATCGATTCCGCGCCAATATAATGAGGTCGAAGCAGCCTGGGCCGAAGTGCAGAATCAGTTTCAGAGGCGGGCTGACCTGATTCCCAATCTCGTGAACACTGTGAAGGGCTTTGCGGCTCAAGAACGAGAGGTTCTGACGGCCGTCACTGAAGCTCGCGCTAAAGCAACCCAATTCACGGTCAACGTTGACCAACTAAATGAGCAAAACATTAAAAAGATTCAAGAAGCCCAGGGCGAACTTCGATCTGCCCTATCGCGATTGATGGCGGTGGCTGAAAATTATCCAAATCTGAAAAGCGATCGCAGTTTTCAAGACCTTCAAGCGCAGCTCGAGGGAACCGAGAACAGAATCACCATTGCTCGCCAGCGCTACATTGAGACAGTGAAAGAGTTTAACAATCTGGTCTCGGTTTTTCCGACCAATATCACCAATTCTCTTTTCTTTAAGCATGAGAAGAAGCCTCAGTTTGCAGTTGAGAACCTTGAAGAAATGAAGAAGCCGCCATCGGTGAAGTTCGATTGACCACTCGAAGTTTTCGTTTTTTTGCTTTCTGTTTGGGTCTCACGGGAATCGGCTTTTTCTGGACTGCGCTCAATGCCGCGGTCCCGATTCCAGAGCTCAGCGGTCCAGTGATCGATCAAGCCGGCTTATTTTCGAATTCTGAAAACTCAGAGCTTGAGCGCTTGATTCGCTCTCAGCACCCTCAGCTTCAGCTTCAAGTTTGGACTCTTCCCAGCCTTGAGGGTGATGCGATTGAGAATGTTTCAATCCGAGCGGTTGAAAAATGGAAGCTCGGCAGCGAAAAAAATGACAATGGAGCTCTTTTAATGATCGTCACTCAGGATCGCCGGATGCGAATCGAAGTTGGCCAAGGACTTGAAGGTGCGATACCCGATGCCATTTCTGCTCGAATCATACGCGAGATCCTAGGTCCCCGGTTCAAAGAGGGACGATTTTTTGAGGGAACTCAAGAAGCTTTGAGACAAATGATTGCTCTCAGCGCAGGAGAAGACTTTCAAGAGCCTACATCGTCATCTGCACCACTCTCTCTTTTTGAAAAGATTTTTTCAGCCCTTCTTCCCTTCTTTATCTTCTTTTTGATTTTCTTTCTGCAAGTCATGAAGGCCAAATCTCGATCGGCGATGATAGGGAATCGCCACTGGTCAAGAGGCTCGCGATCGACCCCATGGATCGGGGGCGGAGGATTCGGCGGAGGATTTGGTGGCGGCGGCTGGAGTGGCGGCGGCGGGGGCTTTAGTGGTGGCGGCGCCTCGGGAGGTTGGTAAATGTCTCGATTCACAGAGGGCCTTCAAGCCCGGGTAAAAACAAAAATAGAAGAGCTTGAATCAAAAACATCCGTTGAGTTTGTTCCGGTGATCGTCGAGCGCTCGAACTCCTATTTTTTGTTTCGACTCACTTGCTGCGCGCTCACCGCTCTTGCCGCTCAAAGCTTAATCCATGCTTTTGGCGGGATCAGTGAATCTCACCTTCTGAACACCACACTCAGCCTTGCGGTGGGTCTACTGGCATTCCCTTTCTTTTCAATGCCACCAGTTTTTCGTTTTCTCGCACCCAAACGACTCCGGCAGATCGAGGTCGAGGAGGGCGCTCAACTTGCCTTTCTGCGAGAGCAGGTCTTTCAGACTCAGGCGCGAACAGGGGTATTGATCTACATTTCTGAACTTGAACACGAAGTTTTTGTCCTGGCCGATCACGGCTTGCTCAAAGTCATGTCGCCCGAAGAATGGTCACAAATCGGCTCGCAACTGGCCCAAGAACTGGCCCACTCCACGGCCGAAACACTTGTCTTCACGTCCCTTGATCTGGTCGCCCAAAGACTGGCCGAGCACTTTCCGGCCCGATCTAACAATGAAAATGAAATTTCTAACGAGCTGCGCGAGAAGTAGATATTTTAAAAAAGTTTAAGGATTTCCACGCAGAGCCTTCATTTGCTGCTCCAGGCTGTCGCGCATCTCTTTTGCTTTCCGAATATCATCACGCAGCCGTTCCAACTCCTGCTGATCCGCTCCCGAGCTTTCTTTTTCGATGAGCATTCGCTCTAAGTTTTCAAGCGTGCTCGAAAACCTCTTGAGCATACTCTGCATCAGCTCAATCTCGGCGACAGCGGCATTCACTCTTTGCCAGTGTTTAAAGGGCTCCTCTAAATCCCTGTAAAGAGCTTCATAAGTAATCAAGAGGATTTGCAAAGAGACAGAGTCACCACTTGAATCTTCAAGCTCTGCCTTTTGGTTAATGATCGCCTGAAGGGCTTCATAAGATTGGCGAAACTTCTCTACAACCCGCCCCTGATTTTCTTTTAGATCCTCGTCCTTCACAATTCTTTGCTGAATAAGCTCTTGGAGTGCCTGCTGAAAATCAGAAACCAACTTTTGAGTTTTCGCTCTCTCGATTTGACGTGCCCGTCCTGCTTGTTCTTCAGCCACTCGACTCAGTGTCCCCGATGCGGCCTGATCGGCAATCTTGAGCTCCAACGCAGAAACTTGAGCGCGCAGCTGTGAGTTTTCAGAAGCAAACCAAACGTGCTGTAAGCCTACCCATCCGGTGAGAGCCAAAAAGCCCACACATCCCGAAGTGATCCAAGCCAAACGATAAGCATTTGCTCTCTCTGAGGCATGACCCGTCTCAGTCAAAAGAACTAAGCTAAAAATAGAACAAATAATGATTTTCTTCATGGAGCTTCTCCGTCTCAACAATCGCTCGGCTCTCAAATAAAAAAGGCGGGCGTTCATTTTCTAGAACTGCCCGCCTCCTCTAGAACTTCTCTAAAGTCCTTTTTAGTTGAATATCTCCGAAAGAGATTTGCGTCGCGGATCCAACTGAGCCTCTAAAGCCTCAATGGATTTTTGAAGCGCTGTGATCTGCTTTTGAAGAGCTGCTACTTTTTCAGAGTGAGCTCCATCGGACTTTTTGAGCTCTTCACCCACAAAGTTTCTGAAGCTTTCAAGGTCCGACTTCAGGGCATTCATCTCCGCTTCAACGGCCGCTTGGTTCGCATCCACTTTCTTGTCGAGCTTCTCAATATTTTGACCAAGCTCATTCGTTCGCGTTTGAAGACCGGCAATAGCTCCTTGAGCTTTCACCAGATCGGCTTGCGTACGGGCGAGATTCCTTTGCGTTTCATCGATTCGCCCGTTCGTCTGATCGACTCGGATATTGGTTTCATCAATGAGATCATTCGCTGTTGCAAGACCCTTGTTCAAATCGCCAATTTCTCCCGCCACACGTGTAAAGCTAGCTTCGGTCTGCTCTTGAAGATCAGCATCAAAAGGAAGCTGCTTCACCATCCATCGCTTGTTTGGACCAAAAACGCTGATCGACGCTTTTTTAGGATTTCGACGGGTGACCGGACCATTTAAAGCTTGTTCGATTCCTAAGCTTGAACTGGCCGAGAAGGCCTCCATCAGCTTGCTAGCACGATCGGCGATTAAATCAGCCTGATCCTCACTCACCTTTAACGCACCGCCTTGAGGATTTTTGCTCTCCAGGTATTCACGAACCGTAGGAATGATGTCGAAGATCGCAATGTCCTCATCAGTCTCTAAGCGATCGTTATTTCTTTGCCACCAATCCTGAAATACTGGAATCGCCCGCGCATCATTGAATTTAGTGAGGGCAAAGAAGTAGTCATTTTTTAACCACCAGCTCTCTGTGTTAAAATAAAGACTAGCTAAAACGGGCACTGCTTCGTTTACGCCATGCTTAGCCAAAACCTGTGCGACAGGAACGACGGGGTAAACATACTGCCCATCTCGCATGATCTCATGACCGATTGCTCCCAATCGGGTTTCTGAGCCCATGTAGTCTGTTAAGTTTTTCAGGGTCGTTGCCCAATCTTGGCCTTGATAAAAAGGAAACTCATTCTCATTCCAAGGACGCTCGCTTCCTCTTAAAAAGATCATCAGAATCGCTTTTGCCTCTTGGTCGAGACTTGGCGCTCGCTCCAACCGACTGAGAGCATCGCTCGCCGATCGAGCCCAGCTTCGGTACGAAGAGCCAAAGTTAAACGTAGACTTCTCGTTTACCATTTTAAGAAGTTCACGCTGATTTAATTTTTCTGTGGGCTCTGCATGGGCCGGGACCCCTGAAAAGCTCACCAGAAATAGAGTCAGACCCAGAACGGTCGTCAGTAATTTCATATTCAAGACCTCCATTACGTTCGTTTTTCTAACGCGGCGGTTTTTAATGATTCGCCATAGCTTGTCACGAAGTAAATTGTAGTTAATTCAAAGCGGATGGGGGCCGAATCGTACTTTTATCCCATTCCGAGTCGATTAAAAAACACAAGGAATCACAAGGACCTACAATTTGATCGCCTAATCCCTTAGGATTTTCGGCATCCTGATTGAGTCTCAGGTAAACTTGTTGTAGATACGATCTGTCCGCTTCTATTGAGAGATGATGAGTATGGGACTCTGACCTCCGTAGTAAGACCGGTCCTTAGGAG